>JAQVCQ010000095.1 GCA_028689715.1 Lachnospiraceae bacterium
CCGTAGACTGAGCAATTATCTAACACAATGTCAGCAAGTTCAAATAACCGAAATCCGCTTTTATGTCTACTCATACAGTTTTTTGAATGACTTAAAGCTGTAAGAGCAACAATATGAACACCCATTTCCTTCAATGCCAATGCAAGTTCAACAATTAAATTGTTCCTGCCAGAATTAGATGTGATTATAATCATATCTCCGGGTCTGAAGTGATATAACCCTAAAATTACCTGTGCATATTCTGCTGTTCGTTCAATCAGTGTGCTTTTATAAGCATGATTCATTCCAAGCTCATTCATACAAATTGGAATGAACCCTGCGTAACCGCCGGCTCTTGCAAATACTTCCTGTCCTACAATATAAGAGTGACCTGTTCCAAAGAAATAGATGGATCTATTTTGGGCAGTGCATTCAAACATCATTTTTGCCACATCCCCTATCTGATCGCGTTCTTTTTCGATTACATATTTCATTCTTTCATTAACTTCCAGAAAATATTGTTTCATTTGATCAATCTCCATGATACTGCTCCTTTATTTTTGGTTTTTAATGATATACATTAACTTATAAATGTATATACAATAAATGCAAAGTAATTATACACAGTGAAACAAAGAATTGTCAACAAGATCTTAGAACATTGTATATACAATGTCAAATAATTTAATAACAATTAATTTTAAATATGTTATAATCATGTTATCGGAGGTGTAATATGACAGCAAAGGATAAATTAACAACATCACAGATCACAGATATTCTCAGTAAAGAAATTGAGGATATGGATTATTCAGAAAATGATAAATTTGCAACAGAAAGAGAAATTATGGAACGTTTCTCAATCAGCCGGATGACTGCACGTCAGGCTTTGAATTTTCTGGTAGCAAAAGGTATTTTATATAGAATCAAAGGAAGAGGAGCGTTCGTCAATAAACGTATTATTCAGAGAAGTCATACGATTTATAGTTTTACAGAGTTAATGAAAGAGCGTGGTATGGCTGCTGGCAGTAAACTGATAGAATTTAAAAAAGTAATTCCACCGGAAATCGCCAGATTGAATTTGGCTATGAGTGAAGGAGAGTTCTGTTATTTGATAAAACGTATACGTTTGGCGGATGGCGAGCCTTATGCTTATGAAATAATTTATACACCGGTATCGTTGGTGCCGAATCTGGATGAATATGATCTTGAAAAAGATTCATTCTATCGAATTCTGCAACAAGAGTACCATAAAGAATTTTCTTATGATAAAAAGACGATCAGTGCAGTTAAGACCGATGGAGAGGTGTCACAAGCCCTTTACAATAATGATCATGCCATAGCACTTAAAATACTGGATATTTTATATGATGTAAACCATAATGCACTGGAATATGCGGAATCCTGGTATCATGCCGAAAAATATTCCTATCTGTCGATCAGTGTAAAAAAATAAAAGGTAATTTTTAATCTAATTAAAATGAATATACTGGAGAAAATGCATTATGAAAGTACTGTTATTATGTTTAAAGGCATTTGAAACTATGGAATTTAGCGTGTTCGTGGATGTATTGGGATGGGCAAGAGATGAAGCAAAAAAAGATATTCAGGTAATTACTTGTGGATTTGATAAAACGGTAGTCAGCACTTTTGGAATTTCGGTTATTGGAAAAATTAACCGATTGGGAAACAACAGAATATATCAAAACAATCATGGGTTATAATGAAAAGGAGGAAGTCGAATGTCAGTATTAATACCTTATCTGAATTTTGAAGGAAACTGTAATGAGGCAATGAACTTTTACAAGGAGTGTTTTGGAGGAGAACTGGTGGTACAGACAGTGGCAGAGTCTCCAATGGCAGATCAGATGCCACTAGAAATGAAAGATCTTGTGCTACACGCACGTCTTGAAAAAGGGAATATCATAATTATGGCATCAGATGCGATGGATAAAGAAATGGTTAATGGATCCATGATTACTTTGATGATCCAATGTGACAGTGAGGAAGAAATCAATTCATATTTTGCGAACTTATCTGCTGGTGGAGTCGTTAGTATGCCATTATCAAAGCAGTTCTGGGGAGCAACATATGGCCAGTTAACAGATAAATTTGGAGTTTTATGGTCGCTAAATTATGAAAATAGTCAGGGGTGATCAGCATGCAGAAGATTATTCCACACTTATGGTATGATAAAGAAGCGTTGGAGGCAGCCAGTTGGTATGTAAGTCTGTTTGGAAATTCTAAAATATTGCATACAGTTACTCTGTCAGACACACCTTCAGGAGATGCGCAAATGGTAGCGTTTGAACTGGAAGGAATTTCTTTTTCGGCAATCAGCGCTGGCCCATATTTTACTTTCAACCCTGCAATTTCCATATTTGTTACCTGTCAGACACGCAAAGAACTAGAGAAAATTTATGATCAGTTAAAAGATGGAGCTACATTTTTAATGCCTTTGGATGAATATCCATTTAGTAACTATTATGTCTGGTTACAGGATAAATATGGACTGAGCTGGCAATTAATATTGAATGAACAAGAACAAAATATTCCAAAAATCAGACCAGCTCTGCTGTTTTCAGGAGAGTCCTGCGGTAGAGCACTTGAGGCAATGAAGTACTATACATCTTTATTTCCGCAATCAAATATTAATTTTGTGAATCATTATGGGGTGAATGAAGCGGAAGATAAGCGTGCAATGGTGAATTATGCAGAGATGGATCTTTATGGGACTTCGTTCATAATCATGGATCATGGGTCAGGTGGTGATTTTTGCTTTAATGAAGCCTTTTCACTAATGGTACCATGTGATAATCAGGATGAAATTGATTATTACTGGGACAAGCTTTCCTATGTGCCGGAGGCAGAACAATGCGGCTGGCTGAAGGATCAATTTGGATTATCATGGCAGATAACACCGGCGAACATGGATGAGATTTTTGTGAATGGAACACCAGATGAAGCAAAGCGTGCTACAGAAGCATTCTTAAAGATGAAAAAGTTTGATCTTGCTGCACTTGAGAAAGCAAGAACTGGAATGAATGATGAATAAATTCACCTGGAGTTACGGTAAGGCAACCAATCAAATAAATTGCTTGCAATTTAAATGAAAAAGGTATAGTATTCAATCATAACTATGATAGGAATCATTACTGATTTAATAGGAGGGCAAGCTATGACAATAAATTTTGGAGAATTATTTGGTTGGTTATTGTTTATTACGTTAACTGGAACTTTGATGAATTACGGCATAAAATTTGTAAATAAACAGTTTGGGAAAAATGCAGCGCCTGATTCATTTTATAAAAAGAGCATGAAAGTGCTGACAACAGTTTTCGTACGCAATCATAAGTATTTTGGTCTTATGGCAGTTGTTTTACTTTTGATTCATCTTACGATTCAGTTTCTGACTTATGGACCTAACCTGACAGGAGGTCTTGCAGCTTCATTACTTTTGGTACAGGCGATACTTGGCTGGAATGCAAATAGCAAAAAGAAGCCAAGAAAAGGGGCATGGTTTATGATTCATCGCTCTATTGCTGTATTGATTGTGGCAGCTGTCATTTTGCATCTAACATTACCATATTCATTGAATGCACTGATAGGACAGAAAACGACAGGTCAATCAGAAAAAATCAGCGAAACTGCTGATCTGCAGACATTTACATTGGAAGAGTTATCCACTTGATCGACTTGAAGTCGTAGGTGAACTGAAGTAAGTAATCTTCAGAGAAAGGTGTTGTATGGAATATTATGAAGTGAAAATTCTGGATATCATACCAGTATCACATGATGTTTTTACATATATACTTGAAAAGCCTGATGATCTGAAATGGGAGCCGGGTGCGCATATGCATGTTGGACTTCCAGGATTTCAGAACTGCGATCCAACGGACAAAGAACTGGTAAGACACATGTCGATCGTAACAACACCGCAGCAGAGCTGCATAGGATTTACAACAAGGATTCCAGAAGTCTGTTCGAGATTCAAACGACAGCTTTCAAAAATGGAAGAAGGAGATACGCTTACTATATTTAAAATACACTCTATTTTGAAACTGCAGGAAGAAGGAATTCCGATGGTCTTTTTGTCAATGGGAATAGGAATGACTTCATTTTATCAGATGATTTTGCATTATCAGAGTAGGAAGGGACAGAAATCGCTGACATCAGTTCATGTCGCCAGACCAGCGGAACACCTGTATCGCGATGAGATAGAAGCCAATCCGCTGGATGGGATCATGCTGTTGTGGCCTGACAACAGGGGTCAGTTTTATGATGAAGTTGAAAAACTGATCGCAAAAGACCAAAACCAATCGCAGGACAATGGAAACTGTATCTATTATATCGTTGGGAGTGATGCCTTTCTCGCCGATATGATCGAATTATTGATCCGTGCTGGGATTCAGACCAGTCATATTCTGATTGATAAAAAAGAAGAAAAAAGAATCCCCTTTTTTGAAAAATATACACAATAAAAGAAGTTATTCATTTTTGTTAAAATGAAGTATGAACTGATTTTTATGGTAATCAAGATAACCATCCCGTTTCAGACGGGAGAGTTCAGCTGACAGGGCACTTCTGTCAGCACAAAGATAATCTGCAAGCGCCTGTCTGTCAAATGGAATCATAAATTCTGAGGAATCGAACTTTGCAGAAGCAAGAGAAAGGTAGCTTAAAACCTTTTCTCGAAGACTGCGTTTAGACAGAACTTCAATTTTCTCTGTGAGCTGAATGTTTTTAAGCGAGACGATTTTTAACATATTCTGAATCAATGTGTGATGAAAATCACATCCGGCGAAACACGGAGTAGCCAGTTTTTTGGGATCAATAAATAGAACGGTACATTCCGTGACCGCGATCACACTAAAGGATGAAATCGGCAGCTGGGAAAACGCGAATGATTCACCAAAAAGATCACCAGACTGAATGTTGGATAAAATATTTCTGTTACCAAGAAAATCGTCCTGAACGATCTGAGCTTCTCCGGATAACAGAATACCAATCTTTTTGATCATCTGATGCAATTCAAAAATAAATTCATTTTTTTGAAAGGTATTCGTACCAATCGTGAGACAGCCAATTAGTGGTGAGATTTGAGATGGCTCTATTCCAAAAAACAGATCCATTTGATTTAGAACAAGATAATCGTTTTTTTCCATAATAACCTCCGATCCGTTGTGAAAACAACGGATTTTCTATTCTAATCATAGTAGACTGGTTATGTCAGGTCAATAGTATATTTTAGCAATGAAAGGATCAGGAATAAAATGAATCAGTATTTTAAAAGTAATGACACAATTTATGATATAACACAGAGTTATCCAGAAACAATTGCCATACTGGCAGGTAATGGGTTTGAAAATATGCAAAATGCCGCAATGCGTGAAACCATGGGAAAAACGATCACATTGGAACAGGCACTTAAAATGAAAAAAATAGATGTGAATTCCTTCGAAGAACGCTTAGTGGAGGCGATTTTACAAAACAGGAATGAAGCAGATTCAGCACTGTTGGAAAAGAAAAAGAAGCAAAACGCAGGTGTTTCCATTCAAGGAGTTCTTCCATGTCCGATCAGAATTCCCTTACTGGAGGGATTTGAGAAGTGGCTTTCAGAACAGGATGATAGTGTAAAATCCGATCTGGACTATCAGCTTCAAGCGGCATCCATGGGAGTAGACTGGATCAAAGAACAGGTAAAAGAATCTGAATCAGCAGATGTTCTTGCAGATCTTTTTATTTCAGCAGGGTTTGATTTGTTTTTTGATAAGGAGTTAATTGGAAAATTCAAAGAACAGGGTGCTTTTAGGGATCTGACAGGAATCAGTAAGTACCATACAGATTTTGAAAATGAAGAGATACAGCTACGCGATCCGAAAGGGCAGTATTCGATGCTTGCAGTCGTTGCCGCAGTATTTCTTGTGAATACAGAAGAACTTGGGGATAGAGAGGTGCCTCTTAGTTGGGAAGATCTTTTAAGACCGGAATTTGAGAATTCAGTTTCCCTGCCAATCGGTGACTTTGATCTGTTCAATGCCATCCTGTTGAATATTTATAAAAAGTATGGGGAGGATGGAATCAGAAAATTAGGTCGTAGTCTGCTTCAGAGCATGCATCCGGCAGAAATGGTCAAATCTCATATTAAAAAAGCAAATAAGCCTGCTGTTACCATCATGCCTTACTTCTTTACTAAGATGACCAAAAAGGGTGGACCAATGAAAGCGGTCTGGCCAAAAGATGGAGCAATCATATCACCGATCTTTATGTTATCCAAGGATGCTTCGAGTGAGAAATTACGTCCATTCATTGATTTTTTTGCATCAAAAGAGATAGGAGAAATACTATCACACCAGGGACTCTTTCCAAGTGTGAATCCTGAAGTGGACAATCTTATGGATGCAGAAAACCATTATATGTGGCTTGGCTGGGACTATATTGAAAGTCATGATATTGGACCGCTGATTGGACAGTTAGAGCAATTATTCCATGAAAGCAAGGAGGATTAGAATGAATCTGGTTACATTTTCGGGGCCACCATCATCGGGAAAGACCTCGGTCATATTAAAAACGATACAGGCGATCAGACAAAAAGGACAGAAAGTCGGAGTCGTTAAATTTGATTGTCTCTATACGGAAGATGATATCTTATATGAAAAAGCAGGAGTTCCTGTAAAAAAAGGGTTATCAGGAGCATTGTGTCCGGATCATTTTTTTGTCAGTAATATAGAAGAAGTCGTACAGTGGGGAATACAGAATCAGTTGGATCTCCTTATTACGGAAAGTGCCGGATTGTGCAATCGCTGTTCCCCTCATATCAGGGATATTAAAGCAGTATGTGTCATTGATAATCTAAGCGGTATGAATACACCGAAAAAAATCGGACCGATGTTAAAAGCAGCAGATATTGTTGTGATCACAAAAGGAGATATTGTCTCACAGGCGGAACGTGAAGTTTTTTCTTCTAGAGTGAGTTCAGTAAATTCAAAAGCAATCGTAATGCATGTGAATGGGCTGACTGGTCAGGGTGCATTCGAGTTAAGTACACTGATGGAAGAAAAAGAACAGGAAATAGATTCTGTAAAAGGTCTGGAACTTCGATTTTCCATGCCATCTGCACTTTGTTCCTATTGTCTGGGGGAAAAGAGAATCGGTGAAGAGTACCAGATGGGCAATGTTAGAAAGATAGAGATAGGGGAATAACATGATCATAAAAGAACAGTTACAGCAGATGACGATTCGTGAAATTTTTTCGAAATATCCGTTTGTATTAAATTATTTTGAAAACAACAAACTTTCTGTTGCCGGGCATGATGATAAAACGATACAAGGGTATAAAGAACAGTTCGAAGAACATGAACTTGAAGAGTGGGCGATCGATATTTCAAAGCTTGAAGAGGAACTCGTTGAATACATTAATCAGATGCTTTCATTTTTGGGTGAAGAACAGGAACAAAGCGTCTCCACACTGACGATACTGCCGGGAAAAGATAAACATGGAAATCCGGAAACATTTCAAGACTTTGTGATTCACAAGAGTGATATTATTGCCATTGTAGGTCCTACCGGTTCCGGAAAATCGAGATTGCTTGCAGATATTGAATGGACTGCAAAAGGAGACACGCCAACGGGAAGAAGTATCCTGATCAATGGACAGGAAGCAGACAATAAGTGGCGCTTTTCGGGAAGCAACAAACTGGTAGCGCAGTTGTCACAGAACATGAATTTTGTAATTGATCTGACAGTTGGCGAATTTATTGAGCTTCACGCAAAAAGCCGTATGGTAGAAGAGCATGAGCACGTAGTAAAAAGGATCGTTGAAGCAGCCAATTATCTTGCCGGTGAGAAATTTGATTACGATACCCCGGTCACTTCACTGAGTGGTGGACAGTCCAGAGCGCTGATGATCGCAGATACTGCGATCTTAAGCACCTCACCGATCGTGCTGATCGATGAAATTGAAAATGCAGGAATTGATCGAAAAAAGGCATTGAAATTACTTGTAGGAGAGGAAAAGATCGTATTAATGGCTACGCATGATCCAACGCTTGCCCTCATGGCAAAAAAGAGGATCGTCATAAAAAATGGTGGAATCGCAAAGATTATAGACACATCATCAGAAGAAAAAAAGATATTGATAAAACTGGAAGAAATGGATGAAAAAATTCAGTCACTGCGTGCCGATCTGCGCGCAGGAGAAACAGTAAAAGGAGAATTTTAAGTATGCATGAAGGATGTTCAGGAAGTTTTCAGGATGGAAAACAGGTAGTAGATAAAATAAGGATGATGGGTTTTTCAGAACAGTATATGCCTATGCCGCTG
>JAQVCQ010000096.1 GCA_028689715.1 Lachnospiraceae bacterium
TCAGATCCACCGCATCCAGTCAGTAATGTGGTAACCATGGCTGCCGATAATAATACACTTAGCAACTTCTTTTTCATTTTACATCCTCCTTATAAGTGTTTCGATCTCTTTGTTGGATTCATCTTAACATGCTAAAAATGAAGTTAAAATGAAATAAAATGTCTTAAATCTATAAAAATCTGTCATCCTCTATTGATTAATGATCTTCTGAATCTGAAAGCATATACATTGTTCTGAACTGCGTCGGGCTGACTTTTTTAAATTGTTTGAATACTCTGTTAAAAGTAGAGATACTTTCAAAACCCGATTCCAGAGATGCTTCTGTCACTGAAACTGACGGATCCATAAGTAGCGTCTCTGCTATTCTAAGTCTTTCTTTTGCCTGAAATTCCGGGAAACTATGCCCAGTATACTCTTTAAAAAGTTTAGAAAAATGAAATTTAGAGAATCCGGCTACAAATGCTGCCTGTTCAAGTGTGATCTTCTCTGTACAATGTGCAGCAATATAATTGCATACATGCAGCATCTGCTGTTCCACCTGTGCTTTGTGCGTGATCACTTTTTTCCCCCGTCTATTTCCTTCTGATAAAAATTCCTGACCGAGACTGATCATGAGCTCATAAATCAAGACACAGGCTTTCATCTCAGGAAAATTTTCTTCATTCAATGAAGTATCCAGAATTTTCAGAAGCGTATTCTGGATCAGAATAACCAGTTCTCCACCACTGGCACCACGTAAGATTCTTGTTTTATAAAATAAATATGCCATCTTTTGAAAATCAAGCCGGTCAGTAAGAAGCTGTGCATCGAACTGTAGCATGAGTGTGTTATTGGGTCTGGGCTGATATACAATAGAATGAAGTTCTCCCGGCCAGATAAATAGTACATCTCCTTTTTTCATATGTACTTTTTGTCCATTCACTTCAAAAATAACACCATTCTGCATTGTATATATCACTTCAACATAATGATGCCAGTGAAGTGGAAATGTTTCAAGTTCATGAAAGTAAAAGATACTGAATGAATACCCCTTGTAAAAATGATTGTTTTCAAAAATAGATAGATCTTTCAACTCATCACCGTCCTGGTTATAAAATTTTGTGTGGATTAAATTACTCAAATATTGTTACTATTTTTACATGATACCTATAAATATAAGAAATAACAATCTCTTTGCAACATTTACAACAATATATAGGCACTGGTTCGCAAATAATAGGTAGTGCAATACAAGGTCCGGTATTATGGTTAGGTTAATAAGAGAAGGAGGTATTAAAATGAATCAGATATTTCATGTAGCCCCAAATGGTAATGACAATTCCAACGGAAGCATTCATTCACCTTTTTGTACCATATCAAAAGCAGCCTCCATTGCCGAGACTGGTGACCGGATCATAGTACACGAAGGTGTCTACCGCGAATGGGTCAAACCTGCACATAGTGGTTATAGCAATATTAACCGCATCACATATGAAGCAGCCGAAGGAGAAAAAGTTGTAATTAAAGGATCCGAAATTGTAAACGACTGGAAACCCGTTAGTGCAGGAGTATGGAAAGCAGTCATCCCAAATACTGTATTTGGAACTTATAATCCATACAAAGAAATCCTAAGCGGCGACTGGTTGATCCATCCTTCAGATCATGCCCTGCACCCTGGAGATGTATACCTTAATGGTAAGTCATTTTATGAGGCTGCATCACTGGACGAAGTAATGAAACCACAACGGAGAGAATTTGGTTATAATCCTCCCTGGACAAAACGACAGGAACGACTCCTGGATCCGGATGGCTCCGTCTATCAATGGTTCAGTGAAGTAGATGATGAGAATACAACAATCTATGCCAACTTCCATTCTTTTGACCCGAATAAGGAATGCGTCGAGATCAATGTCAGAAAATGTTGTTTCTATCCTGAAAAAACTGGAATGAACTATATTACGGTCAGAGGCTTCGAAATTGCTCATGCTGCTACACCATGGACTCCCCCAACTGCTGACCAGCCAGGTATGCTTGGAGTAAATTGGAGCAAAGGCTGGATTATCGAAAATAATATACTTCATGATTCAAAATGCAGCGCGATCAGTATCGGCAAAGAAGCTTCCACCGGACATAACCTCTGTACAAGACGTCAGCAAAAACCAGGATATCAATACCAGATGGAGTCTGTTTTCCGTGCTTTACAGATCGGTTGGTCTAAAGAAAAGATTGGCTCACATATTATACGCAACAACGAAATCTATGATTGTGGACAAAATGGTATTGTAGGACATATGGGTTGTGTATTTAGCCAGATCTATGATAATCATATTTACAACATTGCAACAAAACACGAATACTTCGGATATGAAATTGCCGGAATTAAACTTCATGCTGCAGTAGATGTGCAAATACACAATAATCGTATTCATAACTGTACACTTGGTACCTGGCTTGACTGGCAGGCGCAGGGCGTACGTGTAAGCAAAAATCTATACTACAATAATGACAGGGACTTTTTTATCGAAGTCACACATGGTCCTTATCTGGTCGACAACAATATATTTGCATCGAACTATAGTTTTGATAATGTGGCGCAGGGTGGTGCATATGTGAATAATCTATGCTGTGGTTCTATGAGAAGAATCAAAACTTTAGATCGTTCAACACCTTATCATTTCCCACATTCAACACAGATCGCTGGAACTACAGTTGTCTATAGCGGTGACGATCGTCTGTATAACAATATCTTTGTTGGTGGATTTACTATCCCAGAAGAAGAATGTTATAGTGGTACTGCAGGTTATGATGACTGTTGTGAATCTTATGAAGAATATCATGAGAAAGTATGCAGTGCCGGAAATGGGGATCTGGAAAAATTCATCGAAATTGAACAGCCCGTATATATTGACGGTAATGTATATTTAAATGGTTCAAAAGCTTTTCGAGCAGAGAAAAATCTTGTCGTAATGCCTGAATTCAACCCCGCAATTTCCGTTATCGAGGAAGCAGGGTCAGTTTATATAGAACTTCATGTTCCAGATGAATTATTGCACGTGTCGACTCGTGTTCATTCTACAGATACACTTGGCACGGTAAGAATTGTTGATGCTATTTTTGATGATCCAGATGGTAACACCATAATACTGAACACTGATTATCATAATGACTCAAGAACAAGTGAGCCAGTACCAGGACCTTTCGAAACACTCACTCCAGGATATAACAAGATCAAAGTCTGGTAATCAAAATATAAATACACATACAAACGGGAAGGCTCTCACCTTCCCGTTTGTATGTATCATCCTTAATTCAAATCATAAGGTTTCAATAACTTATCAACTTCCACTTTTTTACCATCTTCCATTGTTTCAACTTTAGCAAATACCCAACCTTCTACCTGATTCACATCAACCCCGGCATCGATAAATGGCTGTGGATTCAGAACGAATACAATATCCTTATCATTTGTTGAAGTATCCTTGGCCCACTCAAACATATTACCATTTCCAAGTGCAACACCATAATGATCAAGTGCAGCATGATATCCGATTGCATCTCTGTTATTTGCTACAAGTTCTGCAAATGCTTCATTGGCATTCTCACTGGATTCATATTCATTATTCTTCATTCCAATTGTTATTGTCGTGTCACTTGCTTCAATATAATCCGGAAGAAGTGCTATATCCAGCCCTGCCTCTACAAATGGTGCAAGTTCAAAGGAAATGGCAATATCTTCACCAATATGGAAGGCTTCCAGTTCTGAAGGCGAAGTAAATGCATATCCATCCTCTTCTTCATAAATTTTATCACTATTTTTATCTAAAATACTTACAAATGAAGTGACTGCTGTTTTTGCGACTACGTCGGTCTGTGCACATCCGGTAAGGCCAAGAAGCAGGGAAGCGGAAAGCGCTATCACAATTAATTTTTTCATAAAATCTCCGATCTGCACATTTCGTGCGGTGAATTAATGTTGTGCTTTAAATCTTTTTAATCTAAGAGCATTGCTTAGTACTGATACACTTGAAAGACTCATTGCTGCTGCTGCGAACATAGGCGTTAAGAGTGGTCCTCCAAACAGATATAAAATACCTGCCGCTACCGGTATTCCTGTAACGTTATATGCAAATGCCCAGAAAAGGTTCTGCCTGATGTTGCGAATGGTGTGTTTTGAAAGAAGGATTGCCGTTGGAACATCCATCAGATCACTGTGCATTAAAACAATATCTGCGCTTTCCATGGCAACATCTGTTCCACTTCCAATGGCAATTCCGATATCTGCCTGTGCAAGTGCGGGTGCATCATTGATACCATCTCCTACCATTGCGACCTTTTTCCCTTCTGACTGTAGCTTTTTCACTTCATTGGACTTGTCCTGCGGGAGTACTTCAGAGAGCACTCTGCGAATACCTACCTGTGCTGCGATCGCATCTGCTGTTCTACTGTTATCACCCGTAATCATGACTACTTCAATCCCCATATCTGTTAACTTTTTGATCGCCCTGGCACTGTTGCTCTTTACAACGTCTGCAACTGCGATCATTCCGGCAAGCTTATGATTCACAACAATATACATTGGTGTTTTTCCTTCCCCTGCAAGTCTGTTGGCATCATTTAACGCATACCCTGATTCAATTTTTTGTTCATCCATGAGTTTTTTGTTTCCAATCAGAATCAGATCATTTTCTATTCTTACTTTGATTCCCTGCCCCGGTATCGCCTCAAATTCTTTCCCTGTCAGGAGCTCGATTTTTTCACGTTCTGCTCCTTTTACGATTGCATCAGCCAGTGGATGTTCACTTCCTTTTTCTGCAGAAGCGGCCATCTGAAGAAGTTTCGTCCGTTCGTAACCATCATAGGCTACAATATCAGTCACTTCCGGTTTCCCTTCTGTGATCGTCCCTGTTTTGTCAAATACAATTGTCTGAATTTTATGTGTCAGTTCCAGTGCACCACCACTTTTTATCAGAATGCCGTTCTCAGCTCCTTTTCCTGTCCCGACCATAATCGCAGTAGGCGTTGCGAGCCCAAGTGCACAGGGGCATGCAATCACTAATATCGCAATAAATATTTTAAGTGAGAATACAAGCGACTGCCCACTAAGCATCCATGCTGCAAATGCCAGAACAGCGATGACAAATACTACTGGAACAAAATATCCCGATACTACATCCGCGATCTGGGCAATTGGTGCTTTGGATCCCTGTGCATCCTCTACCAGTTTTATGATTTGCGCAAGTGCAGTGTCAGATCCAACTTTTGTAGCACGAAATCGAATCACACCATTCTTATTCAGGCTTGCAGCATATACCTTATCACCTGCCTGCTTTTCAACAGGAATACTTTCACCAGTAAGCATTGCCTCATCAATAGCTGTAGTTCCTTCCACTACAACACCATCAACAGGAATCTTACCACCCGGTTTTACAAGGATAATATCATCTGGAACAACTTCTTCTATCGGGATCTCATATTCCCTATCATTTTTAATTACAATTGCAGTTTTTGGTGCAAGACCCATCAATTTTTTGATTGCTTCACTGGTTCTTCCTTTTGATACTGCCTCAAGTGATTTACCAAGAAGAATAAGTGTTATAATGACACCTGCCGACTCGAAATAAAGGCTTTCAACATATGCCAGTTGTCCCAATGCGATCTGTACCGTTGCATATCCACTATAAATAATCGCTGCAGTAGTACCGATTGCAATTAAGGAATCCATATTTGGTGATCTAAGCCAGATTGCTCGAAAACCCACATAATAAAAACGATGACCTGCGATCAGAATCGGAATGACAAGAAGAATCTGGATCAGTGCAAAGTTAAGCGGATATGCCATCGGTTCGATCACCGTCGGAACCGGAGCATTGATCCATGAGATCATAGTTCCCATTGCAATATATAAAAGTGGTATTACAAAAATTGTCGAAACCGTGAATTTTCTCCAGAGTGTCCTGATCTCTTTTTCTTTTCTGATCTTATCCTCATCAACGGCTCCCTTTTTCACCAGTTCTGCCCACTGATACCCTGCTTTTTCCACAGCCTGTTTCACAATATCAACACTGATCCTGTTTTCATCAAAGTCACAATTTAATATTTCTGTGGCAAGATTTACGGAAACCGATTCCACCCCTTCTACTTTTGCAACGACTCTTTCAATTCTGGCCGAGCATGCTGCGCAGGTCATTCCTATTATTTTCATTGTTGCATGCATCTGATCTTCCTCCTCTTTCTTTTTGGTTTATAAACTACCTGCGCCACAACATCCACCGGCAGCCGGCAATCCTGTTTCTGATTCTTCCACATCCTCTGCTGTATCAGGTTCTGGTGTTTCTAAAACTGTATCTCCATTCTCCAGAACTGTGATCTTTGACTGGATCATACCCATCCAGCAGCTGTAAGGTATCGTTCCAGATTCTGTTGGTGTGAACTCGATTACATTTTCTCCTGCCGTCAGGCTTTTTGTAATGCCAAGACCCGGAATGGATATTTTATTATTGCAAAAATTAAGATCTGCTTCCTCTGCTGTAATGGTCCATCTGACCGGCACGCCTTTTTTTACAGTAATTTCAGGATAAAAATAAGAATCCATTTCACTGTTAATTTCCTGAATTTCTCCGGTTGCATCTATCAGTTCGCTCTCTGTTGCGGATTCTGATGCTTTTGCCTGGGCACTCTCAAGTCCATTTCGATTGCTGACCACGAACCCTGCAAACACCACCAATACAGCTATCACAACTAATACACCAAAAAATTTTTTTTTCTTTTCCTTCATCATTTTTCCACTCCTGTAATTTTTATTATTCAATAACTGTTATTGTGCTTCTGATCATATTCATCCAGCAGCTATATGGTATCACTCCAGTTTTATCAGGGGTGAATTCCACAATATTATCACCAACTTCTAAAGGAAGCTGTATTCCATATTCAGGTATGATAATTGCATTGTTACATCCATTTAAATCGCCTTCTTCAACATGAAAATTGATTTTTGCAGGTATTCCACTCTGTACAGTAATTGGTTCATAGGATCTTGAAGTCACTTCTACCGTAACGATCTGATATCCATCTTCTATTACTGGTTCAAATTCTTCTGTCTGAGCCGTCTTTGTTCCAAACGCTACAAAACCTGCCATGGAAAGTCCGGTATTTAACATTCCAAGTCCTAAGATCATAACAAGAACGGCTGAGAACATCATGAATTTTGCTGTCAGTTTTTTTGAAACAAAAGAACTTAACGCTCCAAATGCAAACATCAAAGGCACGGTACCTATACTAAAAGCCATCATAGAAAGTGCACCTTTGATCGGATCTTCTGTTGAAAGTGCAAACAGTTGCATTGCCTGCAGTGGACCACATGGCATAAGTCCATTTAAGATACCAACATAAAGAGGACTGTTACTTTTTCCTCTCATATTCTTGAATAAAAATTTTGGCATTCTTAAACTGAACCTTCTTAGCCAGGGGAAAATATGAAGCATATTCAATCCCATAATGATCATGAACACACCGGCAAATAAAGCTACGGCTCCTCTCATAGCTCCATTAAAGCTAATGACCGATCCAATCCCACCAACGATACCACCAATCACCGTATACGATATGACTCTTCCCAGATTGTAAAGAAAACTTGGTCTTAACCGTTCCAGCTTGCTGTCGCCTGTTACATTAATACATTGTGACAGATTAATTCCACCACACATTCCAATACAGTGGACAGAAGTCAGCAGTCCTATTACAAATAGTGTTGCATATCCCATTCCTTCTTTTGCTTCAGGGAAAAAGTTAAATAATGTAAATCCACCCAAACGATCAATAATAATAAAAGCACCTGTCAGAATGACCAATATCAGAAAAAGCTGAGAATAATTTATTTTTTCATATTCTTTGGGATCAAAACCAACTCCAGTCACCTGATATTCCATTTCTTCGATCTGTCTTTTAATTTCAGGTAATTTCACTCTGCTCTCATCATAAATAACATTGGCGGTTCCATTTTTATAACTGGCTTTTACTTTTTTAACTCCTGGAATCGAGCCTACCTTTTTTTCAATATTTATTTCACATCCACTGCATACCATACCGCTGATCTTAAGCTGTTTTGCTATTTCGCTTTTCATCATGACTACCTCCCAATCCGGATAAAAAAACAATACTTTCTTTATCTGAACTCATCATAATGAATCTATATGGAGATTTTATGGAGAT
>JAQVCQ010000097.1 GCA_028689715.1 Lachnospiraceae bacterium
TTAACTGGAAATTCATAAACAAAACCTACAGAAGCCGCTAAGCCATGATTTATAAGGGTTAGCGGTTTTGTTTATGAAAATCAGAAATGAACAGAACTATTGTAAATAAACAAAAGGTTTTGTTCAAAAGTAAGGATGATTTTGGCTGATAGAGATCAAATAGTATTGTTCATTGTAAATAGTGGTGGTAAATGGTCGTACCACACAATTAGATGAAAACTTTAGTATGTACCTCATGGAAAGTATACTTGACATTGGCTGTAAAGAGTGATATTATTCGATTATGGAAAGTAAACTTAACATAGAAAGGAAGGTTGCTGTGAAAAATCGTCTAGAAGAAATCCGAAAGCAAAGAGGCATCAAACAAGAGGAACTGGCGGCTATATTAGAAGTTTCTAGACAGACAATAGGTTCACTGGAAAATGGAAGATATAATCCGTCTATTGTTTTAGCTTTCAAAATAGCCCGCTACTTTGAAATGACAATTGAAGAAATATTTATATTTGAGGAGGAATTATGATGAAAAGTTCAAAATCATGTTACATTGCAATAATAATGGGTGGAGCTTTATTAGCGATAGGATTATATTTGGTGAAATCCTTAATTAATCCACAAGGAATCATGTTAGCATTGCCATATATCTGCATCGGTCTCGGCTGTGGTGTGTTTGGTCATGGAATGGGAAATTATATTTCATACAAAGCAATTAAAGGTAATCCAGAAGTACAAAAACAAATTAATATAGATAAAAATGATGAACGTAATGTAGAAATTGCTAATCGATCTAAGGCAAAAGCTTATGATATGATGATCTTTGTATATGGGGCATTGTTATTGGCTTTTGCATTGATGGGTATTGATATGATCGCTTTATTATTATTAGTTTTCACATATCTATTTGTACAAGGATATGGAATATATTATCGCTTCAAATATGATAAAGAGATGTAAGATTATCGCACCATCAGTAATTTTGCGCTCTTCAAGGGGAAAGCATCAACCTTTTAGTAATTTATGAGAAATAAGTATTATAGGAAATAAAACATTGCCGAGGAGTCAAATCCTCGGTTTTTGCTTTTTATAAACAGTTTTAATAATTCGAGAGGAAATAAATTCAAGATAAGGGAAGAAACTGATAAGTATGGAAATAGGGTAAAAAGTCCCGAGTATAGTTTAAATGCTGGCGAATTATAAGTCTGTTTTTTAGGGAAAATATCAGGTACAATCTCCTCCGTATGGAGGTGATTGTAGTGGGAAATGTAATTCCTATAACTGATATTGAGACAGGAAGAAAGAATTATCGTTATGCTGTTTATGAACATAAGCTAGTGGGACCGGATGAGATGA
The DNA here is from genome assembly GCA_028689715.1 of Lachnospiraceae bacterium. Lineage (GTDB taxonomy): Bacteria > Bacillota > Clostridia > Lachnospirales > Lachnospiraceae > SZUA-378. The sequence goes on from JAQVCQ010000097.1 coordinate 1,348, forward strand.
TCTATTCCAGATCGTTTATAGTAATCAAGAATAGATATGATGTGATTATTCGATTTACAAGGCTGCATAACTTTGTGGGTGCATATGAGAAAAAAGTGTTTCGTCCTTTGACATCAGATGTTAAAGCCAAAATGCATTATATCTGTATGATGCTGAATTATGTGTTGATAGATCATTATGATGTCTACAAGGTTGACCATGTATTTAAAGTGACCAAGGAAATACTGACCTGTTTCTTTATGGATTATGCGTTAGAGAAAAAAGCCGATGGAGGTTATCGGGGAAGCCAGAGTATTGAGAAGTGCGTGCATGCAGTGACACTGTTTTATAAAAAACTCATACACAAATATGGGGGATATGTAGCGCTTAAGAAAGATGAACTGTATGTTGAGAGTCAGATATTTACGAGAAGGGGAAGAATGATAAAGAAACAAGTTCCAGCTTTTCAAATCAGGGGGATTCAAGAGAAGCAGGAAATATTCAGAGATATTCCTACAAAAGTATTTCAAATTCTTATGAATCTGGCAGTCAGGTATGCACCTGATATTTCTTTTGCCATAGGCTTACAGGCTTTTGCTGGCTTAAGACCGGGAGAAGTGTGTAATGTTAGACAGGAAAGAAGCGCAAAAGGTGCAGGTATCATAATGACTCTTAGGGATGGGAAACTGATAAAAGCAGAGATAGATCTTACGAGAGAATACGCAATGAGAAGTGATGGGGTAATCTGTGGAAGAATTAAAAAGGAACGAAAACAGTGTGTGTATCCTCCGTTTTTGGAAGCTTTTCAGACCTTGTACGAATACCATAAAAAGTTTCTTGCTCTGCATGAATTCGAGGATGAGTTCAGCCCGATGTTTGTGAATAAAAAGGGAATGGCGATGACCTATGATGATTATTATGCTAGGTTTCAGAGATTAATTGAAGTTAAACTTCGCCCATTGCTATTGAACCACTCGGATCCGGAATGCAGGATATATGGTCAGATACTTAGTGAGAATCGACTAGGACCACATGCACTTAGGCACTGGTTTTCTGTGCAGTTGGCATTAAGGGGCGAGGATGTAGCACAGCTTCAGTTTTGGCGTGGTGATAAGAATCCGGAAAGTGCTTTCGGGTATCTTCAAAATAAGGGGGATTTGATTCGAGAACTGGCAAAAACTAATGAATTACTGGCAGATTTTCTTCTGGAGAAAGGGAAACATAGTTATGAAGAATTGTGACTTTTTTGAAGCTGTTGTTATCAGGGCAGAGAAGATGAATTCATCTTATAAAGACTGTATTATCGATCGAACTAAACTTTTTGAATTTATGGAAATGAATGATTGGTTTGATTTGAATGTGCAGTACTTTGGCCAAAGGGAAAAGATATTATTAAGAGAGAAGCCTTTCTTCATAAAAAGTCAGGAAGTCCAACAGATTCGGGAGAGGATGGAAATCTGGTTGTCTGCTTATAAAAAAAGTAATTATGAGAAACTGAAAATCCTTGAAGGAATTGGAAAACGTTTCGTACCAGCTACTACAAAGGAATATATGAGTTTCCTAAATGAAAGGAATGCACAGAATGAGCAATCATCGTGGCAACTACTTGATTATCTTTTGGGGGTTCTTCAGAAAGAGCTGATTGATTTGAGTAATGAGGAGATTGAAGAACTGCTAAATCGAATGGAAGTAGAAATTCCGTTGACAACCTCGATGCTATTTACGAGCTTTTATGAAAACATTCACCAAGAAAAACAAAGAAATGGATGGGTGTATCGGTTTTCATCACGTGCTACCAAAGGAGATAATAGGGCATATTCTGTAAGAGAATTCTCAATCATGGCTTATTGTATTTTTAATAAAGATTACTGGGAAAGAGAAAAGCTTATTGAAAAAGCATGTAAGTCCTCCGTATACGCAAATCTCTGGGCGTTTTTAGCAATGCATTTTGTCTGTGCGTTAAGAGCAACGGATATTGAGCGTTTGCCAATGCCGGAACTTCCAGTACAGGGGAGTAGGTTCAGAGAGTTGATATTGGAAGAAAAAATAGAAGATACTGGTGCTTTTGCCAGAGAGATGCAAATTCGTCTTAGCTATAAGCCTATAAGACCAAGCAAGACGCATATTCATGCCAATGTACCTGAAATTAAAGTATTTATTCCCACCAGTCTTGAAAAACCAGTAGGAACTATTCTTGCCATTGCAGCAAGCCATTGTAAAGAACAGAAGGAAAAAATTTTTGTGAAACCGGAGAGACGAATTGCGATAATAAGACGATTTCTGGGCAAGACATTTTCTGATGCCTTACAAGGAAAAAACTTTGCGAGCAGACGAGCGAATAAAGCATATCTTCAGGGAATTGAACTGGTTGGTGATATAGATGAGGAATCAGCACCCAAGGGATATATGCTGGCAGCTCTTGCCCGTAGCCATAAAGGTGGTATAGGAACACTGCCGGATATAACGGAAGTCTATTTAAAGGATGCGGCATTTTCAGGATATACCCCGGAATTTATTGCAAGGGAAATGTTTGAAAGAGGTGTGTTTGGCTTTGTGCCACATCTTTTATTGGAAACATTGGAAAGGAAAAATTATAAGAGCCTGTCAGTGGAAGAACAGACTGTTCTTATAAAAGAAATAGGTATTACACCATCAGGAATCGAAGAATTGGTGAGATTGAATGACAGGTCGCTTATACAAGCAAAGGAAATCGTGAAGTCAGTGGTGACAGGGAAAGAAGAAATACCTGTGGTTCTTCAGCGAATTGCTTCTGGTAATGCAGTAGGAAAACAGGAAGGTGCACTTTGTTTAATGCTGGCATGTGGCTATACATGCTGTTATCCGGGGCATTCGGCATGCATTGGATGCAGATATGAAATCTATACGAAAGCCGTTATGCATCAGATGGTCAGTGAGTATTCCAGAATGCGCCGTTTATGTAGGGAGAAAGATGGTTGGAGATACAAAAAGATTATTGAGAAAACAGTACTTCCACCAATGGGGGAACTGCTGAAAACAGTGCGACAGATGTATCCAGATTCGGATATGGATTTTTACGCAGAGATTATGGAAGGAGGTATGGCAGGGTATGATAGTGGCAGTGAATCAAATGATGGAAGGCAATTATTCCAGGTATCTGATGATAACAAATATTGATGGTGAAAACCTGAAAAAAGCGGAAGAGATATTTGATTATTACAGAAAACAGGAAGTGATCTGTGATGGAAGATTTTATGATAATATCTGGAAAGTTAGTGATGAGCGAAGTAGTGTGTTGCTAAGATTTGATTTTTCAGAAACGGTGTTTCATGAGAAGGTTGAGCCATGGATGGGTTGCACAGCATCCTGTTATCAGGAGGCAGCCAAAGCGTATGTGATGTTTCAGATGGGAACGCTCAGTTTGCCTTCGCTTAAGGAAATTTCCACATCATTTCGGCAGTTGGCAGAAAAAGATGCCAAACAGGCAGTAAATATGAGAAAAAGTATTACACATATTGTTGAGCTGTTGCAGATAATACCCGGCTATACAGCTGAAAGAGACTGGGTGATGGAAGAACTGGAAGAAGCGGCGTCTGCCATGCAGATAAGAAGAAAAAAGCAAAGAAAACTTGCAGATTTTCAGTCATATTTCAGATTTCATGATGTTATGAATGAGCATTGGTTCAATGCTGGCAGGGAAGAAAAACTGTATTACTTCCCCATATATCTTTGGTGGAACCTTACAGCGGTGCTTCCTCTTAGACCTACTGAGTTTTTGATGATTCCAAGGGATTGCATTGAAAATAATAATGGATATGAGATAACCATTCGGAGAACGAAGCTAAAGGGCGGAAATGCTAAACTGACCTATACCATAGAAGGGGATTTCAACAGAAAAAAGTATTCTTTATCGAAACAGCTGGCGGAACAGATATTATGGTATCAGTCAGAAACAGAGGCGATGATTCCCTCTCAAATAGATTCTCTGTTTCGAAGAGAAGCAGGAAGTGCGTTTAAAAGGGGAAAGGAAGGGACTTCGTTGGAATCCGCTTATGGCTATAGCAACCTAAATTCTGCACTTAAGGTATTCTTTCATGAAGTGATTGGAGAATGCCAGGATATATCTGAGATTCATCTGGGAGATACAAGGCATATTGCAATGATGAATCTTATTATTTCAGGTGGTTCGCCAGTGATCTGTATGGAGTTAGCAGGACATGAAGATATTGATATCAGTTCTAATTATTATGCAAACCTTTCAACGCTAGTGGAATGTGCGACTTATGAAATGTACCGTAAAACAAGAAAAGGAAATAAAGTCACCTTGAAAGGTAGCACAGATTATTCGATTACCCCTATAAAGGAATTGACCAAAATTGAGGGCGGCTGGTGTAGTTCAGCTCACCGAAAAAGACTGGAAGTAGATGATTGTATTGTTGCAGTCAGCCAGGATGGTGAAATTGGTGATTGTAAGAGTTGTAAGTATTATCGCTCAGAGCTACAGGGGGTGCAGTTGGACTTCAATGATTCGGATTCGGGGAAGAGGAAAGTGAATGCTGACAGCTGGTTTTTCCTACATATGTTGGAATCAGTCAGAAAGGGAATTGGATGCGGAGATGACATCAAAAGAGCCATTCTTAAATTACAGCATAGCTGCCATCATTACAGGGAATGTCTCTTGGAATTATACGGAAAGGATGAAGGAAAAAATGGCGAGACCAAAGAAAATCAATACGGATGAGATGATACAGATTGTGGACTCCTATTTTACAACAGAAGCTGCGGGTAATCCGGACAGGCTCAAATGTTCGTTGTTGGAAGAATTCGCAGGAAGAAATGGCTATTCGATTAAGGCATATGATTTTCGGCGAGATGTAAATGTTAGAAAGCACTTGGAAGTATTAAAGCGGATGGTACTTGATGATAACGGTATGCATATTATTCTGGGTGAATCTTATAAAAGTCTGGACGTGAATCGAATATTAAAGGTAAGGCGTGATCCGGATGAGCTTAGAAAGATTATAGGTGAAATGGATGATTATTGGAAACAGGTCTATGAAAATTCCGTAGAGACTACGAAAAAAGCTGCGGGATTCAGAAAAGAGAAAGAATGTATGGCAGTTGAGCTAAAGTCTGTCACACAAAGGCTGGAGGATTACCAAAAAGATAGTAGTGATGCTGTTGCAAATAATAGGGCTTTACTTTTGGAAAACCGTTATCTTAGAAAGATGCTTAAAACATATCTGTATCCGGCACTTGCAAATGAGATATTACAACAGGAAAATCTCATAAAAAATGCAGACAGTGAAGTGACGGTGCTGGCAAAAGAGAAGGTGATTGATGGTAAATTTCCAGCAGCTTTGCGGGAAGCAACAGAAGAAGATAGGACAATTCAAAATCACGAGGAGGCACTGTTGGATAAAATGTGGAAAGAAATAGAAGGTGTATAAATGGAGGGAGGGATTTTTGAAAATACAGATCTGATAAATCAATGGGATTATGAAAAGAATCTTCCACTGAAACCAGAGTCCTTTAGACCGTTTTCGAATAAAAAAGTCTGGTGGAAATGCGCAGAGGGTCATAGCTGGCAAAGTAGCATCAATAATAGAAGTAATGGGAACGGATGTCCATATTGCTCAGGGAGGAGAGCAATTACTGGATTTAATGACTTAGCAACGGTGAATCCAGTTGTTGCAGGAGAGTGGGATTTTGAAAAGAATCTGGGATTGTCTCCAGATATTGTATCAGAAGGGAGCGCTAAAAAAGTTTGGTGGAAATGTGAGAAAGGACACAGTTGGAATGCAGTTATCTATTCAAGGCGGCAGAAAGGTTGCCCGTATTGTGCAGGCAAAAAAGTCCTGGTAGGGTTCAATGATTTAGCTACACTAGAACCAGATATCGCAAGCGAATGGGATTATGAAGCAAATAAAGATTTGAAACCGGAACAGGTTACCAGAAAAAGTGGTAAAAAAGTCTGGTGGCGTTGCAAAAAAGACCATAGTTGGAAGACTGCCGTGATGAACAGGGCGTATGGAACTGGCTGTCCATATTGTAGTAGGAAAAGACTGAGTGTTGGTGAAAATGATGTAAGAACATTGCGTCCCGAGTTGGTAATACAATGGGATTTCGAGAAAAACGATGGTCTTACCCCAGATAATGTGAGCATATATGCAAATAAAAAAATCTGGTGGAAATGTGAGAGCGGTCATAGCTGGAGGACAGCAATCGCCAACAGAACAATCGGAAGGGGATGCCCATATTGTGGACGTAGGAAAGTAAGCATAGGTGAAAATGATTTAGCAACAGTTATGCCAGAATTACTATATGAATGGGATTTTGATAAAAATTATGGTTGCGAGCCAACCGATTTTAGAGCAAATTCTAAGCATAAAGTCTGGTGGAAGTGTAAGAAAGGTCATAGCTGGCAATCAAAAATATATAGTAGAAGTAGCGGTAGTGGTTGTCCCTATTGTGCAGGGCGAGTACGAATGAGAACAAGTTTTATCAGCTGAGGAGGTGATGAATTATTATACAATTGAATAATAGAAAAATTAGAAGGGATTATTGCCATGCGCGCGATAGTCCTTTTTTAGTTGCAACGAGTATTTCAGGGGGATATTAAAACTATAAAGAAGGAGAAGTGACCAGAAGATGGATATTGTTATTTTTGGACATTATTGGACATATCTGAAATTCAAGTTATGTCTGACAAAAATAGAAAATGAACAAAACCCCCGTCCAAGAAAATTCTGGTTACG
>JAQVCQ010000013.1 GCA_028689715.1 Lachnospiraceae bacterium
TCCTGAGGATATAACTGTTCAGCTGCAACAAGTAATTTTACTCTCTTGTGGCTGATCCATATTTTTTTATTTGGGAGCTGTACCTGAAGGACCCCTTTTTCATTTGCAGGCCGACAAACAATACCGACCTTTTGGTCCGGATAGATTGTAACACTATCTCCTCTCTTATATTGATCCATAGCGCTTCGATCCTGTTTCCATTCCTTCTTTCGCCGAATGGTTCCTGTATTTTCATGCTTTATTTCAAATGAATCATTGCTGTCCGGTAATTCTTTGGTAATATCCTTTCCATAAGCAGCCATGGATGCACATGTAAGCATTGCTTTTGGCATACCTAATTTTTGGGCAATATGCAAGGCACAACTTTCTCCTGCTTCTCCAATAACCATTTTGTATAATGGTCTTAGGCTGTCACGGTCAAATTCCATTCTGGCGTTAAGAACGCCATCCTTTTGTTCGGCATAATGCTTTACTTCCGGATAATGCGTCGTCACAAGATATAGGCATCCTATTTTGTTCAATTCCTCCAGGATGGAAATTGCAATTCCCATTCCTTCAGCAGGATCGGTTCCAGATCCAAGTTCATCCAGAATGACCAGGCTCTCCCTGTCTGCTTTTTGTAATATTTCCAATACGTTCTTGATATGAGAAGAAAAAGTAGATAAATTCTGTGTCAGGTTCTGACCATCACCAATATCACACAGGAATCGATTACTCATACCGATCTCCGCATCTTCACAGGGAATGTGCAGACCACATTGCGCCATATAACAAAGCAGTGCGACCGTTTTGATCGCTACAGTTTTTCCGCCCGTGTTCGGTCCGGTAATGATGATTCCATTCGTTTCTCCACCGATTTCAAAATTCAAGGGCACATACATCTCCCTTGGCATGAGTGGATGTCGTCCATTATTTATTCTTATCCTGTGTATCGAATTGATGACCGGTTCTTTCCCGTCATATTCAAGGCTTAGTTTTGCCTTGGCAAACACATGATCAAGTTTATCTATGGTACGTTTATTCTGTAGAAATGCATCCTTTTCATCCTGAATCATGCTGGTAAGTGTATACAGTATTTTTCGTACTTCATTTTCTTCATCAAACCTGTAATCTGCCAGTTCGTTATAATAATTTCCAACTGCTTCCGGTTCAATAAATATTGTGCTTCCGGTTGATGATTTATCAAGTACAGAGCCATTGATCTTTTGGCGGTACTCTTTTCTGACAGGAAGGCAGATTCTGCCGCTTCGCACTGTTGTGAACTGGTCTGACATATAACTCTTATTTACTCTGAGTATGGTATCTGCCTTATCTCGCATTTTAGCTTCCGTCAGTGTGATTTTTGCTCTGATATTTTTTAACTCTGTGGTCGCATAATCATCTACCTGGCCTGATCGTATTTTTTGCTGAATTTCATGTTTCAATTCTGTCATCTCTTTTAAGTTTTCTTCATAAAATGGAAGACTGATCTGGAGTGATTTGCATCTGTTCAGGTAATCCTTTAAACGCATGACACCTGCGAGCATTCTCTCTATCTGCTCAAGCTGTTCGGCTGACAGACAGTCTCCTTTCTCTGCTACATCCAAAAATGTTTTTATTTCTGACATGGAGCCAATCGGTGGACTGCCAAATGTGACCATCATGTTAACCGCTTCTGTTGTCTGTCTGAGATTTGCACGTACTTCGGCTTCATCTAACGAAGGGGTCAATTGATTGAATTGCTCTTTCGCAAATTCTGTATTTGAAAATTCTATGAGTTGTTCTTTTATCCTGTTAAATTCTAAGATCTGTTCTGTCTGGTTCATGTGTTCTCCTCTTTCATGTCTGATTCCTGTCAGACTTCGCTTTGTCTGTAAGTTGATAAATTGATCATAGTAGAAAAAAGATACAAAAAAAAACATGACGCTATGTCATGCCTGTTCTGCAAATAAGATTATTCATTCTTTAAACTGCTCTCATCATGCAGATCTGCATGGTCAGAACATTTTCTATGATCTATGGTATTTGTCGAAAAGACCGGTCATCTCAATACACTGCACAACAAATAAACATCAAATGATGCTGTACAGGTCATATTTAATTTTTCTCCCTTTTCAAATATACCACACGTAACATAAATTCCTCACTGACTGTGAATCAAAGATCACATTACTTCTAATTTCAATATATGCAATAAGTCCGATTCTGTCAATTAAAATTTGTTTTCTATTTGATTCCTTTGATTATTCTGTAACAATCCTGTTAAAATAATCACAAGTTATAGGAAGTCCCCACATCTATCACTTTATTCTATATATGGAGCTATTCCTTTCCCTATATATTTATAGTAAAATGATAGAAGTTTGTGAAAGGAAGGTTAATTATGGTAGAGCAATCGTATTACAACAAGGCTGATGAGATCATAGCCGAACACGGTACCACGCAAAAATCGTTAATACCCATTATTCAGGATATTCAGGCGTATTACAGATATTTGCCGGCCGAATTATTAACGTATGTAGCTAAAAAACTGGGAATCAATGAGGCAAAAGCTTATAGTGTTGCCACTTTTTATGAAAATTTCTCCTTTGAACCAAAAGGAAAATATGTGATCCGCGTGTGTGACGGAACGGCATGTCATGTCAGAAAGTCAACAACAATTCTGGACAGGCTGTATAAAGAACTGAAGCTGTCCAAAGAAAAGCATACCACGGATGACATGCTGTTTACGCTGGAAACCGTTTCCTGTCTTGGTGCATGTGGTCTGGCACCGGTACTGACAGTAAATGATGAGGTGCATCCATCTATGACACCTGAAAAAGTCAGCGCATTGTTAACAGAATTGCGGGGTATGGAATCATGATGTTAAATACAAGAGAAGATTTAAGACTGTATCGTACTCAGTCTCAGAATAAGATGAAAAAAGAAGACTGCCGTATCCTGATCTGTGCAGGAACAGGATGTCTTGCAGGTGGTTCAGCAAAGATTTATGAATCACTGAAAAAAATGTCAGCAGAGATCGAGGGCGTATCTCTTGAGTTCGGCCCTGAAGCAGCGCATGTGGGTGTGCACCAGAGTGGTTGTCATGGATTCTGTGAGATGGGACCTCTGGTCAGAATCGAACCATGGAATTATCTCTATATAAAAGTAAAAGAAGAAGACTGTGAAGAAATATTCCAGAAGACGATCTTAAAGGGAGAGCCTGTTGAACGTCTTATGTATCAGCAGGAAGGAAAAGTTTATCCACAGCAGGAGACCATTCCTTTTTATGCAAAGCAGACACGTCTTGTATTAAAGAACTGTGGACATATCAATGCAGAAGATATTGAAGAATATATTGCATGTGGCGGTTATGAAGCACTTGAAAAAGTTCTTTTTGATATGACCGGCTCTGATGTTATTGAAGAAATTTTAAAATCCAATCTCCGTGGCCGTGGGGGCGGTGGCTTCCAGACAGGATATAAATGGAAACAGGTAGCAAGACAGCCTGAACTGACACGCTATGTTGTATGTAATGGTGACGAAGGTGATCCGGGTGCATTCATGGACAGAAGTGTCATGGAAGGCGATCCACATAAAATGCTCGAAGGTATGATCATCGCAGGTTATGCTGTTGGTGCACAGGAAGGTTATATTTACGTTCGTGCTGAATATCCTCTTGCGATCAAAAGACTGAAAATCGCAATTAAACAGGCTGAAGAAGCAGGATTACTCGGTGATAACATTCTTGGTTCCGGGCATAGCTTCAGACTTCATATTAATCGTGGAGCCGGTGCATTTGTCTGCGGTGAAGGAAGTGCCCTGACTGCTTCCATTGAAGGCGAACGCGGTATGCCACGTACGAAACCACCAAGAACAGTAGAGCAGGGTCTTTTTGCAAAACCTACTGTATTAAATAATGTTGAGACCTATGCAAATGTTCCACTCATTATTAAGAACGGTGCTGACTGGTATCTGACGATCGGAACACAGGGAAGCCCTGGAACAAAAGCATTTGCTCTGACCGGAAGTGTTAAGAATACGGGTCTGATCGAAGTTCCTATGGGTACTTCTTTAAGAGAAATCGTTTTTGAGATCGGTGGCGGTATTAAAAATGATGCTGAATTTAAGGCAGTTCAGATCGGTGGACCTTCAGGTGGATGTCTTGTAACAAGAGATCTTGATGTCAATCTTGATTTTGACTCCTTAAAAAAACTTGGTGCCATGATCGGATCCGGTGGTCTTGTTGTTATGGATGAAGGAACCTGTATGGTCGAAGTCGCAAGATTCTTCATGAATTTTACGCAAAATGAAAGCTGTGGAAAATGTGTTCCCTGTCGTGAAGGTACCAAGAGAATGCTTGAGGTCCTGGAACGCATTGTAGCCGGCAACGGAACACTTGAAGATCTTTCTTTATTAGAAGAACTTGGAGATGTGATCAGTGCAACAGCCCTCTGCGGACTTGGAAAAAGTGCTGCACTTCCTGTTTTAAGCACACTGAAGAACTTCCACGAAGAATACGTAGAACACGTAGAAGAAAAGAAATGTAAAACAGCGAACTGCCAGGCAATGAGAACCTATATTATTAATCCTGACCTGTGCAAAGGCTGCTCAAAATGTGCAAGAAACTGTCCGGTAGATGCAATCAGCGGTCAGATCAAAGAAGTCTACACGATAGATAGCTTAAAATGTATCAAATGTGGTGCATGTCTGGATAACTGTCCATTTAATGCCATCTATATTGCAGGCTAGGAGGAATACAAAATGAATTACATAACAATTGATTCAAAAAGAGTCCCGATCGAAGGCGAAAAAAATGTGCTGTCTTTGATTCGTAAAATAGGAATAGATCTTCCGACTTTCTGCTATCACTCAGAATTATCCATTTATGGAGCCTGCAGAATGTGCGTGGTCGAGGATGAACGTGGTAATATTTTTGCATCCTGTTCAGAACAGCCAAGACCTGGCATGGTGATCTATACCAATACAAAACGTGTTCAGGCTTACAGAAAAATGATCATTGAACTTCTGCTCTCCTCACATTGCAGAGATTGTACGACCTGTCAGAAAAATGGTAGCTGTTCCCTTCAGGAACTTGCTTTCCGTGTAGGTGTGCATGCTGTCAGATTCCTGAACAATAAGAAACAGCTTCCTTTGGATATGAGTTCTCCTTCCATCGTAAGAGATCCAAATAAATGTATTCTCTGTGGTGACTGTGTAAGGACCTGCGATGAAATTCAGGCTGTCGGCGCAATTGATTTTGCATATCGTGGTTCAGAAACACAAGTCATGCCTGCATTTAATAAAACCCTTGCTGAAACAGACTGTGTCGGTTGTGGACAATGTGCTGTTGTCTGTCCTACTGCTGCCATCTCTGTTCGTACAAACGTAACGCAGGTATGGAATGCTATTGATGACCCTAACGTAAGAGTCGTAGCACAGATCGCACCTGCTGTCAGAATAGCTGTAGGTGACAGTTTTAATATTGCAAAAGGCGAAAACAGCTTTGGCAAGCTTGTTGCTGCACTTAGATTTATGGGCTTTGATTCCATTTATGACACAAGTTTTGCCGCCGATCTGACTGTTATGGAAGAATCCAAAGAACTTGCTGAAAGACTTGAAAAGAATGAGAAGCTTCCATTATTTACATCCTGCTGCCCAGGCTGGGTAAAATTCTGCGAAAGCCGTTATCCTGAATTTGCCAGCAACGTATCCACCTGCCGTTCTCCACAGGGTATGTTCTCTCCACTCTTAAAAGAGTACTTTAAAGAGAAAGATGCTGAAGAAGGAAAGAAGACCATCGTTGTATCCATCATGCCTTGTACTGCAAAAAAAGGTGAGATTTTACGTCCTGATAATTTTACAGATGGAAAACAGGATACCGATTATGTTCTGACAACTCAGGAAATCATCCGTATGATCAAACAGGTCGGAATTCGTTTTGACCAGCTTGAAGAAGAAGCTGCTGATATGCCATTTGCTGTAGCTTCAGGTGGTGGTAAGATTTTTGGAACCACCGGTGGTGTAACAGAAGCAGTTCTTAGAAGACTTGCAACAGATAAAAATTATAAAAATCTGGAAGAAATTTCTTATATCGGTGTTCGCGGTGAAGATACTTTAAAAGAAGCATCTGTAATGCTTGGTGACCGTGAAGTAAAGATTGCTGTCGTTCATGGTCTTGCTGCAACTGCAAAACTTCTTGACAGAATCAAAGCAAATGAAGTAAGTTATGATTTCGTTGAAGTAATGGCTTGCCGCCGTGGTTGTATCATGGGTGGTGGACAGCCTCCATTCGCCGGTGCAAGAACCAGAAAAAGCCGTATGGAAGGAATCTATAAAGTAGATACCTCTTCTAATATAAGATACCCGGATGAGAACCCTGTACTGATCCAGATGTACGATACGATGTTGAAGGGTAAAGAACATAAACTATTCCATAGAAATATGCAGCACTAAAAGAAGACATTTATTATTGTTCTAATGTATAAAATAATCCTGCAGATCAAGGCGCATATGGCCCCTGATCTGCAGGATTTATTTTTTATATCACAGTTGTGCATTATTTTTCCAGGTGAAATGCATCTATTAATTCTGAAACAGCTGCATCATCGATCTTGACAAGATCACCAAGTACCCTGGCGTCCAAGACCGCTTTTGCACTGTACTCCAGTACTTCCAGTCTGTCAAACGCATTGAGCAGACTGCTCCCCGTTACAATGACACAGTCATTTCGTATCATAACGATCGGTGTTTTTTCTTCAAAAAGCTCTGCTGTCTTTTCCGACTCCATAAAACTTGCTCCAAATGGAAGTTTTGGAATCTCACGCAGCATAATGTAGCTTTCTGGTATTGTTCTGGAATCAAAATGCTCCTGCGTTACCGCAAATGCCATAATATTAGGTGGATGTGCAATAATAACTGCATTGACATGCGGATGCTTTTTATAAATTTCCCGATGCAGTGTAACGGATCGGCTCGGTGTTTTATCTCTTTCTTTTCCTTTTCCACAGATTCTTACCAGATCTCCAACCTCAAGATATTTTCTGTCTTTTCCATAGGGTGTGATCAGAAAACTATCTTCATCGAGCCTCTGGGAGAAAGTACCCTGTGTACTGGTAAAGAGCTGTTGATCATAGGATCTGTGTATTAGCTGACACATTTCTCTTCTTAAAGCTTTTTCTTTGGTGCTGTAAGAATCTTCGCAATAATCTTCTATTTCCTCATGATTCTTGTTTTTGGAAAGTTCAATTTCAATATTGGAAAGAGGAATCGGATTTCCTATGCTTCTTGCCTTGATTTCCAGTCTGGCACAAAAATCCAGTGTTTCAAAAGCCATAAAGGCTCCAAACAGTGTTTTTGCCCCAACAACAACTCCGTGATTTTCAAGAATGACTGAATTATTGCCTTTCACAAATTCCTTTGCGATCTTTTCTCCCAGATCTGTGCTGCCTGGAAGACCATATCTTGCAAGTCCGATTCCACCACATACAAGCTTCATATTCGGAATGAGTTGTGTATCAGGAAGCTTTCTTACAATGGAAAATGCTACCAGTCCAGGTGGATGCGCATGTACGATCGCTCGTAAATCAGGTCGTGCCTCATAAATGCTTTTATGAAATGGATACTCACTGGATGGTTTATGTATCCCTTCAATTGAGCCATCTTTTTTGACACAGACAACATCACGGATCCCAAGAGATCCCTTATCCACCCCTGCGGGTGAAATCCATATATTTCCTTCTTCATCTAATATTGATAAGTTTCCACCTGATGTCGTTGTCATTCCATAGCCATAAATACGTTCCATGATCATGACGATCTGCTCAGCCGGATGTAATAGTGTAAAATCCATATGCACTGCTCCTCCTGTAATACTTATTTCATGTTTGATTTATACTTTTCCCATTTTTTCTTCCAATGCCCGTACTACCGTTTCTAATACCTTAATTCTTGCATAATATTTATCATTTGCTTCTACGATGACCCAGGGCGCTGCTGTTGTTGATGTCCTGATGACCATTTCATTCACGGCTTCAACATAGTCATCCCATTTTTCTCTGTTTCTCCAGTCTTCCTCCGTGATCTTCCATTGTTTCTGCGGATTTTCCTGGCGCTCAAGGAATCTTTTCTCCTGCTCGACCTGATCAATATGGAGCCAGAATTTTAGTACAATACAGCCAAAATTAGTCAGGTGCTCTTCCATATTATTGATTTCATTATAAGAACGTTTCCATTCATTCTCGCTACAGAAACCCTCGATTCGTTCAACAAGAACACGTCCATACCAGGTCCTGTCAAAAACTGCCAGATGCCCTGCTTTCGGGATCGCATTCCAGAATCTCCAAAGATAGTGGTGTGCCCGCTCAATATCATTCGGTGCAGCAACAGGAATGACCTCATACCCTCTTGGATCAATGTTTTCCGTAAGGCGTTTGATCGCGCCACCTTTTCCTGCAGCATCCCATCCTTCAAATGCCAGAACAACCGGGATTCTTTTTTGGTACATCTCGTAATGCAAGATTGCTAACTTATTCTGCAGTTCTTCTAATTTTTTCTTGTATTTTTCTTTATCAAGTGTATGAGACAGATCTACACCACTCAATACATCCAGTTTTAAGGACTGTTCAATTGCCTTGAATGCTTTATTTTCAACTGCTGAAGGATTTTCCTTATTAGTATCTGGATGTTCCTCTTTTTCCTTAGTCACAATTCCTGTTTTGGATTCTTTTGTCTTTGCTTCTTCTTTCTTTAATCCTTCTTTCTTTAATTCTTTTGTCTTTAATTCTTCTTTCTCTGATTTTGTACTTTCTATGACTTCCTGCAATCGTTCCACGACTGTTGCTATGATTTTACTCGCAGCGTATTCCTTATTTGTTGATTCTATGATCGTCCAGGGTGCATATTCTGTGTCTGTTTTTGCGATCATGTCGTCAAATAGGATTCTATAATTATCATACTCCTCATTTTGTTTCCAATCCTGCTTATTCACTCTCCACTTAGTTGTATCATTCTTTTCAAGGCTTTTGAAACGCAGTTTCTGCTCTTTCTGCGAAATATGCAGGAAAAATTTGATTATGACCATTCCATCTTCAGACAACTCCTGTTCATAATGGATGATATCCTCGAGCGCTCTTCCTTTTTCTGCATCACCTTTTTTTCCTTCCAGACATTCAGTGATCATACTCCTGTACCAGCTCCTGTCAAAAATATGAATTCGACCATTTGCCGGAAGTCTGGTCCAGAATCTCCACAAGAACGGTCTCATGGCTTCTTCCTCAGATACTTTTTGAATCGTAAATACCTTAAATCCTCTGGGATCAAGTGGAGCGATCAATTTATTGATCAAAGTACCTTTTCCAGATGCGCCCCAACCTTCGAACACTATCATGATTGGAATTCCTGCGGCTCTGCATTCTCTTTGAAGAAAGGAGAGTCTGGGTGCAAGCTCATCCATTACAACTCCAAATTCCTTTTTACTTAGTTTTTTATCAAGATCAATTTTTTCCAGCATAATAAGATCCTCCTTCGACCGATAATCATGCTATTTGATGTTAAAATTGTAATCATGACATGATTGATTTTCTCTTACTATTTCTTTTAAGTATTTAAATCCATCATAATATAATATTCATAATATTTCCATATAATATTATTATTTTTGTTTCATATGAATACAATTTCACAATTGTCAATTAATTCAAATTATTATAACTATTATAAAAATAGCACTCCACCCAGACCGTCATAGATTCAGACGTTTCTGAATGGAATGCCTTCCATTTTTCTGATCACACTACTATTAAATGTGATTCTCTGTTGCATACTCGTAATCAATGCATGCTCTTAAGTCTCTAAGCGGTGTAATGAACTTACCAAAAGCCAGATGATCCGGATGTACCTGGTAGGAATTCAGCTTTTCAATTGAATCAAAATCACAAATAAGTGCAAAATCATAATTACTTTCCGGTGCTAGCGCATCATTGGTTCTGGCTTCCAGTGCAATGATCTCAGGAATTTTATCCTTCAGCTCATTTGCACGGATACAGATTTCTTTTAAGTTCTCAAGTTTTGATTTCCCATTTACTTCTTCCTGAAGTTTGAACATAACAATGTGTTTGATCATTTTTACTTTAGTCTGATGCATTTCATACCAGACCTTCCTCCTGTTATTTTATTTGTAATGCCTTTTATTATTTCATTATACGAACTGTTTTCCTAGTCAGATATTATAGTTTATATTCCAGCGCCATATCGATCTGCGGTATCTGAATTTCCAACCAGTCCGCTACGGCCTGTATCATAAACTGATGATCGATCTGATGAGGCAGGTTAGAAACGGTCAGAATTGCCACTGTCTCTCCAGATTGCAGGCAGATCGGCATACCACCCCCGCAAAAAGCATATTCTGATTCTTCCAATCCACTCGCATAAGGATCTTCCCCTGTGATCTTCGTAGTAAGCCATACACCAAAGGAGCTTCTTTCCATTAATGATACAGTATTGAATTTCCTGCGCATCCAGTTCTGATTATTCAGCCCTGTTCCCTCCATCAAATGCTGAAACAAAATACTTCCATTTAACTTTCTGATTGCAACAGCGATGGTGTGTCCCTCCAAAGCAGCCTTTTCAACAAGGTAATTTCCCAGTCTGAGCGCATCACCGGGTGTGAACTGATTAAATTTAACAAGTTTTTCCTGCTGCACTACGATTTCATTCATATTAAGATAATCTTCTTTTGTCATAGAAACCTCCTTATCCAACTTTACTAAAATATAGCATTAAGATCCTAAGAAAGCAATAAGTCATGCCGGTTTCCCTGCATGACTTACTTTTATTATGTCAGTCTGTCTCTGCCTTCTTTGTAGTGTTAAGCAAGAGGAACAGCATAATAACATATTAGTTAGGCTGCCAAAGTTCTGAATCATTTCTATTTTGAAACAATATCCCTTTTGCAGCATTTATAGTCTGCTCTTTTTCAAAAAATAATTCTGAAACAGTAACAAACCTGTGTCCCTGTTCAATCCAAATGGGTAACACTTGTTCTAATGCCTTAACGGTCTTATGGTTTCCTTCCAGATCATGCAGAAGAATAATATCACCATCTTCTACTGTCTCTAAGAGTCGCCTGGCTCTTTCATTCGCATCGACTTCATCCACCCAGTCTTCCACTCCTTTTCCACTAATAAAAATAAGTGGTATCTCCTCAAACATCTGTGCTGAAAGATCAATGTAAGGTGGTCGGAAAAAGCGGGGCATCTTTCCTGTTATCGTTTTGATGATATCAGAAGTTCTTTGAACCTCTTCCGCTATTTCTTCTCTGCTCTGATGACTCATAAAAGAGTGAGAAAATGAGTGATTTTCAATATCACATCCATATTCAGATATCGTTCTGATAATTTTCGAAGTACTCTCGTCGATCAGATTACCAATCACAAAAAAGGTTGCTTTAATATGAAACTTTTTTAAAAGTTCAAACACTTCAAGTGTTGTTGTATGATTGGGTCCATCATCAAATGTAAGGGCTATCTTCATTTTTTACCTCTATGTCATTTCGTTCATACATTTTTCTATCATAAATTCAAGAATTGGAGCATCTGCACAAGAATTATCTCTGATATAGTCTTCAGAAAATATAATACCATATGGCTCTGACATTGAACAACATTTCCATTCAGGAAGTAGATCTCCATTTCGGTCAATTCCATTTGGATCTCCTGTTTTTATAAAATTTCCCCAGTAAGAACACATTTTTCTGGAAAGATCATAATGTCTGCCATGAAATGGTCTCCAGGATTTTGACAACGTCTCAAAAAAGAACCATAGATCAACAGAGTGGAAACAACCAGCATGATCTCCAGGAATATCAGCATCAAAATAATAGTAATAAATGGGATTTTGATTTCCAAGAATCAGATTCCTCTTTATCATTGCTTTCGTAGCTGTTTCAATCGTATTGATTGGAAAATAATGCTTACTATTTTTATTATAAACAACATTTGTTTCATTGAAAAGCTGTTCATGGTCCGGTGCGAATAGTTTCTTGATTTTTTCTGTGAGTTCATCCTTTGTGTCTGCATCAATACTACTTATGAACTCATCCGATGTATTTCCTGTGAGAATAGGAACTTTGTAATATTCATTTTTCATAAAGAGTGATAACGGATTCTCCCTACAGAATCTGTCATCGATCACAGGTCCCATATAGCTATACTTTTTTACATATTCTGCATACTGATCCCTGATAGTTCTTGCGCTTACTTCTCTTGCTTCTTTTAAATTATTTACACCTAAATGATGAAAGAATCTATCTCCTTCTGCCTCTGCACTGATCAATTTTCTTGTTTTAAAAATAATCTTTTCCCTGTAAGGATTAGAAAATACTCCACTCTCAATAATTGCTTTTTGGAACAATCCTCTGGATTTCTCAGAAGTAAGATGTGCCATAACACTGCCACCACCTGCTGACTGACCTGCAATCGTTATTTGTTCAGGATCTCCTCCGAACGCTGTGATGTTTTTTCGTACCCAAAGCATCCCTGCCAGCTGATCCAGATACCCAAAATTAGTGGGTGCATCGCTTTGCTCTTTTGTCAGCTCAGGATGTGCAAGAAAACCAAACACATTGATTCTGTAATTCACAGAAACTACGATCACGCCTCTTCCGGCAAGTCTTTCTCCATCAAATTCCATTTCCTGAGGATATCCCCATTGATATGCACCACCAAAAAACCAGATCATCACTGGAAGTTTATCCTCTGGAACTTTTGCATTTGTCCAGATATTCAAATAGAGGCAGTCTTCACTCATTTCGATCTCAGGATCCACATGCCACTCTTTTGTATAAATGTCATCACCAAGTCCGGGGATATCCTGCATTGCTGCAGGTGCAAATCTGGACGCATCCCGTATCCCCTGCCAATCAGCACATGGCTGCGGTTTTCTCCATCTATTCTTTCCAACAGGCGGCGCTGCATATGGAATCCCCTTAAAAATAGTAATTCTCGGATCTGATGCTTCAATTCCTCTTACCACACCATTCTCCGTCCTGGCTATTCTTATCATATCCTCACCCTTTGACTGCTCCTGTTACGAGACTTTTTTGAACCTGTTCACTGAGCAGAATGTATATAAAAATAGTTGGTATCGTGGCAATCACAAGACCTGCACCGATCTCTCCCCATTTCGTAGTATACGCTCCCACCATGGACATAATACCGACCGTCAATGTTTTGTACTCCTGCTTACTGATAAAGGTCACTGCAAACATTAATTCATTCCAGGAAGAAATATAAGTGAAAATCGAAATCGTAGCCAATGCCGGTTTTACGAGCGGAAGTATAATAACCGCAAATATTTTAAAAATACCACATCCATCAATCGCTGCTGCCTCCTCCAGTTCTCTTGGTATGGAGGATAAAAAACTGGTAGTAATGTAAATTCCCATTGGTATTCCAAATGCTACATAAGGAATGATCAGACCCCAGTAGGTATTCAGAAGATGCAGATTTTTAAGTACCATGAACAGCGGAAGCAATGTTGCATGAATCGGAACCATCATTCCAATCAAAATCACTTTCATCATTGTCTTTTGGCCCCTCCAGATCATTCTTTCCAGTGCAAAAGCCGCTGTTGAGGATAAAATAATTACGATCAGAATTGTGATGCTTGTTACAAGCACACTGTTTCCAAGGTAGTCCAGCACTTTAGCCTGTTCAAATGCACTGATATAATTTTCAAATTTCCAGTGTTTTGGAAGCCCAGCAATATTTCCTCCAAATATTTCATTATTGTTTTTTAAAGAAAATAACAATAGCCAGAAAAGAGGATAAATAGAAACAATCGAATAGAATAGCAAAAATAATTGTGAAATGATCTTTCCAATTTTTATTTTTTCTCTCATGCCTCTTCCCTCCTGCTTTTAAATAATAAATTCAGTAATATCGTAAAGACAAAGCATTCCAGAATAATAAAGATCGAGACTGCACTTCCGTAGCCATAGTGAAATGCATCAAAAATGGTCGTGTACATATAGATGCTGGGTACTTCTGTTGAGTAAAAAGGACCTCCACCTGTCAGGACATAAATAAGATCAAATACTTTTAATGCACCAATCAAAGAAAATGTTGCACAGACTTTTAAGATCGGTTTCAGCATGGGAACCGTAATATAGATCGCCAATTGTCCCTTGGTCGCTCCATCTATCATGGCAGCTTCGTTTACTTCTTCAGAAATTCCCTTGATACCAGCATACATGATCAACATATGATATCCTACATACTGCCACAGAATCGGAATAAAACTGCAAAGCAGCGCAGTTGTTTCCTGTCCCAGCCAGTCCTGCTTTAAGAAACTCAGTCCTAATTTTTGAAGAAATTCATTTAGGAGGCCATAGTCTGTATTGTATATTTTCTGCCAGAGCTGTCCAATGACAACTGTAGAAATAATAACTGGTATGAAAAATAATGTTCTGTATACTTTTTCACCTTTTACACCATTTGCTACCAATATGGCCAGGAACAGACAAAATGGTAACTGAATAAATAACGAAAGACCCGCAAAAATCAGTGAATTCTTGATGGCATTAAAGAGTCGCTCATCCTGAAGCATAGAAACATAGTTTTTGATTCCAATAAATGTTCCCTTCCCAATTCCATCCCAGTTCAAAAGACTGTAATAAAACGAAATCAGGATTGGAATAATAATAATTAATAGAATAACAAGCAATGTAGGAAGTAAAAATAGTACAATGGCACGCTTGTCTGAAAGTATTTTCTTCATTTTATTCTCCCTGGTCAGATAAAGGGGTTACCATATGCACGGTAACCCCCAGGTATATGTTACTAATTCAGATCTGTCGGTGCCAGTTTTGACATTTTCTCCGCAAATTCTTCTGGTGTGATCTTAAGTGCAAGTAATTCAGCAACTAAATCCTTATATGTTTCTGAACTATCAGCAGGTAAGATATTATCCCACCATGTTATATAGGAAGTTCCGGATGCCATTAGCTCTGTTGAATCCTGTGACAATGGTGATATCGCACTGGTATCTACTCCGTCAAGGTTCCAGCATGCAAGTCCTGCTCCATCAAGGTATCCTTCTATGCCGATTCTTTCACTAAGGTAGCAAAGGTATTCAATTGCTTCTTTCGGGTGTTCTGTATTTGCATTGACATAATAACCATCTGTTCCACCACCTGAGAACTCTGTAATTGTACCTTTTCCGTCTTCAAATACCGGGAATGCGATCGCTTTCACTTTTCCATTGGTTGCTGCTTCTGCATCCTCAAAAGAAGGGTGGATCCAATTCGCCTGATAGATCATTGCTCCCTGTCCTGCTGCAAATCCATCTATCATTTCTGTATAACTCATGCTCATCATACTTTCATTAAATGCGCCTGCTTTCACAAGATCCTGCATTTTAGCTGCTGCGTCAACAAAAGGCTGTGTATTAAATTTAGAAGTATCTTTAAATGCTTCATTCAAGGTATCATTTCCGGCTTGTCTTGCTGACATGATATCGTACCAGTACATACCTGGCCATCTGTCTTTTTCTCCAAGCACGATCGGGGTATATCCAGCTGCTTTTAATTTATCAACAGCATCAAGCAGTTCTGTCCAGTTCGTTGGATATTTTGCACCAGCTGCTTCAAACATTTCTGTATTACAGTATAAATTTGCGAGGAAAGTAATGGTTGGTAATGTATATGTCTTTCCATCGTATTTACAATTTTCAAGCATGCCATCTAATATTTTTGATTTGGTGTCTTCCGTTAAATATTTGTCAATAGGAAGAAGGTATCCCGCATCCAGATATGGCTTTACAAAACTACCGCCACCGAACATATATGCAATATCAGGTGCTTCTCCAGCAGCAAAAGCTGTTTTGATCTTGGTCTTATACTGCTCTCCTGTTACACCATCCTGAACGATTGTTACATTTGGATGTAATTTGTGATATTCCTCTACTGATTCTTCGATGATTCTTTTAACTGGATCTGTGTCCGCGACTGACTGGTGCCATATTGTAATTGTTACAGGCTCCTCTTCTGTCGCTTCTGTTGTCACTTCCTCCGCTGCTTCTTCTGTTACCGCCTCAGTAGATTCTTCCGTTTCAACTGCTGCGTCATTTTCTTCAGCCTGTTCGGCACTGCTTCCACAACCTGCAAGCTGTAAAATCATTGCCATTGACAGAAACAAGGTAATTAACTTCTTACTTCTCATTTTCATTCCAATAACCTCCCTGGTTTTCATTCGTTGTTAACCTTATTCTATCGGATTGCAGCAACTTCGTTAATTCAATATCAGGCAGGTATTATTCACTTTTTGATCAATCACTTACCCGATCATTCACTTTTTCATCCTGTCTTTGTTTTCTGAATTCATTTAATGAAAGTCCACTCATTTTTTTGAACCAGATGCTTAAATAATGCGGATCTATGATTCCGATCTCTTCTCCGATCTCATATGCCTTCATATCCGTTTCTCTTAATAATCTCTGCGCCTTTTCAAATCTAAGATTTGAAAGATATTCGCAATATGTTTTTCCAAGATTTTTCTTCATTAATCTTCCAAGGTGCCCGGGACTGATAAAAAGATGTTTGGCTACTGACCCCATATTAAGTTCAGGATGACTGATATTGTCATACATATATCTCACCGCCTCCTTAATGATTGTGTCATTTTTTAATTCTGCCATCTTAGATATTTCAAATGATAACTTTTTAACGGCCTCATAAATATCATCAAAGTAGTTACGGCTCTTTTCCATGCTGCCTGTCGCAAGAACGCCTCGTCTTCCACAGATCTGATCCGTTCCAATCCCTCTGTCAGCAGCTTCTTCAATACACCACTCTAATATTTCCAGGTACAGATAGTGTAATTTGAGTGCCTTTTTATTACTGTTCTCAAGATATAGAGACTTCATCTCCAGGATGCTTTCGCATGCTTTTTCTTTAAGGCCCGAGAGAATGAATATTTTTGTTTTTTCCCAAATTCCTTCCATTTCAATTGAGAGATGTTCTCTTGTGTAATCAAGATACTCATAGTAAATAATCGAATTATCCCCTTCTACTATTTTATAGGAAAGTGCCTCTATCGCCTCTTTGTATGAATACATGATTTTGTGAAATCCATCTTTTTTTGTACCTACACCAATACTGAGACTGCATTCGACCTGCTGTAAAATAATCTCCATCAATAACTCAATGCTATCCTGAAAAGGCACCACAGCATTATTACACACGATCACTATTCTTCCAAGATTGTCTCTGCAAATATAAAAATACTGATCCCCTGAAAAGAATTCTTCAATGATTCTTCTTATTTTTAGATAAATGATCACTTCATTGTCTTCATAATCACATTTTGAGCATTTTGTCTCTGCCTGGATCACTGAGACCTGAACCGACTCGGAATCGGGGTTTACGTTAAGACCGTAATATTTCATTTTTCTTGCAAATATTTTAGGATCACAGGATTCATACAGAACCTGAACCAAATAGTTTTCCCTGAACAAAGGCAGATTCTCAGAAACCTGCTTTTGAAGATCCTCTTTTTCAGCTTTTCTGATATTTTCTTCCGTTATTAAATTTTTTGCTTTTAAAAGTGCGTTCGATATATTTTTTTCATTGACCGGCTTAAGAACATAATCTATCACACCGATCTTTATGCTCTGTAACGCATATTCAAATTCATCATATCCGGTCAGTATAATGATTCTCACATCCGGATTTCGTTTCATACACTGATCCGCAAAGTAAATACCATCCTCACCAGGCATACAGATATCTGTTATGATAATGTCCGGAGCTATTTCATCGAATTCAGCAAGCGCAGCCTGCGCGTTAGAAAATTCTGCGATTACATTCATACCAAGCGCTTCCCAATTTATCTTCATCCTGATCAACTTTCTGATCAGAATCTCATCATCAACAATCACTACTTTGATCTTGTTCATATATCATTTTTCCTTTCAAGAGAATCAATATGAATAAAGAAACTGATTTCAGTTCTTTCAAACTCACGGCTACTGATCTTATAGTGAAAAGAATCTCCATATAACAGCCGTAAACGATCGATCGTACCGGACAGACCAAAACTTTTATCTTTAAAATCATCTTCCATTTTAATGATTTTCTGAATGATTTCTTCTGACATTCCCTTTCCATTGTCCCAGATCATCAGATGAAGATAATCTCCTTCTATTCCTGAATGAATACTGATCTTTCCATCTTTTTCTCGCATCCTGATTCCATGATGGATCGCATTTTCGACAATGGGCTGAAGCGTTAGTTTTGGAATCATATAATGACTGCATTCCTCTTCTGCATGAAATTCTGCTTCAAACAAATGTTCAAATCTAATTTTCATGATATTGATATAATTTTCTACAATTGATATTTCTTCCTTGATCGACAAAATATCTTTTCCCTTGCTTACGCTCTTCCTGAAAAAATCTCCAAGTGACTCAACAAGTAACAATGCCTTTTGTGATTCTTCTAAAATAATCAAAGCTGATACGGAATCAAGTGTATTATATAAAAAATGTGGTTTCATCTGCTCCATCATTTCATCCAGTTCTATTTTTCTGATCATTTTCTGCTTTTCTACAGATTGAATTAAAAGATCCTCTATTTTTTCGATCATAATATTATAATTACAAAGCAAGTAGTCAAATTCATGGAGATAGGAATTACCCTCAACCTTTACAAAGTTACCTTCTTCTGCTTTTCTCATTGATGAAAGAAGTTTCTGGATTGGGTCCATGATCATTTTTGATACTGTAATTGCGCCAAGGAAGATCAAAAAAGCACTTAACAGAATCAAACTGATATTCGCAGTCATAATTCCAATCCTATCTTCTTTATTATCCATTGGGATTGCCCTGACTAATCTCCACCCATACTCATTGATTCCTGTTCCACTGACCAGATATCTAACGCCATCATTCTCATATACCTCTTTCATCAGTCCGTCTTCCGACTGATCCAGCTGTTCTAAATATTGATTCAGATAATCTTTACGAAGTATGCTCATACCATCCGTACAGATGATATGACCTGCTTCATCGATCAGAATGATCTGTTCTGACTTCTCATCAATGATTTTGTCATAAACACTTTCAAATGCAGATGCTTTTATATTAATGGATAATATTCCAAGATCCTGAAAGGAATTCATATCCTTATATAATCGGATCAAAGACATGACATCATTCTTTCGCTTACGAGAAATTCCGTCACTATTCCAGCTAAGTACGATTCCTCCATCTTTTAAAACGACATCTTCATACCATGTGATCTTTGATGGTATGATCTTCCAGAACATGACATCTTCATTGTTCGAAATCGTAAATATCTGATTTCTTCTATCGATCAGGCAGATGGAACTGATTTCATGATTGAATTGCAATATGGCATAGACTCTTTGCATGATCTTACTCTGTGCTGTCAGATTTCCGTAAATATCTCCTGATTTCATACTGTCCTGAATTTCCTGATCCGACAAAAATATCTTGGAAACATTATTGGCTGAATCAACAATAGACTCAATGGAAGATCTCATACTAAGCAGCGTGTTCATACTTTCTTCCCCAAGCATCTTTTGCTCCTGCCTGACATAGATTACCCTGAATGCAACGACATAGCATCCTATGATCACGAGAATGATCAATAAGAACCAAAGCGCAATTTTATATTCCAGTTTATGTTTCATACATCCCCCTCAACAAAGTCAAATCCTGTTGCTTCACAATAAAGCAATCACAAAAAGTCTCCAACTTTGATCGTCTGAGACTTTCTGTATCTTACAATTTTCTTATTTCATCATTCTGATCAGATTCCAGGAGTGTTTCTTGATCAGCGATGTCATCATTCCATTCTCGATCCTGGTGTGAATGCATGGAGTGGGAATGACATTGTATGGATCTGCTTGTGTATTTTCTGCTTTCATATCATCATGAGACATAACAAGATGTTCTACCCTCTCATATCCTTCAAACTGGCTGATCCGACATGTCACTTCCATATCTTCTTCAAGATCTCTATTGACTGCCAGCAGGATCAGTTCTTCTGATTCCTGATTCTCGATCACGATCGTATCCAGATAAGGAACATCACAAAAATCTTTGCTGTCATATTTGGGTCCCTGCACTACAGTATTTAGTACTGTACCGTTCGCATAATTGGATGCATGCATGAATGGATAAAATATTGTCTGTCTCCATGCACCCGTGTCCGATGTCATGATTGGTGCGATTACATTAACAAGTTGCGCCAGGCATGCAATTTTGACCCTGTCACAATGTTTTAATAATGTGATCAGCATACTGCCTACCACAAGTGCATCTTCAAAATTATAAACATCTTCGAGCTGATGTGGTGCCTTGGTCCACTTCTCGAGTTTTTTGTCCGATTCCAGACTGTGATACCAGACATTCCATTCGTCAAATGATAAATGAATCTGTTTCTTACTACGCTTTTTGGCTTTTACTGCATCGCATATCGCTACAACAGATTGAATAAAGTCATCCATCTCCATTGTTTTTGCAAGATAGTTTTTCGTATCATTTTCAGCATTTCCATAATAAGTATGAAGAGACAGGTAATCAATATTATCATAACACTGATCAAGTACTTCCATTTCCCAGCTTCCAAAAGTCGGCATCTGCATACCGGAACTTCCACATGCAACCAGCTCGATCGATGGGTCCATGATCTTCATGGCCTTTGCTGTTTCATTTGCCAGCCTTCCGTATTCAGTTGCTGTCTTACTTCCGATCTGCCAGCTTCCATCCATCTCGTTTCCAAGGCACCATACTTTGATATTGTGGGGGTCCTGATATCCATGCTCTTTTCTTAGATCGCTCCAGTATGTGCCGCCCTTAAAGTTACAATACTCCAGAATATTACGAGCTGCTTCGATTCCTCTGGTTCCAAGATTGACAGCCATCATAGGTGCCGTTGCGCTTATGTTGCACCAGTCCATAAATTCATTTAGTCCAAATTCATTGGTCTCGATTACTTCCCATGCTTCCTCTACTCTTGCAGGACGTTTTGAAACAGGTCCTATGCTGTCTTCCCAGCGAAAACCTGACACAAAATTTCCCCCTGGATATCTTACGATTGGAACATGGAGTTCTTCTACCAATGCTGCCGTATCTTTTCTAAATCCTCTCTCGTCGGCGTGTACATTGCCCGGCTGATAGATCCCCTCATAAACTGCTCTTCCTAGCTGTTCTAAAAAAGAACCATAAATTCTCTTATCTGTCTGCCCTACAATAAAATGCCTGTCAATGATAATACTTGATTTTTTCATTTCAGAACTCCTTTTCCTGTTTGATTAAACTATATTAAAACTTGATTTTTATACCATACTACATGTATCAATCTCTCATATCCATGCATTTTATTGGATAAAAATTGACTTTTTTTCTTTTTATGATATTCTCTTTCATATGGAGGATCTTTCTATGTTTCATGTGACCTACTGCGGATACCATATTAATAATCCTGACTACGATATCATACACAGACCTTTTGGCAGTTCTGATTATCTGTTGGTTTCTTTTATGAGTGAAATGACGGTTGAACTGAACGGTAATAAAGTTCATGCATCTTCAGGCGATTTTTTATTGTATCCTCCGGGAGCCCGACAATGGTATCAGGCAAAGCGTAAATTTAAAAACAGTTTTGTTCACTTTACTGATGATAGCAGTTTTATTGAAGAGCTTCATCTTCCCTATAACCAACTTTTCAGAGTCGATGAAACCTCTGTCATCCAGGAATATTTTCGCTTGATCGAGCAGGAATTCATTAACTGCTCTCCTTTTCATACCTATCAGAATGACGCCAATGTAAGAAGCCTGCTGATTGAGTTATATCGGAAAGTCAATGTAACACTGACACCGGACCTACATACTTCAAGAAGGCATGCTTTTGAGCGGATCCGCCTTGAAATCCTCAGTCATCTGGATCATGAATGGAATGCAAAAAAAATGGCCGATCTTGCCCATATGAGCATCAGCCATTTCTATCACATATACCAGCAGGAATTCAATCAGTCTCCCAAAGCAGAACTGATTGAAGCCCGTATGGATTATGCACGTTATTTACTGCTCAACGAGTCTTTACAGGTCAGCGAAATTGCGCGAATGGTCGGCTATGAAAATGAATTCCATTTTATCCGTCACTTCCGTCAACTCTTTGACATTACTCCCAAGCAGTATGCGAAACAATATTTAGATCTTCGAAAATAAGATCTCTCTTAATTCCATTGTACTTTTAACCTTATAGTCCGGTAAAGTGGTCCAATCACCAAGATGATCCTGTCCAAGAAAATCGACCGCAATACACACTACTCTGCATCCTTTGTCCGAAAGCAGTCTTTCTGCATTTTTCCCGAACGTTACATCTTCACTATGGTCACCAATATAAAAGATAGTAGATCCTTCAATCTGGACAGCAAGCTCATTCAGGCATTTGATAAAACCGGCCGGATGAGGTTTTTGTTCTGTTCCCGCCACTTCATCTACTCCAATAAGCGTTTCAAAGCAATCCGAAACTCCGTAAAATTGAAGTGTTTCTCTGATATTTCGGCTACTGTTCTGTGAACAAATTCCCATTTTAATAGGTTTCAGGCTCATGAACAATTCATCCATTCCTGTAAAAAGATCCGGTTTCATGGTGTTTTTTAACTGCTCCGGTGTCCAGAGCCTGCCTGCCTCATCCAGTCTTTCCTCTGCGATCCCAAAACAATTCCTGTATAGTTCCCTCCAGTTCTTATAAGTATGGTTGGCGAGACTATATGCTTCATAGCTTGTCAGTTCCTTTGGAAGGTGCTGTTCGATCTGCGGATCAAAGAACTTCAGAACTTCTACCGTGACCGCCATGTTTTTTCTGACACTGTTCACGATCGTTCCATCATAATCCCATAAAATTGCACTTATGCTCATAGTGTCTACCTCCTCATGATCAATATTACTAGCGTAATCACAAGGAGGAGAAATGTCAATGACTATGAATTTGTTTTTCTGACCGGTACCCAGATCTCACTGATATAATCAGATGCTTTTGTATCACCTTCTGTGTACATTTCAATGTTATAGCCGCCCGCCACTTCATACTCCCTGCTGTTAGGAACCCATTCACTCCAGATTTTTGTATTCACATCCTGCAATGACTTAGGCAGGGGACCTTTTGCTGTGAAGATCGCCCACTCTCCCTTAGGAATCTCATATAATGTGAATTCATCCCTGATTTCTTGTTTTCCATCATACAAATCTGCAATCATGTAAGTAAATGTTTTTTCTTTTGCTGATTCTTCAATACATACTCCAAAACAGCCACAGATCTCTTTTCCATATCCGTTTTTAAAAAACTCTTCCCAGAACATTGGTATGTTCTGATATGCATCATCAAACTGAAATATTCTCTTCATTCCAATCAATTTTAATGCTTCTTTTTCTTCAATTCTGTAATCCATAATTCCTCCACCTTCCAATGAATATTTAATGTGAAGAGGCGCATAAGCTCTTAAAACAGATCCATGCTCTTTTGCACTGGATGGTCTTATTCCGTGGAACCTGATAAATGCTTTTGTAAAGCTATCCGGTGAATCATATCCATACTTCATGGCTACATCAATTACCTTGCAGTTCGTTGCAGCCAGTTCCTCGCCCGCCATGGTCAGGCGTCTGTTTCTGATATACTCTCCAACCGTGATTCCACACAGAATGCCAAACACTCTTTGAAAATGAAATACTGATACACATGCCTGTTTTGCCACCTCATCATAACTGATTTCTTCTGTCATATGTTCTTCCATGTATTCAATTGCGCATCTCATTCCATTGATCCAGTCCATCGTCTCACCTCTTATATACACATTATACTCTGCTATATTTTATAATCCCGACTTTCTGTGCGAATGTATGTCGCCTTTATTTCTTTATTTTATAAGACAGACAGTAGAACAACTCATTCATTAAATCCTTCGCTGTTTTTTTAACCAGGATACCGTATCCTGCAACGTCTGCTTAAATGGTCTGACTGTATATGCGAGCTCTCTGTCTGCTTTTTCATGACTGAAATCAGAATTAGAAGAAAGTGTATAAAGTGAATACGCTGTATAAAGAGGTGTCTGTTGTCTGATCTTGTAATACAGTTCAGATACAGGTGCCGTCACTTTGGCGAACCACATCGGGATTTTATTCTTCACCCTTTTTCTGCCCGTTATTTCTGATAACAGATCCAAAAACTCTTTTACCGAAACGTAACGGTTCGAAAGGATATAGCATTCTCCCGATCCAGCCTTTTTGCTAGCTGTAATCACACCATGTGCAACATCTCTTACATCGACAAAATCATATCCCCCGACCACAGAAGAGACAAGTCTGCCTTTACAGTAATCAATGATCAGCTGATTCGTATGACCGTTTCCATAGTCACAGGGACCACAGATGCCGGATGGATGCAATACAGTTACATGCAATCCTTCATGCGCCTGCTTCAGCACATAATCTGTTGCTTCCGCCTTTGATTTTGCATAATGTCCACTGACCAGGTCTGGGTGAAAACGGTTCGTTTCCTGAATGATACTCCCCTTCTCCCCTTCCGATATTGCATGAACTGAGCTGATGTAGATCAGCTTTTTTACATGATGTCTATGGCACTGCTCTACAATATTCATCGTTCCAAATACATTCACATCGTGAGCCTTCTGCTGGTAGGCCGAGCTGATACTAACGATTCCGGCACAATGAATCACGATCAGTTCTTCCTGGTCACTATGTTCAAAAAATGGGCTAAGTGATTCCGGATCTAACACATCTCCTATAAATTTAGTCACAGTATCCTCAAGGTAAGAGATCGCTTTATCCTTCTCCAGTAATAATGCCCTGACCTCTTCTCCACTTAATGCGAGTGTATTTGCAATTACATTCCCCAGATGCCCCGCCGCTCCTGTCACAAGATAGATCTCTTTCATAAGAATCCCTCCTAAACAGCCTAAACTTATTTTTTAAGAATCTCATAAATCCTTTCCATATCAAGATAAGCTCTGACTGACTCGGCAAGGTCATTATATTGTTTTTGTTTCCACTCTTTTTGATCCATGACCATCACCTGCTCCGATCTGATTCCCTTCTTCAGGCAGATAGCCTCAAATAACTTCTCTACTGTCTGTTGATGATCAAAAATTCCATGAATATAAGTACCATAACATTGATCTTTACAGGCACCATCAAAATAGGATGCTCCAGTAATGTCATCTTTTACGTATGTGAGTGGGCTCACTTTTTCAAGAAAGTCTGACTCTCCCATATGAATCTCGTATCCTTCGATCAAGATGTCCTCTAATACTGTCAGGCATCCTTCCGACCGCAAAAAAGAACCTCTGACACGAGATCTTTTTTTGTTGTTTCGAAACACAGTCTTCATTGGAAAAAAATTCATTCCGTTCATGTTCCCTGCCTGTTCAGACCCTTCCTCATCAAGAATCTCTGCACCCATCATCTGAAATCCACCACAGATTCCAAAGAGGATCACATTGTTCTCAGAGGCTTTTAGAATGGCAGCTTCCAATCCATTTTGTCTCATCCATTTTAAGTCTGCGATCGTATTCTTAGTACCAGGAAGAATAATCATATCCGGTCGTCCAAGTTCTGTTGCAGAAGTTACATATCTGAGACTAATTTCTTCGGTTCGTTCCAGAATCTGAAAATCGGTAAAGTTTGATATGTGTGGAAGTCTGATCACTGCAATATCAATGAATTTACCCTGTCCTGAAGTGTTCCCAAACCTCTCTGTCAGACTGTCTTCCTCTTCCAGATCGACCTGCAGGTATGGTATGACACCAAGCACTGGTATCCCTGTCTTTTCTTCGAGCATAGTAATGCCGGCATCCAGTAATGTCCTGTCTCCACGAAACTTGTTTATAATAAGTCCTTTGATACGGTTTCTCTCGTGTTCCTCCAATAATGCGCAAGTACCATAGAGCTGTGCGAACACACCGCCTCTGTCAATATCTCCTACTAACAGGACCGGGGCATCCACCATCTCAGCCATTCCCATATTTACAATGTCATTTTCTTTCAGATTGATCTCGGCAGGACTTCCTGCACCTTCTATTACTATCATATCATAATTTTGATCTAATTTATCATATGCTTTTTTAATTTCAGGGATCAACTGCGCTTTGAATTGAAAGTATTCCTGTGCGCTCATATTGCCCAGTACTTCTCCGTTCACAATGACTTGGGAACCCATATCGCTTGTTGGTTTTAAAAGAATCGGATTCATCAGTACAGACGGCTGGGTTCCGGCCGCCTCTGCCTGCATGACCTGTGCGCGCCCCATTTCAAGCCCTTCTTTTGTGATATAAGAGTTCAATGCCATGTTCTGTGATTTAAATGGTGCCACCTTGTATCCGTCCTGTGCAAAAATTCTGCACAGAGCTGCAGTCAGAAGACTTTTTCCTGCACTTGACATAGTCCCCTGTATCATAATTGCTCTTGCCATATTACCTCTCTCTCAGGATCTTAAGCAGTGCATCATTATCCTGTCTGTTTCGAACCTGTATTCTGTAATAACCCTTTTTCAGCCCTGTAAAATTACTACAGTCACGAATTAAAAATCCTCTATTCAGGCAATGGTCGAACAATTTCTCATCCTCTGCCTCAAAAAAAACAAAATTTGCTTCTGATCCATAGACCCTGTAACCCAATTTCTTTAATTGATCGATCAGATAACTTCTTTCTCTTTTTAATACCAGAAGAGATTCTTTCAGATAACCTTCCTCCAAAAGTGCTGCTTTTCCAGCATACTGGGCAGGAAGTGAAACGCTCCATGGCTGCATTCTTTTTCGGATACTTCCTATCAGACCTGTATTGGCGCTCAGAGCATACCCAAGTCTCAGCCCTGGCATCGCAAATGTTTTTGTAAAAGCCTTCATGATCATCAATCCTGCATTTTGTTTTAGTTCGGATTTGAGTGAAGCTACATGATCCCCTTCCGTGAAGTCAAGAAAACATTCATCCATGATGAGAAATACCTTCTTTTTCAGACATATATCGACCACTTTTCTGAGCAGTTTTCCCGGAATCAGACATCCGGTAGGGTTATTCGGATTACATAAGAAGATCAGATCAAGATCTTCAGAAATATGATCCAACAGATCATTCTGAATGATAAAATCATGTTCCGCATGGCATACATAGTGCGATACCTGACAGTCGACTGCATGCAGTGCTTCTTCATATTCCGCAAATGTCGGGACACAGAGCAAAGCCTTGCGGGGCCTGAGTGTTTCAGTTACCAGAAAAATAAGTTCTGCTGCACCATTGCCGCAAATTACCTGATCTTCTTTTAGTCCTTCTGCTTTTGCGATCTCGCACTCCAGCGATCTGCAGTATGGTTCTGGATACTGTTGTGCATCTATGCAACCCTTTATCGCTGCGGTTCTGACAGATTCGGGCATCCCTGCTAGATTGACGTTGGTCGAAAAATCGGTGACTTTATGATATTTTATTAAATTGCCTCCGTGTTCGTGCATGTGAATTCCTTCCCGGTCTCTAAAAATATTACAGTAACATCGTAATGAACAGCCTTCCGCCTGCCGCTACCAGCAGGAATAGAATCGAAGTCAGACCCATGAGCCTGTTTGAACGTATGATATCTTCCATTTCAACAGGTCGTGTGTCATCTCCGATCGTCGGTTTATGATAAAGCTTTCCAAAATATATGGCATCACCAGCCAGTCTGATTCCAAGTGCTCCTGCCATGACCGCCTCGGTATGTGCCGAATTTGGGCTGGCATGGTTGTATTTGTCGCGTTTATAGATACTGGCTGCTTTTTCTGTCGAATATGTCCGGTCGAAAACAGTCGCTCCGATCATGGTAAACGCTGCGATCCTTGCCGGAATATAATTGATGATATCATCCAGTTTCGCTGCGATCCTTCCAAAATAGAGATATGTTTCATTTTTATAACCAATCATGGAATCCATTGTATTCACTGCTTTATATCCTGCGCCAAGAACTGCCCCGCCGATCATCATATAGAAAATGGGCGCAATGATCCCATCCGTTGTATTTTCCGCAACGGTCTCAACTGCAGCTTTTATGACTCCTTCCTGATCCAGCTGGTCTGTATCTCTTCCAACGATTCTTGATACCGCTTTCCTTCCCTGTTCCAGTCCTTCGGATTTCAGTGCATCATAGACCTTTTTACTCTCATGGCAAAGTGATTTTGTGGCAAGGAACTGATAGCATAGAACCGCTTCAAGAAATATCCCAAACAGTACATGGATCCGGTATGCGACCAGAAGCATTATTGCGGGTATCAGCATAGAAATACTGCATACTATCACGACCAGTAAAAGACCCCCTGCAAGCTGAACCCGACTTCCTTTACTACACCGTCTTCTGATCTTCTGTTCTAAAAATGAGATCATGTTCCCGATCAGTCTGACAGGATGCCAGGAGTAGACCGGATCCCCCAGTATCAGATCAGCCAGATATCCACAGATCAGTGCAATCATCGAAGCATACATATATGACCCAGCCTCCCATTATCTTTATATTCCATAACGTATCCGTTTCCATTCCCTGTCTGCCAGGCATAATAATCCTTATGAGGATCTGAATAGGCATCCAGAATGCTCATGATCGTTCCGCCATGGATCACCAGTGCTATGGTATCAAGATTTTCTTCCAGCGCTTGCATTCGCACCTGATCAAATGCTTCCCTGCATCTTTTCTGGAATTGTTCTCTGCTTTCACCACCCGGAAAAGGCAACTTTCCATTGCTGTCCATCCATTTCTGATAGGATGGTTCATCTTTTAACTCTTCATAATTTTTATACTCGAACGCACCAAAATCGCATTCCCTAAAATCAGAAACCTTTTCAAGTTCCATCTCTGGAAACAGAAATTCAGCTGTCTGAAGACAACGAAGCATGGGACTGCAATACACAGCCTTTACCTCTTTTAGTGCAGAATTTTTTTTAAGATCTGATATCATATTCTCTCTTTCCCGGTTCTCTATGACAGGTTCGTCAGTTCTTCCAACATATCTTTTTTGAACATTTCCATATGTTGCAAAATGTCTCACCATAATAATCCTGATCATGCTCTATCGCTCCTATCATAAAATACGGACTTTAATAAAATACGGACTTTAATAAAATACGACTTTTCATACAAGGACAATTGCAAGTCCGGTCACAAGCTCGCAAATCTGTACAAAAAAACCTGCCAGGTCACCTGTAATGCCACCAAACATTTTTTTGGACATCCAATAATAATAAATAAAAGTCAAAAATGATACCAGGGTCGCAATTCCACCTGCGAATGGTTCGATCAAGATCATACCTGAGATACAGCAGATAATTATAAGATAAACACA
The DNA here is from genome assembly GCA_028689715.1 of Lachnospiraceae bacterium. Classification (GTDB taxonomy): domain Bacteria; phylum Bacillota; class Clostridia; order Lachnospirales; family Lachnospiraceae; genus SZUA-378. The sequence goes on from JAQVCQ010000013.1 coordinate 29,361, forward strand.
GATCTTTACGACTTTTTTATCTGCTTCATTTTGAAACATGGCAGCCAGGCCACTGTTCTTAGCCATTGGAAAGCTGACTACTGCAAGCGCACTGAATGCGCGTGACAGAATAAATCCAATTGCAAGAATGAATACCCTATCCCCCATTAACTCTGTATAGATACCAAACTGTAAAAGCAGATACCCTGCGCATCCCATGACTGCAAAAGCACCAGCATGAGAATCTTTCAGGATCTCAAGTTTACGCTCCATAGGCTGGCAGGAGGCAAGTGCATCGGTTGTATCCATGAACCCATCCATGTGGATCCCTCCTGTGATCAGAAGTGGTAACATCACATAGACTGCACTCCGTAGTGTTGCTCCTGTGCCAAGTCTGCCGGCGAACCAGTCCCAGATAAGAAAGGCCCCGCCGATTACCACCCCGATCAGTGGAAAGAAGCACATCACATATCTTTTATTATCTTCTGTCCATTTTGCATATGGCATTGGTAATTTTGAATACATGGAAAATGCAATTAAAAAACTATGATAGATCCGTTTCATTCTGCTCCTCCGGTAATCCTGGTTGAAAATATCATGATTCGTGAGGCTGATAAGCCTCCATATTAATTTGCTCGAACGTACTCATTGTCTGATAGACATCCAGTGCCATATCCAGGATTGGAAAAAGTGTAACCGCTCCCGTTCCTTCGCCAAGACACATATTACAGGTCAGAAATGGTGTAAGCCCAAGTACTTTTAAAATAGTTCCTCCTGCTGCTTCAGCTGAAACATGAGAAGGAAGCATATAGTTTATGACACGTTTGTCAATTTTTGTCGCTGCCAGTGCTGCAACTGAAGAAATAAATCCATCTATGACGATAGGAATCTGATAAATAGCGCCACCTAAGAAAATACCTGTCAGACCGGCAAGGTCGAATCCGCCAACTTTAGATAAAACATCAATTGCATCTGCAGGATCAGGCTTATGTAATGAAATCGCTTTTTGAATCACTTCCATTTTATGAAGAAGTCCCTGATCGGAGAGTCCTGCTCCTTTTCCTGTCATTTCTTCTACCGGAACAGAAAGAAGAACTGAAGCGACTGCACTGCTGGTCGTCGTATTTCCGATTCCCATTTCTCCTGTTGCTATGATATGATAGCCAGCTTGTTTTAGCTCTGCTACGATTTCAATTCCGCTCTGAATCGCCTGTAATGCTTCCTGTCTCGTCATTGCGGGTTCTACCATCATATTTTTCGTTCCATATGCAACTTTTTTTCTCGTCACTTTTGTATCCTGTACCATTCCGATATCTATCGGATACACATCTGCACCTGCTCTTTTTGCCATAATGCAGGCACAGGAATTGTGATCGAGAAAATTTTCAGCGACCAGCGCTGTGATTTCCTGTCCGCTCTGACTGATTCCCTCAGCCACCACGCCATTGTCTGCACACAGGATGACCAGCGCTTTTTTTGCAAGGCGGACCTGATTGGTTCCTGTTATGCCTGCGATCTTAACGATCGCATCTTCCAGTTTTCCAAGACTACGAAGCGGTTTCGCTATACTGTCCCATCTTTGTCTGCATTGTCTTATTGCATCTTCATCGCATGACAGGATGCCTGCAAGGCGATTTTGCAACATTTTTTCCATCTCATTGCACATTTGAATGCCTTTCTTTTTGAAACTCTTTACATCTTATTAAAAATTGATATGGAAATTCAGGATTAGAATCATAATATAAATGTGGGAATCCCACAGCCAATGTCCCATCTGTTACCATACAGTCCCAGGACTCTTTGCTCCTGGGTCTGACTGCCAGAAATCCGTTTCCAGGATTTGTACTGTCGTATACATGAAATTCGTGCCCACGTATTGTAAGGCCTTTTTGAAATAAAGTATTCTTTTTTCTACATTCCAGTGTAACATAACCAAATCTTTTTAAAGAATCAGTTTTGTATGCCGTTCCCTGCACAATACCTGCCATCCTATATCGATGATGTTTTAGATCTTCCATTTCTTCATGCAGATACATGAATCCACCACACTCCGCCAGAATCGGAATCCCCTGTCTTTGCCGCACTCTGATTTCTTCTAGCATTTTAAAATTTGCAGATAGTGCTTCAGCATGCAGTTCAGGATATCCTCCCCCAAACAGGATTCCATCAATCTCATCCGGAAGTGTATGATCATGCAATGGTGAAAAAAACACCAGCTCTGCTCCCATTTTCTGTAGTAGCTCAAGATTATCCTGATAGTAAAAGCAGAATGCTTCATCTCTGGCAACTGCAAGTGTCACATGCCCCGCCTGCTTTGGAATACAATACTCCTCTGTCGTTAGGTCTGCTGCCTTTTTTGCAATATCAAAAATTTTATCAATAGAGACAGTTTTCTCAAGCAGATCAGAATACATCTGAAGAGTTTCTTTACAATTTTCGATCTCATTTGGCATGAGAAGCCCCAGATGCCGACTCTGAATCACAAGATCCGGTCGATTTGGCACATAACCGAGTACAGGAATCCCTATCTCCGTTTCAATCTGATCTTTCATTTTATAAAATAATCCTTCTGACATTTTATTCAGTATTACACCTGCAATATGGCTGTCTTGTCGATAGGACATCATTCCTTGTATGACAGGGATCAGCGACAATGCCGCACCATGACAGTCTATTACCAGTATGACAGGTGTGTCAGTTATATTTGCTATGTCATAGGATGAAGCTTCTGTTGATAATGGATCAACTCCATCATAATATCCCATGACACCTTCAATCACCGAGAGATCATACGATCCTGCATGCCTGCAGAACAACTCTTTTACCCGGTCTTGACTTAAGAAAAACAGATCCAGGTTTCTTGATGTGGTTCCGATCACTCTTTCATGAAACATAGGATCAATATAATCCGGTCCGATCTTAAAAGCACCTGTTTGAATTCCTCTGTTATGAAATGCCTGTAACAGTCCGCATGTGATCTGCGTTTTTCCACTTCCACTGGAAGGTGCTGCAACCATGATCCTTGGATATTTCATTAAAGCGTACCTCCTCTTTTTCCGGCAGGCATAAAATATCGTTTTCCGGTGTCAGGTTCCATGATCAGATGAAATGCGATTCCATACGTCTCTTCGAGATTCTCACAGGTAAGCACCTCTTTCGTATCCCCCTGGCTGTATATGGTTCCATCTTTCATCATTACGATCCTGTCACAATATTCGGATGCAATATTAATATCATGCAGAATAATGATCACTGATTTATTCTGATTTTCTTTCAGACCTACCAGTGATTCCATTAGTGCGACCTGATGTCTGACATCCAGACTTGCAGTCGGTTCATCCAGGATCAGCCAGTCAGTGTCTTGTGCAATCGCTCTTGCTGTTGCAACGCGCTGAATCTCACCCCCGCTCAGAAGTGAAACCTCTTTCTCTCTGAACTGATAGCAGTCCGTGATCTGCATAGCCTCTTTTACGATTTCTTTATCCTGTACTCCTGCATCTGCAAATCGTTTCTGGTAAGGTGCTCTTCCCATCATCACGATATCATAGGCACAAAAGGTCGAATCCATTCCTGTATGCTGTGGTACCATTGCCATTTTCCTTGCAAGATGTTTTCTTTTAATACTCTGTATATTCTCTCCGTCCAGTTCAACACTGCCACTGCTTGGCTCCACAAGACGCAGCAGGTTTCTGATCAGTGACGTTTTTCCGGAACCATTTGGTCCGATAATTCCATAAATATAACCCTTTTCAAATGTACTTTCCACATGTTCAAGAATAAATGGATCCTGCTTTTCCGGTTTCCAGTATAACTGATTGGTTGAAATTGTTCTTTTTTCACTCATCATCCGTTACCCAGCTTTCTTTTATTCCTTTGCAGTAAAATCACGAAATACGGTGCACCGATCAGTGCTGTGATCACCCCGACCGGAAGTTCTGAAGGTGCGATCAGATTTCTCGCCAGTGTATCACAGAAAATGACGAACACTGCTCCGCCTACTCCGGACAGTGGAAGCAAAATTTTGTTCTTTGGTCCGCTGATCAGTCTCATGACATGCGGAACTACCAGCCCAACAAACCCGATAATACCACTGACAGAAACACAGGCGGCTACCATAAGAGAAGCAAGCAGTATAATGATCTTTCTTACCCTGACCGTATCGATTCCAAGACTTTCCGCAGTCTCATCTCCCGTACTGATCGCATCAAGTTCTTTTGCAAAAAACAAGATTCCCATACTGGATGGTAGGATCAAAATAAAGAGAAATATAACTTTTTCCCAGCCTGCTGCTGAGAAGCTGCCCAGAGTCCACAGATAGACTTTTTCGATCTGATCATGATTCAGTGACATCATTAGTGAAATAAAGGAACTCAACATCATACTGACAGCTGTTCCCGTCAGAATCATATTCACGGATGAGAGTCTGTTTCCTGTGCAGGCGATTCTATAAACAAGCAATACCGTAAGCATGGAAGTCAGAAAGGCAGATGCACCGATCAACCCTAAACCGGTCATTGGGAAAACGGAACCTGCCATGATCGCAAGTGTCGCACCCAGTGCTGCCCCGGAAGAGGTTCCAAGAATATGCGGATCAGCAAGAGGGTTCTTAAAAATCCCCTGAAATGCTACACCGACGACCGAAAGTCCATATCCTGTAAGACCCGCCATCATAATTCTTGGCATTCTGATCTCCCAGACAATTTTATGGTAGACAGACTGTGTTTCAGCAATTGATACCCATTTCCCAAGAATCGGGATCTCAGAAACGAACATGCGAAAACTATCCCCTATAGACAGACCTGCTGAGCCCGTCAAAGCAGACGAAAAAATGCTGAGTATTAAAATGGTAGTCAGCAGCAGGAACCAGTGCATTTTTCTAATTTGTTTTTTATTTTGCTTTTGATCTTGTTTCATGCGTCCTCCAATTCCTGCTTCAGAATAAAATGTTCAAAACAGGTACGAAAAAAAGACTCCAGAAGAAGGGATACTGCCGATATCCCAACTCCTAAAGTCATATTTTGTTAAAAAGCGTCAGCATGAAAAATTTCTGCAATCGTACGGACACCTTCTGCATTCCGAAATCCCTGACGTTCCAGGATCGATTTATCAATTCCAAATACCATACCATTTTTTACAGCTGAGAGATCTTTATAATGATCTGCACTGATAAATGCATCCTTCATGGTATTATCGATCAATATGATATCCGGATCAGCTGCAATAAGACTTTCCAGTGAATAAGACCATCCCTGTACCTCTTTGGCAATATTCTCACCACCAGCAAGTGTGATCAGCTGACTGATAAAGGTATCACCGCCTGCTGTATAATCACCGTACTCACCAAATCCTACCACATAATAAACACTTGGCGTTTCCAGTCCGCTGACAGCTGCTTTTGTTTCATCCATAACAGCTTTCATATCATTGACCGCTGTTTCTGCCTGTTCCTGTGCATTGATCACGGTACCAAGCGTTTCCAGCATGGTATAGACACCATCTATTTCATGTTCTTCATATAACACAAGTACTTTGACACCAAGATCCAACAACTGCTTTTCAGATTCTTCACTAAAATGTGTTGATGCAATGACAAGATCCGGTTCAAGGCTTACTATCTTTTCAATATCAGGCTCCTGCAATGTTCCAACGGAAGCAATCTCAAGTGCTTCTTTCGGATAATCGCAATAGTCTGTACGTCCTGCAAGTTTATCACCTGCTCCAAGCTGAAACATCATTTCTGTGATATTGGGCGCAAGAGAGATTACTTTTTCAGGCTCCGTTTCGATCGTTATTTCAGATCCTTCTGAATCTTTTACCGTTACCGGGTAGGTAACTGATTTTTGTAACACATCAGTCTGTTCTGTCATTTCAGCTGATGTTTCCATCTGTTTGACTGATTCAGCAGCGTCTGTTTCAATCTCTGTCGTTTTGGCACATGCCATAAGACTCATCGATACTAACATGACACTGAGAATCAATGAAAGTTTTTTCCAATATTTCATTTTCTTCTCCTTCCGTCACTTCCTCCCGAAGTGCAGTCATTTCTATATGGCAGGTTTCCTGGCTCATGTTCACTTTACTTGCTGACGTCTTCTCAGATCACAGTTTTTTGGAAATTAAAAACAATGTTGTTTTCGACAGGTAAATTTCCTTATTGCTGCATCCAATGACACTTCTGTCAGTTTTCATCCCATTCACAGTAGCGGGGGCTGTTGTGGAATTACACCACATTCCCTTTTAACTTAGTAAGCACCATATATTAAATTGCATGTAATATTATACCGATTGTACCACTGATAGTCAAACATTCCCTTATACTTTTGAAAAATTTGGAAGTATTGTTATTACATCTGAAGTCTATGGAGATTCTTTAGTGAAATATCCAGAATGGGAGCCGAATGTGTCAGCGCACCACTTGAAATATAGTCAATCCCAAGACCAGCAAGTTCTTTTATTTTTTCTCTGATCACATTTCCTGAGATTTCGATTTTTGCTCTTCCTCCAATGACAGCAATTGCTTCTTTCATGATTTCAATACTCATATTATCGAGCATAATGATATCAGCACCTGCTTCAACAGCATCCCTGACCATCTCAATAGTCTCTGCTTCCACTTCTATTTTTCTGACAAAAGATGCATACCTTCTAGCCAGTTCAATTGCTTCTTTCACACCCCCAGCAGCACCGATATGGTTATCTTTCAGTAAGATTCCATCTGATAAATTAAATCTGTGATTCTTACCCCCACCGATCCTGACTGCATATTTTTCGAAAATCCGATTATTTGGTGTAGTCTTTCTTGTATCCAGAAGGGTGATCTGACTGCCTTCAAGAAAACTTACAGACTGTCTGGTGTATGTAGCAATTCCACTCATGCGCTGCAGATAATTCAGTGCCGTTCTCTCTCCCGAAAGAATCGTTCTGATATCACCTGTTATCACGGCCAGTACCTGACCGGACTCGATCCAGTCTCCATCTTTGGCAAGCGTTTTGACGAATACATGATCATCCAGCAATGTAAATACTCTTGTGAAAATCTGTATCCCGCAAAGCACTCCTGCTTCTTTGGCGATCAGCTCTGCCATCCCCTGACAGGGGTCAGGCATCACGGAATTGGTCGTAATATCTTCGTTTGTAATATCTTCTTTCATTGCACTGATGATCAGTGGATCTATATTTAGTTTCATTGTGACTGGATCAAACATTGTTCTTCCTCATTTCTTTTAAAGTATTCGTCTGTTCTTTTTTCCGCAGACTGCTTTTTTTTAATTGCCTCTAGTACAAGTTGTTTGTTTCTACATTCCAGTTTTTTCAGATCAATGTAGTCTGAATGATACTCTGATCTATGGATCGGATGGAATGAGGTCTTGCTCCGCGCTGTAATGTCAAGGGCAGCACGTTTTGCAAATACAAGACTCTCCAATAACGAATTACTGGCAAGTCTGTTCTTTCCATGAACGCCATTACATGCTGTTTCTCCGATCGCATACAATGCTTCCATTGAAGTTCTGCTTTCATGATCGACTCTGATCCCTCCCATATAATAATGCTGTGCAGGTACGACAGGAATCCAGTCTTTCGTCACGTCATATCCCATTTTTTCACAATATTCCATGATATTGGGGAAATGCTCCTTCAGGTTTTTTTCTCCGATTCCTGTCAGATCCTCCCATACATATTTGGTTCCATCCTTCTCCATCTGCAGCAGGATCGCCTTTGTTAGCAAATCTCTTGGAAGAAGTTCTGATACGAAACGCTTTCCGTTTCGATCATAGAGTCTGGCCCCTTCTCCTCTTAATGATTCCGATAACAAAAAACTACGGGATTGTGCCTGCGTAGTATAAAATGTCGTTGGATGGATCTGGATATAATGCTCATCTTTTAGTTCTACTCCATGTTTCAGGGCTACCGCGATTCCGTCACCTGTCAGGTGTCTATAATTGGTCGAGTGTTGAAATAATCCACCAATTCCTCCGGTCGCCAGAATAGTGAATTCAGAATGAATCTCACATGACAGGCCATTTTCGTCTGCTGCAAGGATGCCATGACATACGTTATCTTCTGCAAACAAATCACACAACATCATGTTTTCCAGAATCGTAATATTTGATCTCTTTTTTACCTGTTCATGCAGACAACCTGTAATTTCTTTTCCTGTAATGTCTTTATGATATAAAATTCTCTCACGTGAATGCCCGCCTTCTTTTGTATAAACTGGTCTTCCATTTTCATCCTTTTGAAAAGAGACACCATATGAGGTCAGATCACCGATCACATTTTGGGAAGAACGGATCATTAGTTCTACTGATCGTGTATCATTTTCCATATGACCAGCTTTTAATGTATCCCCATAAAACGAGTCATAATCTGAATCTTCTGTCAGAACACAGATCCCTCCCTGCGCCAGATAAGAATCACTTTTATCCGCTTCTCTTTTTGTAATGATCAGAACTCTCCTGTCTGTTGGCAGATGAAGTGCACAATATAGTCCTGCACATCCGCTTCCAATCACTACAATATCTGTATAAATTCTATTTTTCATCACGAAAACTGCCCCAACATTCTTTCAAGTGGTTTGACTGCTCCTTCGATAAAAGATGGATCAAGAAAAATTTCATTGGTCTCATTCTCAAGAACTTCAAGAATTTTTCTTCGTGTGATTCTCTTCATATCATGACAGATCTGATCCTCTCTGACCGGATAAAATGATTTATCCGGATTTTGTTCCTTCATCTGGTAAAACACACCGGTCTCTGTTGCAACAAGAAACCGCTTCGCAGGATCTCTTCCCACGAACTCGATCAATTCACTGGTACTTCCCACAAAATCTGCAAGTTCCAGGACTTCCTTCCTGCATTCAGGATGGGCGATCAGCACAGCGTCAGGCAATCTGCTTTTTTTATGCTGTATCATACTACAAGTGATCTTCTCATGAACCGGACAAAATCCCTCGTTCAAAATTATATTTTTTTCGGGTACCCTGGCTGCTACATAACTTCCCAGGTTTCGGTCCGGAATAAAA
>JAQVCQ010000014.1 GCA_028689715.1 Lachnospiraceae bacterium
TAACCTCTTGGAATCAATTGGCGTCCCCAAGGGGATTTGAACCCCTGTCGACGGCGTGAAAGCCGTTATACAACCCCACGTCACCGTACAATTTCAAGGGGTTATATATGCATAACGGTACAAGAAATACACAGCGGTACACAGCGTGGTACACAGTTTAGGTACACAGTCCTCGTTTTCCTTCCCCTATCAAACGGGCTATTTTGCCTCTTTCTGATCGCCGTAACCGAGCGGGCATTTCTCATTTGTTTTGCCATTTGCGAGGTGCGGCAAATACGACCACAAAACCGCCTGGCCGCTGATTCAACTCCCCAATCGGGATTTGAACCGCTCCCCATTTTTATCTGGATTTTTGTTGGCGGCTTTTTGAACCGTTGTTTTCAATTTTGCCCCGGCGAGTAGTACATGCCGGGAAATCGTTGCGGGCATGATCCACGTTGCCCCACGCTGACGCCAGCCCGCCCTATCCGTAAAGGCAAGGGCGGCTTGCCGCGCATCCTATCCCTTGCCGCAGAGCGGGCAAAGGCTTGGTACTTCCACCCTGGAAAGTGCAAGCCTTTGCAATCGCACCCGCACAGAAAAACCCGTTCAGAGCGGCGGGAGGCTTGCCAGATCGTCATTGAGACAATTCTATCACACCTTGATCTTGCCTCTCTCTGCCTTGGCACACCCACTCTTGATGCCGGATTCATCGACATTGATATGCGAACCATAGTCCGTGATTCCGGTATCGGCCAGCGCCGTTGTGAGCGGGCTATTGCTTTGCTCAAAGAAGCGGGCTTTATGAAGGTGCAGCAGCCACGCGCAATCAACGACCAGGGCGACTATGTGGGCCTACGGGCGATCCGCGTTGTGACCGGCCTCTTTTTTGAGTTTCTTGGCCTTGGGCCGATGCTACAGCGGGAAAGAGCCAGGGCTACCGCGAAATTGCAGCGCAGAGCCATAAAAGCCCAACGCAAGCTGACTGACCTTATGCGTCGAGTGACCAAAGGACTTCGCAATTCATTCACATTCAAGCCGCAACGCTCACGCGCAGATCAGGAAAAGCGAGATGAAGAGACGCGGCGTTGGAACATGACGTGCGCGAAATATATGATTGCCGCTCTCTCGCCAGACGAGTGCCGCCGACGAACCAATGCGGAACTTGGCTTGCCAGCCGAATACAGCCCCGGCAGACGCGCATAACGAATTTTGCGCGCCTAGTCTTATGGGAAATTCCTACGTTTAGAACTTCCCGGCTCTGTCGATCTCTCAAAATCCAAACTTCTCAGCCAAGGTTTACCCATAAAGGGAGTTTTCCCCACTGCCATGATCATGCTGTAAAAAATAGGTGTCGCGTAGTTGGGCGTTAGCTGTCGCTCATAAAACCAAGAGACAAGAAAATTAAGAAGGGTAGAGTTCCAAATTTGGCTTTCAAAGTTTTGTTCGCAAAATTTGTGCTACCTATTTTATAAGTAGCAATGAGTTTTTAACTGTATTGCTGATAAAGTCATATTTGTAGATCAATTTTAACAGATCAAGAGCTGTCATTCCAACCTTCTTATCATACCAATTCTTGACGCGCTCTGTGGAAATATCAAGATCATCAGCTAATTGCTTTCTTGTGATTCCATTTCTTCTTAATATACCAACAAGTTGTTGTGAAAGTTGTTTGTTGTCAAACTTTTTTTCAGGGCAGATCTGCCCCAAATTATTTCTGGACATGCTGTTCTCCTTATGCTGAGAGTATGAACCTGGATTATTTTCAGTCTCAGTAAGGAGATACACACCAGATGTGGCAATCAGGAAAAGTCTATACCATAGAGGAGATCAGACAATTGCGCCTCAAGGGCGCGATCTATATCCGCATGTCTACGGAACTCCAGGTGGAGTCCCCCGAGAATCAGGAGCGCGAGATTCGTGCTTATGCAGATATATATGGCATTGAAATTGTTAAAGTATATTCTGATCTCGGCGTGAGCGGCATGACCGCTGAAAAACGGGAGCAGTTCCAAGCTATGCTTGATGATGTAAAACAGGAGCGGAATACTTATAACATTATCTTGTATCTGGATGATAGCCGTTGGGGGCGTTTTGTGGATAGCCGGGACGCCAACGACTACCGCAGACAATTGGAACGCAAGGGAGTTGTCTGTCAATCATGCGATAAGCCCCTGACCATGACCAGCACCGTTGTAGATTGGATCATCACCATGTTGAAGGATGAAAGCGCCAGCGACTATTGCCGCCAGCTTTCACAAAAAGTGTTCATCGGCCAGCGCAACTTAATCATGAAGGGATATCGGCAAGGTGGCCCGGCTGGTTTTGGACTTCGCCGGATGCTTCTTGATGAATCTGGCCAGCAAAAACAAGAGCTGGTCATGGGGCAGCGTAAAAGCCTCCAGACGGAGCGCGTGGTGCTGGTTCCCGGTCCGGAACCGGAGAGGGGCAAAATACGGTGGATGTATGATCAGCTCATTGCAGGGGCGCGAGAGGCTGAAATTGCGGACACGCTCAATGCCGAAGGCTGGCTGACGGACTTCGGCAGGCCCTGGACAAGGGGTACGGTGCGCGAAGTCCTTACCAATGAAAAGTACATTGGCAACAATCTCTTCAACCGCCGCTCCGGCAAATTGAAAAGTAGGCAAAAGAAAAATCCTGAAAGTGAATGGGTACGGAAAAAAGAAGCGTTTATACCTGTTGTGGACGAGGAACGGTTTTTGGCAGTTCAGGAGATCATTCGTGAGCGGGATAGGAAAATATCAGATGCCGACTTGCTTGAGCGCCTTAAATGCCTTCAACTCCACACTGGCCGCTTGTCCGCCGTGATTATTGACGAATCCGCAAATATGCCTCCCAGCAGCCTGTACCAGAGCCGATTTGGGGGCTTGCTGCGGGCCTACCGGCTGATTGGCTATATCCCGGAGCGGGATTACAGATATGTGGAGATTAACCAACGGCTTCGTGCCATGCACAGCGAGATTGTATCACAAACGGTATTGAATATAGAGGCTCTTTGCGGGAGAAAAATTCTTATCGATCCTGAAACCGGCTTGCTGGAATTGAACCATCATTTGTTCATATCCATAGTCATTAGCAGATGTTTTCTTACCCCTTCCGGACTCAGGCGCTGGAAAATCCGTTTTGATACGGGGCTTCGCCCGGATATCACCGTTGCCGTGCGTCTGGATTCTGCAAACGAAAATATCCATGATTACTATATTCTCCCCGCCTTGGAGTTTGGGCACAGCGATCTGAAATTGCAGGATGAGAATGCAGATCTTTTGGACAGCTTCCGCACGGACAGCTTGGAATATCTTTTGAGAATGAGCGTAAACATCGGCCTCGACAAGGCGGTATAACATGAAAAGCAATGAAGTCATTCTTGTGCCCGTCGATGAAGTCCATATTTTAAACCCACGGGTACGCAATCAGACCATTGCGGAAGAGATCCGACGCAATATTCGTAATGTGGGGCTGAAACGCCCAATTACCGTGACCTTGAGCACAGATGTAAAAATAGGAAAAAAGTATGACCTCGTTTGCGGTCAAGGGAGGTTGGAAGCCTTCATTGACGCTGGTGAGACGGAAATACCCGCCATTGTGATCAATGCCGACAAAGAAAGCGCTCATATCATGAGTTTGGTGGAGAATATCGCCCGCCGTAACAATAGTCCGATGGAACTGCTTAACGGTATTAAATACTTAAAGGGTCAAGGATATGATGATGCTGCGATAGCTGAAAAAACAGGGCTTGGGCGTGAGTGGATACGAGGACTTGTCAGGTTACTGGAAAAAGGTGAAGAGCGTCTGGTCAGCGCCGTGGAAAAAGGTCGCATGCCGCTTTATCTCGCTTTAAAAATAGCAACCGAGAGTGAAGCCGCCGTACAAATAGCCCTTACAGAAGCACATGAAGCAGGGGAATTGGTTGGCGGAAAACTGATTGCCGTGCAAAAACTTCTTGAGCGCCGCAATCATTATGGGAAAAAGCTGTCCACTTCATCAAAAAAGGCAAAAGATATTTCGATTGACGAGTTGAATGCGCTGTACGCAAACGACATAAAAAGGAAAAAGCGGATCATGGCCAAAGCTGAACAGCTCAGGCAAGTTTTGGCTTACACAGCAGCCGCGTTGAACAAATTATTGCGTGATGAGCACTTTACCAATCAGCTAAAGGCCGAGGGGATGAACGACATTCCCCAGCAACTAGCGGAAATGTTGCGCGAGGTACGATAGTATGGGTACCGGAATCAAACAGGGCTTTGAAAGAGAACTTGTCGATTTGGCCATTTCCGATTTGCGTCTGACAAAAATATTATCTGTGAATGTCAAACAGGGAAGAAAATATTCACAGATCCTATCATCCATTCGCGAAATCGGCCTTATCGAGCCTCCGGTTGTGGCGCTTTGCAACCAAGGAAGTGAATATCTCCTTCTGGACGGGCACCTCAGGATTATGGCTCTGGAAGAGATAAAGGAGAAAAGAGTAAGCTGTTTGGTATCCGTCGATGACGAAGGATACACCTACAATAAGTTCATAAATCGGCTTTCCGCCGTTCAGGAGCACAAGATGGTAGTGAAAGCCCTGAAAGCCGGTGTTTCCGAAACAAAGCTCGCCGCAGCCCTGAACCTCGACGTAAAGTCGATTCGCAATAAAAAGACCATGCTGGACGGAGTGTGCCAGGAGGCCGTTGATTTATTGAAAGACAAAATAATGTCAGAAAGTGTCTTTCGGGTATTGAAAAAAATGAAACCTATACGTCAGATTAAAGCCGCCATGAGCATGAACGCTCAAAGTCGCTACAGTCACGCGTATGCCAAAAGTTTGCTTGTTGCCACTCCGACGGAAGAGCTTGCCAGCGAGACAAAGAGCAAAAAAATTTCACAGGCCGCTTTGGGCAAGCATATTCGGCTGGAAGAGGAAACTCTGTCCTTGAACGAAGATATCCGCACCCTGCATGATTCCTACGGCGCGGATATGCTGCACTTGAGCTCCATTCAGTCATATTTGAAAAGAATGATGGGCAACGAAAAGATTGCAGGCTACCTTTTCCGGCATCATCCAGAAATTCATGAAAACTTTTCTGAAATTATCGGGATAGGCTTTTTCAAAATGCACAGTGTGGATTAGTGTGTGGCACCACTCATCCACCAGCAGGGGCCTCACTGGAGTCAGGCATGCTGACCTTGTTCGTCCATAAAAAATAGCGCATAATAGAAGTCGAACCGAATCTAAAGGATAGATACCATTATGCTACAGCCTGTCAGGCAATTTAAGCCCAGAGCCATATATCCGCCGATTCCGGCCAAATCGGCGCTGGGGCAATATATGACGCCTCCTAACATAGCCATGTTCATGGCTTCCCTGTTTTCTCAGAATCAGGGTAGCATGTACCTCCTTGACCCTGGCGCTGGACAAGGCGCTTTGAGCCAGGCTTTTTTAAGCAGGTGGAAAGAGGGTGGGCTGTCTTTTCAGGATGGTTGCCTGGACGCATTTGAAGTTGATCCTCAGATGCTGTCATTGTGCCGGAGAAACCTTGAAGAGGACAGGGCAGCCCTCCCGCTATCCGTCAATGTTCAGCACGGAGATTTTATAGAGCATGCTGTATCTAAGATATTGCGCCAACAACGCCCTTATTCGCATGCGATTCTCAACCCGCCCTATAAAAAGATAAGTAGTTGCTCCCATCACCGTACACTGCTGCGCGATGTGGGCATAGAAACGGTCAACCTGTATTCCGCTTTTGTGGCTTTATCCATTGCCATGCTTGCCCCCAGGGGGCAGGCAGTCGCCATCATTCCACGCAGTTTCTGCAACGGCCCTTATTACAGGCCATTTAGGGAGTTTATCCTTAAAAATACATCCATTCTTCATATCCACCTTTTTGGGGCCAGGAATAAGGCGTTCAAGGCCGATAATGTCCTGCAGGAAAACGTCATTTTGATGCTGGAGAGAGACGCGCCGCAAGGGGATGTCACGATATCCACATCCACCGATGACAGCATGTATGACTACATGGCCATACCTCACTCTTTCGGCAATATCGTGTACCCAAGCGATCCGGAAGCGTTTTTTCATATCCCAACGAATGGTGATGATATTCCAGCGCACCCGAAAGCGCTCAGTTGCATGCTTGCGGAGGTTGGCCTGGAAGTATCCACAGGCCCTGTAGTGGATTTCCGCATGAAAGAATATCTACGCAGCATGCCGGAAGATGGGGATGTTCCTTTATTGTATTCTGCTCATTTCAAAGGGGATGGAGAATGGCCCATTGCGGGTTTCAAAAAAAACAATGCGATCAAACATTGTCCGGAAACCGTAAAGTGGCTGTACCCCAACGGATACTATGTGATTGTCAGGCGTATGTCCTCCAAGGAGGAGAAGCGTCGCATTGTTGCGAACGCCGTTGTCCCGTCACGATTCCCCGGTATGGATTGGCTAGGATTTGAAAATCACCTGAATATTTTTCATTCTCGCAGGCAAGGAATATCCGAAAACACCGCCCACGGTCTTGCGGCTTACCTCAATTCCAGCCTTATAGACAGCATGTTTCGCCGCTTCAATGGGCATACCCAAGTCAATGCCACCGACCTGAGATCATTACCCTATCCTTCCCGGAAAAAACTTGATGATTTGGGCCAGTGGGCGAAAGGACAGGCAGTCATGGAACAGGAGGCTATAGATCGCATGGTGGAGAATATTTTGAAATGAGCATATCTCAAAAATTGTCAGACGCCCTTACTATCTTGACCGCGCTTGATTTACCCCGAGCGCAACAAAATGAGCGTTCCGCACTTTGCCTTCTCGCCATTTGTGGTATGACTCCTGACTCAAGCTGGAAAGAAGCTACTGCCCCGTTAATAGGCATCACGCCCATCATGGATTGGGCCAGAAACCATTTTCAAAAAGATTATGCTCCGAACACGCGGGAAACTGTACGCCGTCAAACTATGCACCAGTTTGTTGATGCCGGAATCGCTTTGTATAACCCGGATGAACCGGGAAGGCCTGTGAACAGTCCCAAAGCAGTGTATCAAATATCTCCCGAAGCACTATCTTTAGTGCGGTGTTACGGCTCTTCGCAATGGGATATCTCTCTCAAGGGATTTTTTGAAGTCAAAGATTCTTTGGCTGATCGCTATGCAAAAGAGCGCAATATGAGTCAGGTTCCGGTCAGTTTGCCCTCTGGGCAAAAAATACAACTCAGCCCAGGTGCCCACAGTGAGCTGATCAAGGACATCATTGAAAAGTTTGCTCCGAGGTATGCTCCAGGCAGTATTCTCGTATACGCAGGCGATACAGGGTATAAGTGGGGATATTTTGACGAGCCGCTTCTCAACAATTTGGGGGTGCAGGTAGACTCTCATGGCAAGATGCCTGATGTCGTTCTGCATTATCCCCCAAAGAATTGGCTTCTCTTGGTGGAGTCCGTGACCAGTCATGGGCCTGTTGACGGCAAGCGCCATGAGGAGTTGGCAAGGTTGTTTGCTGGTTCCACGGCGGGCCTTGTTTATGTGACCGCCTTCCCCAATCGGGCCATTATGGGGAGATATCTGGGTGAAATCGCATGGGAAACGGAAGTTTGGGTAGCAGATGCGCCCTCCCACTTGATTCATTTTAATGGGGAACGATTTTTAGGGCCATATTCGTAATTTCCACCTCTGCTACTCGTATATTTGTTACCGGTGAACCCTCGGCTCTGTCGAGATTCACCGGTTTTATTATGGCGAATTCGCCACAATTAAAGGCGGTAAAATTTTCTGAAAGTATCTTTTATATGCGGCTGGATACGATTGTAAATGTGTGTACTGCAAACGGGTACATTTGTACCATGAACGGAAATGTTCATACACGAATATACCCTGCCATACTCAAACGGAACCATTTGGAAATGTTCGTATAATTTCTCCAAACCCCTCCTAAAATATTCCCTCGTATGCTACTGTTTCTCGGATTTCGAGGACAGGACAGAGGAAGTGTACCCACCTTCGGTGGCTCCATTCCTGTCCTGCCCTGCGGGGCTGCTTATTCGCGGTTCCGCTCAACGCAAATCAAGAGGCAGTTACCCCATGAAAAAGCTATTCGCGCTGGCCGTTCTGTTTTGTCTGCATACGTCCGCACTCGCAACGGAGCCAGGGCCACCCCCGCCACTGGTGGAAGCCATAGCCCGGCAGGAATCCGGGCTGAACCCGCTGGCGGTCAATATCGGCGGGAAATCATTTTACCCGGCCACGCGGGAAGAAGCCGAGCTGCTTATACGGAGGGCGATTGCGGCGGGCCAGTCGTTTGACGTGGGCAAATTCCAGATCAATAGCTGGTGGATGGAACGGCTTGCCCTCGATCCGTTTTCACTTCTCGATCCAGCCACAAATGAGCGTTGGGGAAAATGGATACTGGCGGAAGAAATAGCCCGCCACGGCCTGAACTGGAAAGCCGTAGGTAAATATCACTCCCCCGACCCGGAACGCGGTAGACAATACGCCTGGCTCGTTTATCGGCACTATGCGGGCCAAAGAGCCTCTACCCCCAAAGTGGAGGTTTTCCATGCCAAGCAAAAAACTCATACTCAGAACATACCTGACACCAGAGGAACACGCGCAAATCAGAACATCGGCCAGCAAAGCGGGTCTGTCCCTTTCCACGTTCAGCAAAAAGGTGTGCCTTGGGTTTTCCGTCCCAAGTCTGGAGCATCAGGAGGCAAGGATTGAGTTGCGCCGACTCAAAGGCGACCTGGGCAGACTTGGCGGGCTGGTGAAACAGGCATTGGCAAACGGCGCGGATAAGCAGACGGTTCACCGCCTTTTGCACGAACTGGACGCCCGGCAACGGGAACTCCAGCAGGCTATAGCGGTGATACGATGATCAGCCAAAAAAAGAAGATCAGCCCGGAAAATGACAACTACACCCGTCTTGCCGACTACATTGCAGATGCCGGACATAAAGGTGAAAAAAGCCTCATGCACTGGTGCGCCGGATGCCTTGGGGATGATGATTACCAGAACGGCATAGCCGAGGCCGTGGACGTTCAAACCATGAACACCCGCACCACGAAAAACAAAACCTACCACCTTGTTATCAGTTTCCGCCCGGAGGACGAGGCAAAGTTGACGCCGGAGGTGTTCAGGGCCATCGAAGAACGCTTTGCCGCCGCCTTGGGATACACCGACCACCAGCGGCATTGCGGCGTTCACAAAAACACCGCCAATCTCCATATGCACATAGCCTACAACATGATCCACCCGGAGAAGCATACCCGGCATGAGCCGTTCCGCGATTACTGGAAGCGGGACACCGTATGCCGGGAGTTGGAGCAGGAATATGCCCTTGTGGTCGATAATGGCCGACACAAAGATAAACAGCGGTCATTGGGCGAAAAAGCCGCGCTTATTGAAGCCCATACCGGCCAACAATCCTTTGAATCGTATGCCAAGGCCCACAGGGATGCCCTTTTGCACGTTCTGCCAGCGGAACCGGATTGGCAAACGCTCCATGAGGAACTTGCCCGCTATGGCATGGAGATAAAACCCCACGGCAGCGGCTTGGTCATAGCTGATCGCCATAACCAGCGGCATACCGTAAGGGCCAGTTCGGTAAGCAGGGATTTATCACTGAAAAGGCTGGAAGAAAAATTGGGGCCGTATCTTCCGGCGCGGAGCTTGGAAAAGGTGACGGAGCAAAGCCGCTATCAGCACACCCCGTTACACCGATCACCGGAGCGCGGCGCTTTATATGCGGAATATCAGCAAGGCATTGAGAAGCGCAAAACCAGTTTGGATACGGTCAAGGAGCGGGAAGATGCGGCGCTTGTGGCAATCAAGGAAAAATGGGCGGCTAAGCGCCGGGAACTGGAAAAACTGAATATAGCCAAAAAGAACCGCCGCAATTTGCTGCAACTCGCCCGGAAGCATGAAGCCGAGGAAACCGCCAGGGCGAAACTGCCGTTTCACTCTCCCCGTGAGGCCATACGCGGAGAAATTCCTTTCACTTCATGGAATGGCTTTCTGCAATATAAGGCGGATCAGGGCAATGAAACGGCTTTAGCAATTTTGCGCTCCAAGTTGGAAACAGCGGAGCCAGATCGGGAGCCGCAAGCAGCCGTGGCAAAAGACTGGTCACAGCACGGCAAAGAACAGTTTGCAACGAACCGTGCGGAAATCCGGGCTGTGTACGCGGCCAGGGAGCTTGCCGCCCTGGAGAATGACAATGTGAGCAGCCAGGGGAAAAAACAGCTTTTGGCGGTACTACGCATGGAGCGGCTTGCCGCAGAGGAAGCGGCACACATACGCGGTTTCTCCGCAAAGGTAGACCGCAAGGGAACCGTCATTTTTTCCCTGCCCGGTGGTGGGAGGATTCTGGATAGTGGGCGGGAGCTTTTCTTTTCGGGAAATAATGAAGCAGCCCGGCATGTGGCCGTCCGGTATGCACAGAAAAAATGGGGAAAGAGTCTGCATGTAGAGGGAAACAAGATTGTGTGGCAGGAACGGAATATTGAAAAAGACCGGAGTAGGAAGCCGCAGAACATGGAGCGTTAGCTACTTTTGCTCCATCTTCTCCGCTACAGGATCAAGCAGTTTTCCGGGGGTTATGTCCAGGGCCTTGGCAATGCGGAGAATCATGGCGAGGCTTGGTTGCCTTGTTCCATTTTCAAGGGCGCTGATGAAAGGTCTGATTACATCAACTCTTTCGCTAAGTTGCTCTTGGGTCAGTTGTTTTTCAAGCCTGTATGCTCTTAGGACCTCCCCGAATAGTTTATTATTTTGGCGCGTTACTGTCATATTAAGACAGTATAGCCGAGAGGGAAAAATTTGTTTGATAGCGGTAGCTATCAAAGGTGGCGATTAACGTGCCCACACTTGTGGGCACAAAGGTTAAAGATTGGGCAATAGACTATTTGCGTTTAAGAAGCGCCAGAAAGGTTCGTATGGATTCCTGTACAGCCATTGCAGCAGGAGGGAGCGCCTTGGCATACTCATCTTTGTATTCACGCCTATGCGCTTCACATATAGGGAAAAGCATATCAAGTAATTCTTGGCTCAACTTTTCAAAATCTTCCAGCCGACAGTCTTTATTGCTCTTATACATGCCACAACTCCTTTTGGAGTTTCCGGCACACCGCTACGATGCTGAGCCATATAAAAAACCGCTCGTAATAATACAAAGCGGTTATTAAACGCCACAAGCAAGAAACACCTGTCTGTTTCTCAAAAACAACGCACAAAGGCATCAGGCACATACAAAGTGCAGTATGCTGATGTTAAATACCTCGCTGTGCGCAGCAGCTTGGGTCGTTTATGATTAGTGTGAGTACTATATGTTTCTATAAACCTCAAAAATGATAAAGGTTACCCCAATGCTGTCCGGCTAAGGTGCGTTAAATATGTTCAAAATCTCCGAGGTTTATGCTACAAAACAGTTGCATAACCCATTGCAGCCCAAGGAGATTTTGAACATATTTAACGCACCTTAGCCGGACAGCATTGCGGATTTATCATAGACGCATCGTATACATATCCATTTAATTTGGGGAAAGTAACCCTTATGCCTATTGGTGGAGCACTTTGGACGAGCAGCCAGCATAATGACTATTATTATGGTGTAAGCGATAAAGAGGCTCGCAAAAGCGGTCTCAAAAGCTATGATGCTGACAGCGGGGTTTCCCCCTATGTGGGAATTGATGTCAAAGTCGATCTCTCTGAGAATTGGAATATTTTCATGAACACGAGAGCCACCTTTTTGAGTGATGAAATAACTGACAGTCCTATGGTTGATGAAGATGTAAAATACAGCTTTGGTGCGGGAATTACCTATCGCTTTTGATCATAAACATCACAATGAAGCTTCCGGCTTATTGTCGGCATATCGATGGATACAACAAAAGCCCCTAAAAATGGGGCTTTTGTTGTATATAAATGGGGGCGCTTTTCCGGCTTGCTTTAGGCTGAATAGAATTAAAGGCTCTCGACTGGTTGGGGTGCATCCCACTAGCCAGAATGGCTCCCAGCGTAACAGCTACTGCGTTGCGGGCCGAGCACCTGTGGCGATTTCATAGGGCCAATCGTTAATACCTCCAAAATCGTACACTTGCGTGTATCCAATTTTGATAAGATCATTTGCTGCTATGGCACTTCTACGACCACTACGGCAATAAATGAGAACCACCGCATCTTTATCAGGAAGTTCGGAAGCAGCACGGCTTTTCACTTCCGTATAAGGGATCAGGATAGTTCCTTTTATGTGCCGTTCCTGAAGTTCTTCTTCTGTTCTTACGTCAAGCAGCACATAGGGATCTCCGCTATCCATGATAGCCTTTGCCTGTTGCGCTGAAAGCTTTTTATACGCCGCGGCGCCGCTGTCCTGGACGCCGAATCCCATGCCCAACAAGACGAAAGACAAAGCCCCAAATAACATGGCGGCGACTGTTTTTTTCCACATGAAAGATCTCCTTTAAAACGAAGTTAGCGAATCGAAGCTGTTTCGGCGGGAGAATAACGCCGTCATTTGAAAGCGTCAGTGACTTTGTCACAATACGCTGCGTAGCCGGTGTGAGCGACAAGGGCAATCGGCATGAAGATAGGGGCTTGAGTTGAGCGCCTATCTGATATAGCAAAACGGCCCACTTACTATTGTGAGCCGTTCTTTGGGGTGAACTGGTGCCCAAAGAGCTTACACCGAATTTAGCTATAATTTATTGTTTCATTTCCGCGACAAGCGCACGCAAGAGTTGCGCTTGTTGTCTTAACTTACTCACTTCCGCATTGACAGCAGAAACACGATCATTATTGGTCTGCGCCACGGAATCAATGTCCTGAATGTAAGCTGTCATTTCGGACGTGGAGGCGGACTGCTCCTCAACAGCCGTTGCAATTGCTTGTACTTCTGCTGCCGATTGCTGAACAACTTCCTGTACCTGCTCCAATACTTGCGCCATGTTTTGCGAAAGAGTCTCTACAGAATCTATCGCATTCACGGCGGTTTCCGTCGACTGTGAGTTGCTGAGCGTCATGTCTTGTATTGTTTTGATCGCCTTTTCCACTTCTGTCGTTGATGCCATGGTTTTTTCGGCTAGCTTACGCACTTCGTCCGCAACCACAGCAAACCCTCTACCAGCATCCCCAGCTCTGGCGGCTTCGATAGCCGCATTAAGGGCCAATAAGTTTGTTTGATCAGCAATATCGTTAATTACACTCATAATTTCGCCTATATCGGCAGAACTTTTTCCCAATTGCCCCATAGACTCATTCAATGCATAGGTAATTTGCTTCAAGTTTTGCATTGCATTGATCGTATCTCCAGCAAGCTCTGCACTTTTAGCGGCCTCGTCCTTGGCATGATCTGTCTTTTCGGCGGCGACGGCAGCGCTTCGAGCAACATCCATGACCGTTGTATTCATTTGCTCCATGGCATTTAAGGTTTCATGTATTCTGTCAGCCTGCACTGCCGACCCTTGGCTAACGGCCACGGTTTGATCGCCCATAGATTCAGCAGAATTTTCCACATCCATGGCCGCGAGCTCAATTCGCTCAGCTGCTACGAGCAAAGCTTTTGCACTTTCTGTTGCCGTTTGCATGGCTTGCTGCGCTGCTGCTGCGGATTTTTGGGCATCTTCGGCTTGCCGTGCAGCTTCTGCTTCCTTCTCTTGAATGGAGGTTATGCTTTCTTTGAGTTTGACTACCATCGCATTCAAACCAGAACGCAATACAGTAATTTCATCTCTACCATTCAAGGCAAGTTGGACGTTTAGATCACCATTTGCAATAGCTTCAGCCGCTTTGGTTGCCTCATGCATAGGTACAGTTATTGAGCGGGAAATTAATATACATATTGGCAGCACAATAATTAGCAAGCAAGCCAGAATTGTACCAGATACAAACAATAATGTTGAAAATACAATTCCATCCATTTCTTGTATCATTGCAGTTTTTACAATATCGATATTATCTATGTAAATACCAGTGCCTATAAAATATTCACTACCTTTGATGGGGGTAGAATATGCAAGTTTCAGCGCGTCTTTGAGAGTGCCATTTGATTGGGGTTTGCCGAAAATATATGTAGTGAAGCCTCCTCCCTTGGCCGCCTGTTTAGCAAGCTCCTGAACATAGAAAACTCCGGTGGAATCTTTGCGATCTCCAAGATCTTGTCCTTGCAAAGCTTTTTGCGGTGGCAATGCTACGTTCACAGTCCCTTTGTATACGAAATAATAGCCAGAATTATCATCTTCAAATCGAAACGTATCTATATATTCACGAATAATGGAAAGCTCTTCTTCTTTGTTTGCTGCTGCTTTTATAGCTTTCTCTAAAATACTTGCAGCTGATTCGACAGCTACCTGAAGTTTATTTTTTTCTCCTGCAAGCATAATATCTTCTATTTTTTGAACAGAGTGTTCTTTTACCAAAGATGCTGTATACACAAGCATATATAAAACTAAAAAAATAGCGGCAGCCATTATAGATGTTAAAAAAATAATTCGCGCTCGAATAGAATAGTTGCGAAGCATATCAACTCCTTTCGAAATAATTTTTGCCGCAATGCTGTCCGGCTAAGGTGCGTTAAATATGTTCAAAATCTCCGAGGTTTATGCTACAAAACAGTTGCATAACCCATTGCAGCCCAAGGAGATTTTGAACATGAGCCATCATAATACACTCTTTTCTCAAATGCTATCATTGATTCCCAGACATGTTTTTCAGAAACTGGAAGCCCGGCATAAAACAGGTCGTTCTTCTCGACAATTCGGCTTTAAGGAACAGTTTACGGTCATGGCTTTTATCCAGCTTGCAGCAAGGCGCTCCATGCGTGACGGATTGCGCTGTTTGGCCGCCTGCGGCAAGAGGCTGTATCATTTTGGCCTTTTTCCCGTTGCACGTTCCACTTTCTCCGATGCCAACAACTCCCGGCCTGTGGGCTTTTTCAAAGATCTATTTGCCGACATGTACAGCCTGTGTGTTCCCAAGGCCTCCAAACACAAATTTCATTTCAAATGCAAACTTTACAGCATGGACGCCACCACCATCAGCCTGTGTTTGTCGCTGTTTCCCTGGGCCACGTTCCGCCAAAACAAGGGCGGCGTCAAAATGAACACAGTGCTTGACCACGATGGTCATATCCCGGCATTTGTCACCGTTGATGTGGCCAAAACGCACGAAAGCCGTATGGCGAAAAGTCTTTCTCTGCCCAAAGGCTCCATCGTGACCTTCGACAAAGGCTATGTCAGTTACCCCTGGTTTCAGACCCTGCTCGAAAATGGCATCTTTTTCGTCACCCGCCTGAAGGACAACGCTGTTTACAAACTGCTGGAGCGCCGCCCGGTGAACCGCACAAGCGGGGTTACTTCCGACCACATTATCGAAGTGAAGCACAGCCGGGGAAAAGTCTTGCGCCTGCGTCGCATCGGCTACCGGGACGCCGAAACAGGCAAGCGTTACGAATTTCTGACAAATCACTTTCGCCTGTCCGCCCGCACCATCGCCGATATTTACAAAGAACGCTGGAAAATCGAACTCTTTTTTCGCGAAATCAAACAGAATCTACGCATCAAAAGCTTTGTCGGGAACACGGAAAATGCTGTATTGATTCAGATTTATACCGCGCTGACCGTCTACCTGCTCCTGGCCTACCAGAAATTCCTGAGTAAAACAGGGCTGTCCGTGCAGCAACTTTTCCAAATCGCCTCACTGAACATCCTCGGAACAGACTCGCTGGAAGAACTCCTGAAGCCCCGACGACGAAAAAATGAAAACCTCTATAACCTCAGTCTGTTATCCTTGGCAGCTTAACCGGACAGCATTGATATTAGCAATAAGATTTGTGCATTTTTTTGCACAAATGAAAACATCTGTGCAAAAAAATCTGCACAGTACAGTGAGTAGTTTTCACCCATCGATTTGAGTTGGCGTGTATTTTTTACGCATAGCAAACTAAAAAACGCCCAAGCCTTATAAGACCTGAGCGTTTTCATTAAGCATGAAATCTAGCCTGGGGTGTTATGCCTCCGAAGACCCCTTGCACTCCGGCCAGCCGGAGCAGCCCCAAAAATCATAACCGCCCTTGCCGTCTTTGCCAGGCTTTTTCACCCGATGCACCATAGGTTTGCCGCATTTTCCGCAGACTTTGCCCGTGGCCTTGGCGAACTCCCGCACTTCCCTGGAAAGCTGCTCATGGGCCGAGGCTATGACGGTGCGGTATTCCGCCTTTCCTTCCGCAATATCATCAAGGGATTGCTCCATAGTGCGGGTGAAATCGTATTCGATGAAGGAAAAATGCCCGGAGAGGCCGGAAACAATCTTTTCACCCAAGGGCGTAGGCACAAGGAAGCGTTTTTCCGTGGTGACGTATTTTCGGCTGGAAATGGTGTCGATGATCGCCGCATAGGTGGACGGACGGCCAATGCCGCGCTTTTCCAGTTCGCGGATAAGGCTGGCTTCCGTGAATCTGGCGGCGGGTTTGGTCTTTTTCGTTGTGACTGTTCCTGTCAGCGCCGTTGCCTTTGTGCCGGGCTTCATGGCCGGGACGGGATTGGAAGGCTCTTTCTGGCCTTCTTCTGCTCCTTCATCCGGGCCATTTTCCTGATCGGCCAGAACCTTCCAGCCTTGCGAAAGCAGAGTGCGGCCCTTTGCCTCAAATAGCGCTTGTTTCCCGTCCAGCTCCGCGCCGAGTTGGAGTGTCCGAACCGCATAAACCGCGTCTTCCAACTGGCAAGCCAGAGAGCGCAGCAGGATAAGGCGATACAAGGCTTTTTCGTCCGCCGTTTCCCCGGCTTCCTCAATTTCAATGTGGGTCGGTCTGATTGCCTCATGAGCTTCCTGCGCCCCCTCTTTGGATTTCCAGGTACGGGGCGTTTCCACCAGCGGCCAGCCCTTTGCTTCGCAATACGCCCGGATAGCGTGTACCGCTTCTTGCGAGAGATTGGGGCTGTCCGTTCTCATGTAGGTAATCGCGCCTTGCTCATAAAGCCGTTGCGCCAGTTGCATTGTCTGCTTGGGGGTAAATTTCAGTGACGAGCTGGCGGCTTGCTGCAATGTGGAGGTGGTGAAGGGAGCCGGAGGCGCGGCACGGCTTTCGGATTCCTTGCAGTCCAGCACGTCCAGCGTCCGCAGCGCAGCCGCCTTTTCCGCAAGGGATTTATCCAGCAAATATTCCTGCCCCTCTTCGATCCAGGGCTTGATCAGAAGCGCGGCTTTCCAGCCGTCCGTGATATTGTCCACATTTTCAAAGGTCAGTTCCGCGCCGTAGTGCGTTGTGCTGGAAAAGGCTTTGATTTCCTTTTCCCGATCCACTACCAGACGCACAGCCGGGCTTTGTACCCGGCCAGCGGAGAGCTTTTCGCCGGAGGCATTGGAGAGCGGCCCGGAAACCATGTAGCCGCAAAAGCGATCCAGAACCCGCCGCCCTTCCTGTGCAGCGACCAGGGCCATATCAATGGAACGTGGAGTGGAGAGCGCGGCGCGTATGGCCGCTTCCGTGATTTCCGTATAGGTGACGCGCTTGGCATTCTTGAGTTTCAGGGCGTCTTGCAGATGCCACGCAATAGCTTCCCCCTCTCTATCGGGGTCAGTGGCAAGAAAAACCTCTTCCGCGTTCTTCACCAGCCCGGCCAACCGGGATAAAACATCTTTGCCCCTGTCCGTGGGCAGATACTGCGGTTTGAAGTCGGGAGCGGCCACGCCCATTTCCTTGACGGGCAGATCGCGCACATGGCCGACAGAAGCGGCAACCTTCCAGCCGGGGCCGAGGATTTCCTGTACCTTTTTCACTTTACCGGGGGATTCAAGAATCAAGAGTTTCGCGCACATGACTTTTCCTTAAAGGGCCGTCAGGCGGCGCGAGATTGGGACGCATGGCCCGCAGAGTTTTGAACTATCCGAAAATGACTATGGCGCTTGGGAACGGCGCGGCATGTTCCGCGCCTTCAAAGCGCACCCGTCCGCGCAAAAAATGAATATCGCCATAGGGAATGACAAGATCATGCCACCATGCGGTATCCGTTCTGGCCGGGAGAAGGCAGACAACACGATCCGCGTGGCCTTTATGCACTTCCCCCACTGCCTTGGCGATCCAGCGGCCTATTTCCCGGCCATACGGCGGGTTCATCCAGCAGGTGCCACCCCATTTTTGCCAAAGGCCATTGATGGCGGGCGTGAAGAAGGAACTGCACTTGGAATTCTCCGATGTGGCACAGACATCCAGAGTAAAGGGACCATGTGAAATATCCCAGGCACGGAATAGTTCCCAAGGCGTTGACCAATCCATTTTTTTGCTGGAGAAATGCACATTCCCAAACGATTTTCCCGACATGACGTTTCCTTATAGGGGCCGTCATGCGGCGCTGGGCTGGGGCGCGAGGCCCGCAGGAATATGATCAGTTTTTTTTGAACCACCGTTGAAGGTGGCAACATCTTCTTTGTAAAAGCGCCTATCCAGATCCGAAACGCTATGATTTCCTGCATACCTCCTGTGCTGCTCCGGCAACCAGGACTCCATTTCAAGCATGTGCTGCCAAAGAACAGGAAAATGGTGATACAGCTTTCTGGCGTGTTCAATACCGCCCAAGGGGCAACACCAGCAACTTACACGGTCAAAAATATCGTACAGTCCGCCCCAAAAAAGGCCGCGTTCCTTGCAATACTCCAATGCCTGTTTTTCGGATATTCCCCATTCCACCATAGGATAGGCGTAAGTTTGAAATCGCAGAGCTTTCTTGGCTTTGTGTTTCTCAACACGATCCGGCTCATCGGACGCATAGCCAAGGCACTGAACGACAGGGAGGTGAACCCCTTGCCATGTTAAGGAATTTGCATATGCGTTGATAGCGCGGGTTTTTTCACCAGTACACCAACGCCGCATTGCGGACGGCCAACCATAGCCCTTGCGTGTATTAATATTTCTTGTTCGGCTCTTCCGAGCAAAGAGGAAATCAAAATCGTCACGCGGCAACAACCAAGTGATTTTTTGTTTGATAATGTCCTCAACCTGTGCAATGTGCGCCTCCATATGGGGAAACTCCCACCCAGTATCAAAATAGACAATATCAGTCATTTTGATCCCAAGTTCATGAAGCCGCAGCACAAGATAGGTGCTGTCTTTTCCACCAGAAAATGAGGGAACAATGCTTGCCGCCCGCCAACTATATTTTTTATTGAAGGAGTGCGCGTTCATAAGGACAACTCCCGCGCTTTTCCTCGATCCTGGCCTTTTTCCCGCTCAACATCCTTTTGCAGAACAAGGCCCACTTGCCGTTTCACTTCATCCAGCCCACGCGACTGGTGCAGATCGTTAAAATCCGTCAGCCCCTTGCCCCGTTCTTCATCGGTGAAGATTGGCACAACAACCTTGCCGCCGACCTCTTGGGCCGCTCTTTGCGCCAATTCCACGCCTTTGTTCCACGGTTCAACACCATCCGGGGTTTTGCGGGTATGTTTGTGGTCATTATCGGCGCAGATGGTAATGGCGGCATTGGGGAATTTTTCCCGCAGCTTTTTGGCTACAGGCTCCAGATTGCCAGCGTCAAAGGCCACGGCTACAGGTTTTTCCGTTGCCATGTGCAGCGTTGCGCCCGTGGCGTAGCCTTCGGCCAGGATGATTTCCCCTTGGGCCAAATCTTTGGAAAGGTCTTTATCGGGATCGGCAATCATATGGAAATTGCCGTTTTTCTCCATCCCGTACATGAAACGCTTTTCACCTTCCGGGGAAATAGTTTGCAGACCGCGCAATTCCTTGTCCACGGTCATAACGGGAACAAGCAGAGTGCCGTCCACATCCTCACGCACCCCGAAAGGCTGAACGCCCTTGGCCTGCAAATAAGGGTTATCGGCAGAGGCCCAATCGTGGGCGATCCATTCCGTATGCGCTTCCCGCGCCGTTTTGTGTTGCTGTTCCAGAATGAGCCGCTGCCGTTCTTCCCGCTTTCGGGCGATTTCGGCGCGTTGGGCTTCCAACTGCTCTTTGGTCAGGGTGTGACCCGTGGCGGCCCAGGTCGTTTTTTCGCCGGCGCTGAAATTCTGCATCCAGCCGGCAGGACGTTCATCGAGATAGCCGCAATATGCGCCGTCAAGATCGCCGCCGTTCCTGCCAATGAGCGGAACGCGGTGTATCTGGCCGTCCATGATCGGCGCTTTGCCGCGCAGATCCAGCCCGGCATTTTCCAGAGCGTGAGCAAATTCCTCTTGCGGCGGCATGGACGGTTCCGGCGCAGG
Source organism: Lachnospiraceae bacterium (assembly GCA_028689715.1). Taxonomy (GTDB): domain Bacteria; phylum Bacillota; class Clostridia; order Lachnospirales; family Lachnospiraceae; genus SZUA-378. Next base: position 20,176 of record JAQVCQ010000014.1, read on the forward strand.
GGCTTTTTCCGGCATCCATGCGGCCAGCGGCGTGAGGTCGGTTCCTTCCGGCGCGTACCAGAGCTTATTTTCTTTATCCCACTTCGCGCCGAATTTCTTTGCCCGCTCCTTTTCCTTGTAGGGAACGGTGAGGAAGGTTTTTTCCCTGGCCGGAGCAGCGGGAACGCCCATAGCGGCAATTCCCTCTTCTTTTTCAAGAGCTTTCCCGCGTTGCGCGGCCTTTTCCGGCCGCACAGCCTGTTCCGGGCCTTCCTGCCGGAGTTCCTTTTTTCGTTCCAGGTCAAAGACGTATTCCTTGATTTTTTCCGCATCCCGGCAAGCCCGTACAATCTCGTAGGGGTCTTCTTTCAGAACTTTGATCCACGACTGCACATAGGCGGCATGTTGGCCGGGGTCATGGCCGACTCCAATATCTTGCCCAAGCATCCATGAGGCGATTTCAGCCCGGAGTTCTTCACGGGCGTAGGTTTCCGAGCCGAAAGGCCCGTTTTCGCGGTTCAGACGGGTTTCGTGGCGCGTCCAATGCCCAAGCTCATGCAGGGCCGTGGAGTAATATTTGTCAGGCGCGTCAAAGTTTTCCTTGGGCGGCAAATGAATGGCGTCTTCCGCGTAGCGGTAGAAAGCCCGGTTACTCTGATCGTGTTTTATGGCCGCGCCGGAAGCAGCAAGGATGTTTTCCGCCTTTTCTATGGGTTCCCACTCGTAGGCTTTATCCGTGAGCTGGATAGGCGGGATGCCGTCAACCTGTTCAGCATTGAAGACATGGGCGAAACGGATAATGGGCTTGTCCAGTTCCACTTTTTCTTTCTCCGGCTTGCCGTCCGCATCGAGGACGGGATTGCCGTCTTTATCCAGCTTGTTTTTTTCGTCAGTGAACTGGAAATAGACCACGGGCGTGGCCTTGCTGCCGGGCAAAATGCTGTAGCCGTTATCATTGGCCTGTTTCAGCGTCATCCAGCGCGGATCGTCATAACCGGAAAGCGCCAGATGTACCCGGTTCATGCCCCGGTATACCGTGCCAGAAGCGGGGTTGTGCGGAACCGAAGGCGTTCTCCCCGGCGTCCAGGGGGTTTGCCACGGGGCTGTGCCTTCTTCCAGGCGTTCAATGATTTTGCTGGCGAACTCTTCATGGAATGGCGGACGCTTCGCCTTTTGCGGCTTTTTGGTTTTATCCGACATAGACCACCTCCCCCCCGTTCTCGGAGTCGGTAACGGTCAAAAGGCCGTCCTCCACAATGTCGGCCAGGGTAATGGCTTCTTCCACAAACGCGCCCAGATAGTCCGCAACATCGGGATCGAGCGGGATGCCGAGAACAACCGGGTTTTCCTCAATTTGCCGGGCAATGGCCGTTGCCGCGGCGCGTAAATATTCCTTGTTTTGCATGGTCACTTTCCTTTGGGGTTAAAGAGAAAAACGGGTTTGACCCGCTGGAGACTTTCCAGCGGAACAAACCCGAAATAACGGCTGTCGAAACTGCCGGGATGATCGGCCAGCACCAGCGCCATGCCGGGAGGCACGACACCTGGAGCCAGGGCCGGAGACATGGAGCGCCCATGACTGTCCACGGCGCGGATCGGGAACGTGGCGGGATCAACAAAATCGCCCGGCAGCGCGGCCAGTCGCTTGAGCAGGGGCCGCAACCCGGAGGGGCAGGAACCAGGTTCCAGGTAGCCGCGCTCCAAAGCCAGTTCCGCGAACTCGCCTTCCAGACAAAAACTCACCAGCTCGTTCTTTTCTGGAACGCCGGGAACAATGCGGTAGACGCCCTTGGGCAAAGACGGCGTGGGATTGAAGCGAAGGCCCGCGCCAAAGGTCAGAGCGAACACCAACACCAGCCATATCACCGCAAACAGCGCCCGCCGCGCCAATCTACGCAACGAAATACTGTTCACTGGAAGCCTCTTTCTGTTCAGGGGGAGCGGCGGCGGGAGCTGGCGTTGCGGCATACCACGCCGCAGGGCGCGGCTCGTAAATGGAATCCGTTATGCCGCTTTGATATTGGGGAGTCAGGCCGGGAACCGGAATTTTTGCGCGGGCCGAAAAAACCGGATCGAAGAAATAGAGAATTTGCCGACCGTAGATAGGCGATTGCCCGGCTGTGAAAATCAGCATATCGCCGGGCTTTATCACTTTGCCCTGCGAGTCCTTTTCCGGGCCGGGGAGCCTCATGCACTCGTCGGGCGTGAGCAGGGGCCGGGCCGTTTCCGTCACGTTGACCGAGGCGTTTTTCATATGCCCCGTTCTGGAGCCGGAAAGGGATACCTTTTCTTCCACGACAGTGGTTTTGCCCGTCATGTCGGAAAGGGTTTTGGCCGTTTCAATGGTGTTCGGCGCGTAGGCAATACGCACATGGCAGTTCGCCATGAGCGCGTTATCCTTGCCGTACACGGCATTGAGTTGGGTAATGTCCTGAACGATGATGTAGACCTTGCCGCCGTAACCGGCGATATAGGCCAACGCCTTTTCCATGATCGGGAGCTTCCCCAAGCTGGTGAACTCGTCCAGCAGGAGCAGAAGGCGGTGTTTGTACCCGGCCACACTTCCGCCGTCGGCAAATTCCATTTTTGAGCACACGCGGCGCACAATCATATCCACCATAAGCCGGAGCAAGGGCCGCATCCGGTCAATATCCGCAGGGGATATGACAAGATACAGATTCACCGGCTTTTCATGGTTCATCAGGTCATAGACGCGGAAATCACAAGAGGCGGTGTTCAGTGCCACCACCGGATCGCGGTACAGCGCCAGATTGGTCAGCGCCGTGGAAACAACGCCGGATGCTTCATTTTCCGCCTTGTTAAGCATCTCTCGCGCAGAGCTGGCGATAAAGGTGTGGGCTTTATCGCCACCTTCGGCATCGGGAAACATCCCTTGCAACAATTCCGCATGGGGCGTTTCCACCATTTCTTTGAACAGGTCTTGAATGGTGCGGCTCTCGTCCGCCAACATGCAGGAGAGGTCATAGAGGGTTGCCGTCCGCTTTTGGGCGTGACGTGTCATAATGCAGCAATGGAGGATCGCCCCGCCGAGCATGGCGAAAGCCGCCTTGCTCCAATGGTCTTCAAGCCCCTTTCCCGTAGGGTCAACCAGCATGGCAGCCATATTCTGCACGTCCGGTATCGCCAGCAGCGTATCGAGGCGGATTTCTTCCAGGGGATTGAAGCGAGCCGACGCGCCGGAGGGATCGGAGGGATCAAACCGCAAAACAACCTGATCTTGCGATTTGCGCCACCCGGCAGTTAAGGCCCAGTTTTCGCCTTTAATATCAAGAACGATGCTGGAGCCTTCCCAGGCCAGCAGCGTAGGCAGAATCAGCCCCACGCCCTTACCGGAGCGGGTAGGCGCAAAGACCATGATGTGTTCAGGGCCGTTATGCCGGAGGTAGAGTTGCGTTTCTTCGGGCCTGGAGTGGAGTTTTCGCAGCAGGAGCGCGGCACCGGCATACTTTTTAAGCCAGCCGCCCACATAGACGCCCTTGCCTTCAAAGTAGCCCATCGTGCGGATTTCTTTTTCTTCCGCCCACCGCGCCGAGCCGTGCAGATTGGCGTTGGAGCGCAATTTCTTCTGAAAACAAAGCCAGACGCCGATAATGACGAATTGCGGGAGCAGGAAAAGAACCTGGCTGTGGGTAATGGCCTGATCAATAAAACCATAGGTATCGCTTGCCCCGAACCGCTCTTGCCAGACGAAGGCCGACCAGGGCGCGTACCAGGGAAGGCCAAAGGCGATCCCCCACGGCTGGCCGAGAGCGGCTTGATAATCGAAAAACGCCGCTATGCACTGTGTTGCCAGAGCCATGCTGCCAAGACCGAGCAGCAGCATGAACGGCAGGTAGAGCCAGCGCAGCGGCGTTTTTTGCGGGGATTTCTCCCCCAAACCGTATTGAACTTTTTTCGCGCACATGACGTTCTCTTGTGGAGGCCGTCAGGCGGCGCGGAATTGGGGCGCATGGCCCGCAGGAAGAAAGAATTATCGTTGCGGGCGGTAAGGCCGCTCAAAAACCATATCCTTGGTCACAATGACGTTGAACTGGTAGCCGGGCCGGATTTCCAGCGTGGGTTTGATGTTCAGATTCTTTTGCAGCAGTTGGAGCGTGGCTTGACCGAGTTGCGCGGCCAGGGCGGAACCCATTTCATTCTGGAGCGTGGGATTGTCGCTGTCGGAATTGCTGTTATCCAGGGTATCCATCGTGTAGGCCATACCGCCGCTGATCATGCTCATGAGAATGGCCGAGCCGAATATGCGGAAATAGTGATTGTCCACTTTGTCGATATACCCGGCATAGCCGCTCATATCCGAACCGGGCATGGCTCCAAGGGTGACAGCCGAGCCGTCGGGAAAAACGACACGGTTCCAGGCCACCAAAACCCGTTCCTGCCCGTAGATTACGCGGGAATCATAGACACCGAAGAGTTTTGCCCCTTGCGGCAATAGCAGATGGTTCCCCGTGGCCGTATCAAAGACGTTTTGCGACACCTGGGCAATGATGTTGCCGGGCAGATCGGAATTGATGCCCGTCACCATAATGCCGGGAATCACCGCGCCTGTTTTGACTTCATATTTTTGCCCGGCTGTGCGCGAGTGCGGCAGAATCCAGCTCGTATCTTTCCCGGCCCGGTCAAAGAACGCCTCTTTATCCTTGTCCGCAGCCGGATCGTAGCCGTTTTCCCGCAGCGCGGAAGTATCGGGCATGGACATGGAAGGTCTGTCAGGCGCGGAGCCGGAAGGCGTGTACGAAACCGGAGCCGTGCTTGTCTGGCTGGACTTCTGAACGCCGAGGGGAGCGGAAAGCGCGGTCAGTTGGGCTTGCGCCTTCATGCGCCGGAGGTTTTCCAATTCCTGGCGGTAATTGTCGGACTGGCTTTTATCCGACTGCACCACGATCAGCGGTTCTTTCTTCGTGCCGTTTTGTGCTGGCGCATCCGGCACGACCAGGGCGGGCGATCCGGCTGGCGGGGCCAGGGCGAGGCCGCGCCCTTCGCCCATGAGCAGCGGCTTTTCTTCCTCTTTAATATCGACTTTCGGCGTTCCGGCCTGTTCTTCTTCCTGATTGTGGGCAAAGTTCACGCTGTAAACCAGAACGCCAAGCAGGAACAGCCCGGCCAGCAGCACGGCATAGAGCGGCCATTTGCTCATGCGGGCGGCATCGACCTTTTTTGTCGGCTCCAGACTGTTAGGGGTAGTATCAGACATATTTCCCCCTATTCCGAGAGGAAACTGCGGGTAGCGTCATAGGCTTTCCCCGCCGTTTCTTTTGTTTTGTCCGCAGCTTTTTGCAGCATGGAACGCCTGAACTCTATTTCCGTGCGGCTTTGCCCGGCTTCGGGCTGGCCGCTGGCGGTGTAGGCCCGCGCAATGGATTTTCCCTGTTCCCCGGTATCCGAAATGCGGAGTTGCAGATACCACGCGCTTTTTTCGTCCATTGCGTCCAGGGTGTAGGCGATAGCCAGGGCGTCAGGCCGCGCATCGGGAACCAGCGTAAAGCCCCTTGTCCGCAAACCGTTCTCAAAGGCTTGTGCAAAGCCGTTATCCACGTCTTTGGCCGGAACGAGGTGAACGGCTGTATATCCTGGAGGATATAAAGAAGAGAGACAGTCCACGGCATCAGCGGCGATAGCGGCAACCGCATTACCTTCCGGCAGCGGCCCGCAGTAGGAATCCACAGGCCCGCGCCCCGCGCAGCCCGAAGCCAGCAGCACCATGAGCAGCAGGGGAAAAATGAGAGTACGCATTACCTTTTCCCCCTTATGACTTCCACTTTTTCTTGATCACCGTCTACGCCGACAATGAGCGCGATCCGCTCAAAGAGGCCGTCAACAACCATTGCCGCGTCATTCACCCGGTAATTCACCAGCACGTCACGGCTTCCCTTGCGGACGAGCAGCACCGGCATTTCCCCGGACGCGGTTTTTTCCGGCAACCGGATAAAAGTTTGCCGCCCATCGTCATAGACCCGTTCCGGCTTCCAGGTGGCTTTGCCCTTCACTTCGTAATTGAAATTGAGCCTGGATAAATCCGCTTGCTGGCCGTCAATGGTGGTGGAGTTCCATTCCTGTTCCTTGGCTTCCCTTGCTTGCCGAGCCGCGCTCTGGCGGTTCAGAGAATCTGCGTAGAGAAAACCGACATAGGGCGTGTAGCCTTTGCGTTGGGAAACAAGCCGCAGGTGGTACACGCGGCGGTTTGTGGTGATAACCGTGGAGCTTTCAAGCCCGGCATCCACGGGCTTGATAAACAAATGCACTCTGGCGTCAGAGCCGGAGCCAGCGGAGCCGGATTCCACCATCCAGCGGGCCGAGTCTCCCACCACGATTTCATTGACGATCTCTCCGGCTTCCAGTTCCACGTCAGAAACTTGCATGGGCGTTGCCACAATGGTGGGCAGACTCGCCCCGTGGACGTAAACCACCTTGCCGCCACCGGAGAGAACCGGATCAATATTCTGCCGCGCCCAATCGTCCGACAGGCTAAGAGCCTTTCTTTCCTTCGGCGTCAGCGGCACGACCTTGGGGCTGATATAGTCAATTTCCGGCACGGCTTTCCCACCATCCACGCCACCGATGCCGTCTATGGCCGGAGGATAGCCGGGGGGAATATCTTGGGCGGCAAACGCGGTGTTGGCGCAGAGCGCCAGGGCGAGAGTCAGAAACAGTATCTTTTTCATGGCAAACCTCATTATTCTTTATTGGCGGGCATGGCCGGAGCATTCGCGCCCACGACTTTGCCAGCGGAAAGTGCTGTGATGTAAACGCCGCCCGGATTGCGGAGCAGAACGGCGTCCGCCGTGGGCGGGTTGACCTGGATCGTCACCGTGGCCTCATAGGAGTGGGAATCCAGCATGACGCCCGCATGACTGCGGACGGTTTCAACCCATTCCACCCGGTAGGAATCGGCACTGACCGGCAGCGGCAGCCCCTTGATTTCCACATGCACCAGCTTGCCGCTTTTGGCGATTTCATAGGGATTATTGGCCTCGTACCACTGGCGCAAAACGCCTTTGGCGCTTCCGGCCATGAAGAAGGAAAGCCGCTCGATCATTTTTTGCTGGAGTTCAACGTCCGCCGTGACCGTGCGCCAATCGCTGATGCACTTGGCAATCTCGGCCTGAATAAGCCGTTTCGGGGTTGCGCTGGCTCGATCAGCCCGTGCCACAGTTCCCATGTTGCCGAGTTTGTCCACTTCGATGATGTAGGGAACCGTCTTGACCTGACTGGCCTGTATGACGTTGCCGGTGATGGAAACCACCGTGATAATCAGACAGATAAACGCCGCCATGCGCCATTGGGCCGCCCGGCTGATATAGGAGCCGTAGCGTTCAAGCCATTCTTCACGCCCGTTCAGGTAGGGGCTTCCCCCTTTTTCCGCTACGGGCGGTTTTGCTTTTGATTTGAAAAAAGACATAGATACCGCCTATGAGTTGTCGTTATTCATTTTTGCCCGTTCAAGCCGATCCTGCATTTCCGAGCGGGTACGGGTACTGAGGGCTTTTTCCCCGGAAGTTTTCGCGTCCTGCCGCGCTCCCCACATGGCTTTCGCCATGCCCGCCGCTTTGCCGAGGCCCGTACCGCCTTCCATTCCGGCCACCTTTGCCGCGTCTTTCACGTTCTGGACGGTGTTGCTTCCGGCAACCATTGCGCCGATAGCCGCACCGCCCACGGCGGCAGCCGAAGCGGTGAGCGCCGCGCCGCTGGAAACGTGGGAACCGTTGATAATGCCCGCGCACACGTCAGGCAGGGATTTGACCAGGGCGAGAAGCACCACGGACGCGCCAATGACCACAAAAATATCCTGCAATTCCGCCGTGGACGTAGAAAAGCCCTCTATAAAGGCAATGCCCACGCCGAGAACGAGTTGCATGACAAAGAGCTTGAAGGCCACAGCCAGAACGTAGCGGATCGCGTTGACGGCATAATCCTTGAGAAAGGAACTGCCGCCGAAACCGACCAGGATAACAGCCGCCGCCATTGCAATCATGGCTTCGCACTTGATGAACACCACTTGCGCGGAAATCAGCGCGAAACAGATAATGATCACCAGGGCGGCAATAAGCAGAGCAATGGAGTTGCCCGGCGACCAGATGGAGAGTTTGTCCAGAACCAGCTTGACGAGCTGCATTCCTGTCAGGAACGGGGATTCCGAAGAGTAGCCACCCGGCGTCAGTTCCCTGCCGATTGCGCCCAGGCCGTTAATCAGGTTCCAGGCCCATTCCTGATAATAGTTGATAACGGCCATGAAGAACCCGGCCATGAGCAGGAGCATGACGAACTGTTTCAGAATATCGCCAAGCTGGTCACGATTGAGCGCGGCCTTGATGCCGAGAAAGCAGACCTCCAGAATAACCAGCCAGCGGAACACGACCAGGGCGTACCGTTTCAAAGTCGGTTCCCAGGTGCTTGTTTTGTTGTAAAACTCATGCACCAGCCGGGATACGAAATCTTCATCAGCGGCAAGGGCCTGTTCCGGCAGGAGCAGGAGCGCCAGCGCCGGAAGGCAGAGCGCGGCCAGTAGTAAAAAGTGCCTCTTCATAGCCGCCGCCTAAAAGGGATCGGGCTTGGCCTTCGACTTGCCGATCCGGTTTGTTTTCAAGGTGTTCCGCCATGCCTCTTCCGACATTTGACTTTCTTTTTCCGCCTTCATCTGGCTGGCCAAGTTCGACTGCACCTGTGTGGCCATGAGTTCACGAAGCTGCCGGGCTTCCTGCACCTGGAGGGCCGAAAGCTGATTCCCGGCCATGATCGCCTTTTGCTGGCCGTCAGGCGTGGAAAGCAGTTCGTCAAGATAGGATTGGAAGCGCCCGGCGTCCTTTTGCAGATCGTCAAGCTGGTGGCCGGAAAGCTGGAACGTGGCTTGGGAAGCCTGATCCACGCTTTCAGACCATTTATCCCACTGCTGCTGATATTTTGCGTTGGCGGCTTCCACCTGTTCGGGGCTGGCCCCGGCCAGATCACCAAAAAGCGATTGTTCGGGGAACAGGGAGTTGAACACTTGCCCCAGGCCCACAATATCGCCGCGCAGGGTTTTGAGGTTGCTGGAGAGGTTTGCAAGGCGGGTCAGGTTGCCTTTGAGTTCATTCACCAGATTGGCCGGAAGCTGCACGGTGTTTTGGATCATATTCTGATACTGCTCAATATTTTGCTGCACCATGCGGATTTGCTGTGCGGTTTGCTGAATATTTTCATGGTATTGACCAATGACGTTCTGCAACTGCTCCATGCTGGTAATGCGATCAAGCAGTTGCACCAAGCTATTGCTGCAATTCGTGCATGTGACCGTCAGCGCATGGGCGGGCGTGGATAACAGCGCAAGCAAGGCAAGGCTCAAAAGATACTTTTTCATAATGAATCTCCTTAAAAGTTTGTGAAACAGGCGAAGCGTGGCCGAGGACAAGGAAAAGGCCGCTTTTTGCGGAGGGAGTGGACTCTTCTCGTCCATGACCGGAGCAAAAAGCGGCCTTTGACGCAGTAATCGGTCACGATCCGCCTGTTTCCCGCAGCCATTCGTATTGCCAGCCGCCAGAACCGTATTCCGCTTCAAGCTCCTGAATACGGGCAATGCTCTCCTTGTCGGAGGAACCGACAAAGGCCAGCGTCTTGGGGCCAAGGGCAAGCTGCACTTGCCGTCTGCCGAGAGGCGAAACAACGTAGTAATCGCGCTTCGGTGTGGCGCGGGCGATAATGTTGATTTGGGTTTCATTCAGGCCCATGCCCACATAGAGTTCGCGTTGCGCTTCCTGTGTGGCCGTGATGTTGGGCAGGAATATTTTTGTCGGGCAGGATTCGGCCAGAACGTCAAGGATGCCGGAGTTTTTAGCGTCCGAAAGGCTTTGCGTGGCAAGGATTACCGCGCAATTCGCCTTACGCATGACTTTCAGCCATTCGCGTATTTTCACCCGGAATACCGGGTGGCCGAGCATGATCCAGGCTTCATCAAGCACAAGGATTGTCGGCGTTCCGTCCAGTGACGTTTCAATGCGGTGAAAGAGATAGGTCAGAACCGGAATCAGGTTTTTGTCGCCCAGGTTCATCAAATCCTCAATTTCAAAGACCATGAACGGAGAAAGCGTCAGATCGTCCGTATCCGCGTCCAGCAGCCGCCCCATTGCCCCTTGCGCGGTGTAGTGCTGGATCGCATCTTTAATCTGGTTATCCTGTACGATGTGGTAGAAGCTAGTCAGGGAGCGCAGATTGTCAGGCTGTGCCGACAAATCCAGCATGGCCGCGTGAATGGCGTTGCGGTGCAACGGCATGACCGTGATTTGCTGCAACTCCATGAGAGAAGCTATCCACTCTTCCGCCCAGGCCCGTTCCGCTTCGGAATCAATGCGCTGGAGCGGTGCAAAGGAAAGCTGGTCAGAATTGCCGATGTTATAGTGCGTCCCGCCGGAGCCGAGGCAGAGCGGGAACATGCTCATGCCCTTGTCAAAGGCGTAAATGCGGGAGTTTTCATAGCAGCGGAATTGCGCGGCCAGCGTTGCCAGCAACGTGGATTTACCCGCGCCTGTAGGCCCGAAAATCAATGTGTGGCCGAGATCGCCCACATGAATATTGAACCAGAACGGCGTGGATTTATCCGTGGTCAGCACGGCCAGGGGCCGGGAGTTCGGCGGATAGAACGGGCAGGGGCAGACGGGTGAACCCGTCCAGACCGAAGCCAGGGGCAACAGGTCAGCCAGATTCAGCGTATTGACCATAGGCCGCCGCAGATTGGCGTATCCGTTGCCCGGATGCGTTCCGAGCCACGCTTCCAGGGCGTTGATGTTTTCGATCCGGCAGCCGAAACCAAGCGTCTGGATGTTCCGGCGCAGTTCCCGCGCCCAATCCTGCAACTGCTCCTGATTTTCGTGCATCAGGACGATGCAGGAAGTCAGGTAGCCAGCGCCCACATAGCCGCCCTGCACTTCGGTCAGGGCGGTTTCCGCGTCTTCGGCCATCAGCAGCGCGTCACGGTTGGCGCGGGCGTTGGGGTTGTTGAAGAACTGGTCAAGGAAGCGATACACCTGTTGCCGCCAGCCCTTACGGTAGGAGTCTATTTCCTTTGTGGCATCGTATTGATCAAGGCAGATAAAGCGGGTCGAAAAGCGATACTCCAAAGGGAGAGATTCCAAATCCGCGAACATGGCCGGAAAGGATTCTTGCGGCAGCCCGTCAATGGAAATCAGCGCAAGGTGCTTTCCGCCGAGCCGGGGGATGACTCCCCCGATCAAGTCATTGCTGGCGAGAAGGTGATCCAGGTACATGGGCTTTTCCGGCACCCGCAACGGATGCAGATCGCCGGAAACGCAATGCTGGATATGGAAGAGAAGGTCAGATTGCGTATAGGTTTCGCCTTCATCGGAATACGCTTCATATTCTGTGAGCCGTTGCATATGCAGAACCGAAGACAAAGCATCTTCCAGTTCTTCCAGGGTGTTTTGGAACTGCCCCAATGCTTTTTCCAGCACAGGGCTTGCCGCTGTTCCCGCCTGTACCTTGCCCGCCAGCTTCGCCGCTTCAAAGTTCGGCTTGTAAGTGACGGAAAAAACTGTACTGGTGCTGAAACAACGGTTCCCGCTGAAAAAAGCCCGGCGTTCATCGTCAATGAGCAGCGTCACCGGGTCAGGGAAATGGCCCTTATCCGGCGCGGGGTAGGCCCGGTGACTGCTACGGATGGAATCCACATGCAGCATCCAGCCCGTACCGAGCAGTCGGATCGCGTTATTGAACTGCGCGGATACAAAGGCCAACTCGTCAGGGGTGGAACTCGCCGTATCCTGCCCCCGGATTTCCCAGGCAGCCAGAAACGAGCCGTCTTTGTTGAGAATGACGCCCGGCGCGACCAGTGCGGCATAGGGGAGTAAATCCGGCAGACCTTTGGCCCTGGAGCGGTAGTCTTTGAGTTTCAGCATTTGAACCCCCCGTTCACGCGCCAGCGGCTTGCCTTTGCCGGGTAAAACTCCTGTTGCTTGATATGCCGCAGCCAGACCCGGCTCATAATCGGGTCAGCCTTTGCCATACGCCGCAGTGCGAACACCGCCGCAATCCAAAAGCCGACTGCGGAAGTGACGGAAACGGCGGTCAGACCGCCCACGCCCACCAGCAGCGCGACCAGGGCGCTGGTCATAACCAGTTCCCGTTCCGCGCCGAGGATATGGGCATGGCGGTGCAAAGATTGATGAATGGGGAGCGGACGGCTCATATAACCGCCCCGGAGAAGGAAAACACGCTGTTCACGATGCTGGCCGCGAAAGCGATAAAGGAAATCCCGAACACCACGGAGAGCAGCAGTTTGAAACCGCCGCTGATATCATCTTTATTCATAATAAAAATGACACCGCACAAGGCCATTGCCACGATGCTGATCCATTTACCAGCCGGGCCGGTGATGGTGTTCACCACCCGTTCCAGGGGGCTGGAAAATTCCGTGATGCCGCCCGATGCGGCGGCAATGTCGGGAAAGCACAGGCAGAGCGCCAGAAAGCCGAAAACGGCGAAGCGGGAAAAAGAGACTTTACGAGAGGGAAGAAGATTGATTACGCGCATAACGATCTCCGTGGAGGCCGTCATGCGGCGCGGCGTTGGGGCTTATAGCCCGCAGGACGATTCTGCTTTTGCAGCGAGGACAATGAAGCTCGATTTCTCCGGCTTCAATGTGGCCCTTTGCCAGAAGTTTGTTGCACTTCCCGCAGCGAAGATTGCCGGGGTCGTGCGGTTGTTCTGTTTTCATACCGCTTGATCCACCTTGTAGAGATACTCCGTTTTGTAGGTTTCCGTTTTCGGGTCAAAGCCGTCCACACGCAGGATGTTTGATATTTGCCGCCGATTGTCCGGAGTCTTTTCCATGAAGACCACCAGATCAACCGCCCGGCCAATCAATTTCTGCTTGGGGCCAAGGCCCGCTTCCTCTACCAGTTCTTCCAGGCGGGGTAAGGCTTCTTCCGCGCTGTCCGCGTGAAATGTACCTATCCCGCCCGGATGCCCTGTGTTCCAGAGTTTCAGGAGTTCCAGGGCGGCGGCGTCCCGCACTTCGCCTATCAAAATGCGCTTGGGAGCGTAGCGCATACTGACCTTCGCCAACTTCCGCATATCAACGTCAGCTATGACCGATGTACGGAAAAATACGGCGTTGGGGCTTTTGGATTGCAGTTCCGCCGTATCCTCTATGATGATCAGGCGGTGTGACGGTGTGAGCGTGGAAACCGCGTCAATGACCGCGTTGACGAAGGTAGTTTTTCCGCTGGAGGTTCCGCCTACCACCACAATGTTCCAACGCCGCAATACGGCATCATGGATGATCTCAATCACCCGCGCCGTGATGGAGCCGGAGGCCAAGTATTCTTGGAGGGTAAATACCCGGCTGGCTTTTTTGCGGAGCGAGAACGAAGGACCGGGGCCGACAATCGGCGGAAACGTCCCTTCAAAGCGGGAACCATCCAGCGGAAATTCGCCTTCAACTATGGGGCTGCGTTCATTGACCGTCAGGTTCAGACCGCTTGCCACCTGGGAAAGTATCAATCGGCCCTTGGCTGGCTCAATGGTGCCAACACAATCATGGTCTTGCCCGTACTTTTCAATCCACAGGGAGCCGTCAGGATTGAGCATAATTTCTATGACTTCCGGGTTTTCCAGCGCGTCTATAAAGACAGGCCCGCAGGAATGGCGCAGCCCGGCCAGCAGCCGGGGATCGTCACAGGCCCGCAGCATCAGCGCAACCCGCCCAGGACGAAGACCGCCACATTGAGCAGCGCCGACATGCCGACAATCACGGCGGCAAGGTAGACATTGCTCTTGAAGGTTTTGAGCGTGGCCGCGTGATCGTCAAAGACCTTGCGGATACCGTCAACCGAAGCCGAAGAAAGGCTTGTGGAAAGCTGGTTTACCGCCGTTTGTACGCCGGAAACATATTCATCGGTTTTTTCGGCCATGAGCCGGGTCAGCCCCTTTTCGTGCCGGGCCTGGAGTTTTTCCACTTCCGTCAGGTAGGCGTTGAGGATTGTTGCGATCATCAACGTGGCATCGTCTTTCGGCAGCATTACGTCATGGGCTTTGGACACCACGGAGCGGATCTGCTCCAGCGTGAGGCCCACGCCCGGCGTGTTGCCCAATTCCGTTTCAAGGGGAGTGGGAGCGTCCGCAGCCTGGGAAGCGGCGGCATCCGCAGATACAATTTCTTGTGACACAGCTTCCCCCTACACCAGAGCCGCGTTGTTCACGGCTTCCACCAGTTCGTTCCGGTAGCGTTGCAGCCGGGAGCGCACCACTATGGACTGCCCGGAGTTGATCGCTGTTTCAAAGCTCTGCCGCTTGGCGAACACCGTTTCCAGGTCTTTGCCGATGGTGGCCTTGTTGCCTTGGGGGATGGTGATAATGGCGTGGAATTGCCCGGAAAATTCCTGATACACCTTAAATTCTTCAAAGGGCCGTCCATCCATAACGATTTCCCCGAAATAGGGGTTCAGCCACACCACAATAGGCGTTGCCGGAAAGCCGAGAGCCAGGGAGCGCAAACCGAGAACCGTATCCCCAATGGCTTGCCCGCCTGTAATGACCGAATGGAAAAAGACGGAATGCCCGGCTTCTTCCAGAATGCCGATGATATTGTTTTCGTTGATATAACTGTTGAGAGCGAGGAAAGAAGAAGCGCCATTGTCAACAATGACATGGGCTTCCTGGTCTTTTTCCATAATCGCGTCAATCAGCGTGTCAAACTGGCGGGGGTCAATATCACCGCTTTTCAGAATATCGAGGCACGTCACCTCAAATTCCTTGAATCCGGCCAGGGTAGCGTTCACCGGGTCAGTATCGAAGGCAGCGACTTTTTTGCCGAGCAGCCGCAACACCTGATACAGAATGGACGCAATCATGGATTTGCCCACACCGCCCTTGCCTTGCTGAATGAAATGCACTGTTGCCATTGGAAATACTCCTGTAGGGTTAAATTCCGTCTTCCACGCTCATCTTGCGAGGATCGGGAAACGGTTCTTTGGCGGTATTGACGATCCGGGGGCCGGAGCTTGCGGGAGGTTTGGCGGCTGGCGGCGGTTGCCGTGCCGCTTGTGCGGGCGCAGGAGTGGTATTTTCTTGGGAGAACGGCAGCGGAGAGGGGTTTGCTATTCTTGCCGTGAGCTTACAGAAGGTGACATAGGCCATTGAGAGGCGCTTTTCTTCCAGCAGCTTTTCATAAATGATCCGTTTGCTGAATCCTTGGGACAACATGGACTCGATCTTTTCCAAACATCCAAGAATTTCCACTTTTGCCATGCTGTGACGCAACGATTTACCGGACATGGTGTGCTCCGGTATTCTGCTGAATTTCTTGCAGTTTCACGGTAATCAGATTGGAAATTCGTGGCGGCAGTTCTTCTCCATGTCGAATTTTTCTACGAATATTCCTGTATTGTCTGTCGGAATATCCAAGGAAAAATGCGACCTTTTCATGCGATCCAATGATGCTAACAAGCAAATTAATGGCGTCATACATAGCTTTTTACCGTTTCCTGTTCGTAAGGATTTATCGCAAAATAACTACGAACATTCCTATAGACAAGGAAAGATTTTCCGGGTAGGGAAATTTTTAGAAAAAGATGTAGCCGATTGGAGGGAGCATGGCTGGAGAAGATTATTCGCAACTTTTGGAACGGAAATTCGTTGATATTGTCGCCATGCGTATGGAAGAGGACGGCTACAAGAAAGGCCAGTTCGCCGTAAAGGTCTGGCCGGAATTGTCCGGCAACGCGGCGGCAACCAAATGGGCGCAAATCCGCAGCAAGACGTACCACACGGGCAAGCCGCAGAGTGTCACCATTGCGGACGCCAGCCGTATGGCCTTGGCCTTGGGGGATGATCTCGGCTACCTTTTGTCGGTTGCCAAAAGGGAAGTGGGTAAAGATATGAAAAAAGGCATCAAATAATTATGGAGGCTTTGTATGGAACGGCATGAGGACGCCGCATTGCGGGAATACGAGGAGAAGGCGCAGGAATTGCTTGATCTGACGATTGACCTTTGCGAAAGGCGAGTTTCCAAGGCTCCGAGCCGGGCAACCGCGCCGCGTGAAGCGTTGACGGCGGCGGCAATGTCCGTGCAGGGATCGGTTAATACCTTTTTGGCGGTAAACCGCCTGAAAGACGATTTTTGCACTCCAGAAGAAGAGTGATATTTTTTTACTCTCTTGCATAGGAATTTCCTAAGAAAATAGGCGTGAAAATGCCTGCAAAATAGAAGTTGTAACCTATGGGACTCAAAGAATTACAACAGGAATTTGGCTCACCTATGACAGTTTCTCAAGTCGCGGAGCTTTTAGGGGTTGACCGCCGAACAATTACGAAATATCCTGAATTGTACGGTGGCGTGTGGGTTGCACCAGGACGCCTACGGTTCTTTGAAAATCGCATAAGGGAAATACTGGATGCCAACACGATACCCAACAAAGGCGGGTGTGCAATGGCGGGCGGTGGTAAAGATCGACAAGAAAGTCGTAGCCACAAAGCTGTTCCCCAACGGATTGGAAGGGAAACGGGACGCCGCGAAGTGGGAAAGGGAAACAAGAGAACAAATGCTGGCGGAACAGACGACAGTGACCCCTACGGTTACGCCGACTGTTACGGAATGGGCGAATAGGTATAGCGCCTACACCGAGCAGCAGTTTACGAAGCAGACTTTCAAGGAGAAAGTGCGCGTGTTCAAAATGTTCATCTCCCACACCAAAGTCACCCAACTGGAGGCAATCACGCCGGATATGGTTATGAGGTACTTGCAGAAGCAGAACGATACCCGCTCCGGCTTTTCCGCCAACAAGGATCGGAAGAACCTCGCGGCGGCATGGGAATGGGGCAGACGCTACATGGACGGCTTTCCGACAACGCCAAATCCTTTTCTTTCGATTCCACGCTTCAAGGAACAGCGCAAACCCCGCTACGTTCCGAGCGAGGAAGACTTTTGGAAGGTGGTGGCTGTTGCGGAAGCCCAGGACAAAGCCATGTTGTTGGCCTTCTTCTACTTGGGAGCGAGGCGAAGTGAAATCTTCCGCCTGGAATGGGAAGATATTGACTTCAAGCGGAACCGGGTACGTCTTGGAACGTGCAAAACCAGCGACAGATCAATGCGCCATGATTGGGTGCCGCTTGCGGCTCCCTTGCGGGAAGCGTTGCTGTACTGGCATGAAGCGCGGCCTTACAAGACGGCCTGGGTGTTCACATGCCTCGATGATTCGCCAAGCCCCTGGCACAACCCCGGAGAAGCATACCGGGCCAGAGGGCATTTTATGGACACGATATGCAAACGCGCCAAGGTGAGGCCGTTCGGCTTTCACGCCATCCGGCACCTTCACGCAAGCATATTGTTCAATGAAGGCACGGAACTCAGCGTAGTGCAGCGCCAACTCAGGCATACGAATCCGAACACCACGGCCCGCTATCTGCGGAGCTTGGGCTACGAAGCGGAGCATGAGCAAAAGGTGCTGGCGGTAATGGAAGGAAGAAGCCCCGCAAAGGCGCTCACCTTTGCGGACACGAAAAAAGGCTCTCCTGATCTGGTCATCAGGAGAGCCGGTACACAGTCCCGGTACACAGAACCGGGTAATTTAAAGGCTACTGGAGCGTAACCTATGGGAATCATTTGGCGTCCCCAAGGGGATTTGAACCCCTGTCGACGGCGTGAAAGGCCGTTGTCCTGGGCCGGCTAGACGATGGGGACGCG
>JAQVCQ010000015.1 GCA_028689715.1 Lachnospiraceae bacterium
GAAGTCCTGTCCATCATCGAAAAACGATCTGAAAAATCACTTCATTTTAATAATACTCTTTAGTATTGTGTCTTTTTTTCTGTCAAGAACAGACTCACTGTCGTTCTCACCGGTAATTGTGAATTCTTGTTCTCTAATAATCTCATTCTGATCAAGCTACAGACCAGGCATACCAGTCCTCCTGCAACTAATAAGCTAAGACCGTTCATAGCACTACCCTTATTTATATGTTCCATCCCAATCAGACTTAATATACAAGATATTAATAGCATCATATGATAGACAGACTTGCAAATGTTTTTGATCAGGTTCACTTTTTGATCAGTCTGTCGAAAACAGTTCAGATCTCTCGCACATTCCACACATGACTGATATCTGTTCGCAGGTTGTGTCCTTGTGCAGCGGTCAATCAAATGATTTAATTTATCAGAAAGTCCGGGATCGTGACTTCTGATCTGTTTTATATGGTAAGGTGGTCTTGATGGATCTTTTGCTGTCAGCATATAAAATAAAACTGCTCCAAACGAATAAATATCACTTCTGATATCAGGTGAACAGTTAAGCTCAGAATTGTAAAGTTCTGGCGCCGCAAAACCTCTGGTCAGATAGCAAACGGACGCACTTTTTGTCTGATGGTCTCTCGTTTCTTTTACAGCTCCAAAATCAATCAGTCTGATTCTTCCATCATTCTGTATCATCAGATTATCTGTTTTTAAGTCCCCATAGACCAGCGAAGGTCTGAACCCATGCAGATATTGTAAGACATCAAGTATTTCCAACCCCCATGAAACTGCCTGTTCCTGACTGATTCCTCCTCTTTTTTCAATGACTTCAGTAAGTGTTTTACCTTCAATATATTCCATAAAAATATAAGTGTTTCCATTTTCACAGTACGCCTGTATGACCACCGGTAATGCACGATGTTTTAATCTGCTTAGGAAAACTGCTTCCTGCAGTGCATTTCCTTTTACTACTTTCACTGCAACATTTCTGCCAAGTTCCAAATCCCATATACGGTAGACAGCTCCCTGTCCCCCTCTTCCAATACATGCTTTTTCACTGAAAATCATAAATCTTCCTCACAAATGTGAATCCATATCATAGATTTTTCCTGTTCTTTCTTTTGGTTTCTGATCCGCTCGTTACATTCCATAAGGATTTTTTCCATTTTACCGTTTTCATCAATTTTATTACGAAACACGGAAGCAATTTCGTACTTTGATAAACAGTTGGAACATGGCGCTGATACCAATAGAAATTTATTTTGCTCATGCAGAAAACCTTTTACATTTTTAATTTTAGTCGCATTCTCCTGTTTGATGCATTTTATGCTACTCCAGTAATGCTTTTTACAATGAATTTCACATTCTCCTCTGAGCAATATCATATAACGTCTTTTACTCCATAATAATAGGACAAAATCAGAATCTTCCTGTTGTTTCAAACTCATTTCTTTGCGTATCTCATATTCTGATTCAGAAAGCATTCTTAATAGAGAGTGTTTTATTTTATTCCAGCTCTTTTGTGCCCTTAATAAAGAAACCAGATCTGAATAGAACCACTCTGTAGTGCGTTCACAAAGATATCCACTGATTTGAATAACTTGATCCGACTCTGAATTTACACTTATTTTAGGAACACATACATATGCGATACCGACTTTCCCAAATGCCGAAACGGCTTGATAGAGACATAAAGAGTCCAAATGCCTGTTTTCTTTGGCACTTTTCGCCCAATAATGTGCATATTTCATTTATGTTCTCCTGTGCTGCTTTGATATAAAATGGGTAATATGGGCGAATTGCCCCTGATGTGTTAATGAATTGATTATATTCTACCAGCAACGATCCTGCAATGTGCGAAATACACAAAATTTACATTCATTCACATTGGCTCATACATTGTAAAAAACCCGACATTACAGACTGAACTGTAATGTCAGGTTCCTACTATAACCATGTAATTATGATCTGTTCATCTTGATCTGCTCATCTTATTCAGATAAACTTGATCAGGTAAAAATCCTTACGATATCATTATAGAGAACAAATATCATCAGAAGCATTAGTGCAACAAAACCAATCAGATGAACAAGTCCTTCTTTGTCTGCTGGAACAGGCTTTCCACGAACCAGTTCAATCAACATAAAGACAAGTCGTCCTCCATCCAATGCCGGTAGTGGCATCAGATTCAACACACCAAGATTGACACTAAGAAGTATTGCAATATTAATCACAGTCAGCATCACGGTTCCAAATCCGTAAGGTGTGGTTTCATCGATTGCAGTGTCAATGACCTGTGCAATACCGACCGGTCCAGCCATCTCTGAGGTACTCACACGACCGGTAACTAACATGGAAAGACTTTTTACCGTTGAAATCAGCCAGTATCGGACTTCATATACGCTGTACTGAATGGTCTGTAACGGATTACATCGTTGTAGTTCACCCGCGCCCATAAATCCTATGTAATATCTTCCCGACTGTTCATCATATTCCGGTTTGATCACGGTTTCGTATTCCTGATCATTTCTCTCATATTTAATCGTGATCTCTTCGCCCTTATTCGCAAATGAAGCAAGACTTACTTCTCTGTAAAGATGAATACTTTGTCCATCGATCGCGAGGATTCTGTCCCCCGCCTGCATACCTGCTTCCTGAGCCGGAAAGCCGTCCATAACATCTGTGACAATAGGAAGATCTGTTCCACTGAATCCCACTAGGATCAGCGATAGAATGAATGCAAGAAGAATATTAAATAACGGACCTGCTATGACTGTTGAAATACGGACCCATACGCTAGCATCCTGAAAATTTCCTCCAGCAGTACTTGAAGAAATTTCATCACTGACCGGTTCACTGACCTTTCCATCTTCCCCTTCAAACATACAGGCACCGCCAATTGGAAATAGTCGCAGAGAATAAACAGTTACTTTCCCCTGTTTTTTCCAAATAACAGGACCCATCCCGATCGTAAATTCATTGACTTTAATACCACCTCTTCGCGCCAGAAGAAAATGTCCAAGTTCATGTGAAAAAACTACGATTCCAAATACCAATATAAAAACCAATATTGACAAGCTATCACCTACTTTACTAATCGATTTATTTTAAAAACTGTGTACTGATTACATCATATGTTGCTTCTTCTGTTTCCAGGATCTGTGTAACGTCTGGTGCATCAATTATTTTGTGTGCATCCATCGCAGTCTCAATCAGCTCTGCGATCTGCAGAAATCTGATTTTCCCATCTAAAAATAATGCAACCGCTTTTTCATTCGCAGCATTAAATACGGTCGGCATGGAACCACCCTGTGTAATCGCACGGTATGCAAGATCCAGCCCTCTGAAATTCTTTGTATCCGGCTTTTCAAACGTCATCTGACCTAATTCAAAGAAATTAACACGTTTTCCTCCAAGTGCTCTTCTTTCCGGATAGTAAAGTGCATACTGGATCGGAAGTTTCATATCCGGTGTGCCAAGTTGTGCCATGATTCCACCATCCACATACTGTACCATGGAGTGAATAATGCTCTGTGGCTGTACGACAACTTCAATACGCTCCGGCTCGATATCAAATAGCCATTTGGCTTCAATCACTTCAAGTCCCTTATTGACAAGCGTCGCTGAATCAATTGTAATTTTTCTTCCCATCGACCAGTTGGGATGTTTGAGTGCATCCTTCACACCGACATGCTGCAGTTCTTCCATCGTTTTGCCTCTAAAAGGACCGCCTGAAGCCGTTAACAGCAATTTTTCAATTTCTTTTGGATTTTCACCGTTCAGGGATTGAAAAATCGCACTATGTTCACTATCCACCGGGTAAATAGGAACATTATTTTTTTTCGCAAGCGGCATTATGATATGCCCTGCAGTCACAAGTGTCTCTTTATTAGCAAGCGCAATTGTTTTACCATGCTCTATCGCTGCGATTGTCGGGCGGATTCCAATCATTCCAACAATTGCCGTGACAAGAATTTCCACCTCTTCCATAACTGCAAGTTCAATTAAGCCTTCCATTCCTGAAAGAATTCTGACATTCAGATCTTTCAGTCTTACTCTCAGATCTTTTGCGTCAGCTTCGGTCCATATACATGCCAACCTTGGTTTGAATTCCCTGATCTGCTGCTCTAAAAGCTTTACATTACTTCCAGCTGAAATACCAAGTACTTCAATATCTTTTTGTTCTCTTACTATTTCCAGCGTCTGTGTCCCTATGGAACCTGTTGACCCCAGAATTGCTATTTTTTTCATTTCTGTGTGCCCACCATTCTTTTTTCTTCTTACCCAAACTCAACCCGCCTGCCTTAGAAAGAACTCGGCCAGGAAGTATATCATAGGTGCCGCAAATATGACACTGTCGAACCGATCCATGATTCCACCATGTCCAGGTATCAACTTACCGTAATCTTTGATGTCATAATTTCTCTTTATCGCAGAAGCTGCAAGATCTCCTATCTGGGAAACGACCGCACCACAGGCTCCAATCACTGTAAAAATATACAATATCCCGTGATATCCAATGACTGGTTCTATAAAATATCCAAACAGTGCGCCAACAAGAGCCGAACCAATCACTCCTCCGATTGCACCTTCAATTGATTTTTTAGGACTTAAAACAGGTGCCAATCTGTGTTTACCCAACAGCATACCTGATAAATATGCACAAGTGTCACAGATCCACGAACTGATAAAGATCATCCATACTATATATATCCCAAATTTCATGTTTCTTGTTAAATAGATGAACGATAAAAGAATCGGTGCATAAAAAAAAGAAAAAAAGGCTGCAATCACTTCTACCGCTTTCAATTTGGGGAAAGTAAGCACATAAACAGACATCATTGCGAGAAATGTCATGACGATAACAAATAACATCCATGTCATTTCAAATTGTGCCATGAGAAACAGATAATAGACACCGATCCCAATTAATCCAATCAGCGAAATGCTTCTTTTTTTATTCTGTTCCGAATCAGCGAAAAACACATTCATCATTTCGTTAAATGCTATGCAGGATACCGCAAAAAGCGAAATCCCCAAAGTATAACTTCCTGGCAGTATCAGCACAAAAGCAAGAATTACCAAAACAATACTGCTTATTAGTCTTTTAGAAAACATCCCATCCTCCTGCCTGTTATCTGTAACAGGCGATACCTGATCAAACAAATCACTGCTCGCTCACATTACCGAATTTTCTATTTCTGTTGTTGTATGCTTCTATTGCCTTCATGAGCTCCGCCTTATCAAAGTCAGGCCATTCTACTTCTGTAAAATAAAATTCCGAATATGCAAGCTGCCAGAGTAAAAAATTAGAAATACGGAGTTCCTTACAGGTTCTGATTAGCAGATCCGGATCTGGAATTCCTGCTGTATCCAGGTTCTCTGAGATAAGCTCTTCAGTAATTTTGTCACTTGTAATCTCGCCTGAACAGACTTTTTGAGTCAGTGTCTGTACACATCTTCTGATTTCATCCCTGCCTCCATAATTAATCGCGATCTGCAAATGGATTCCTTCGTAATCACGTGTCAAATTTTCTAATTCAGCAATTCTTTTTTGAATATCATCATCAAGACGTGATTTGTCTCCGATTACACGCACCGACATTCTGTTCTTTGATGCAGTTTTAAGACAGGTCTTCATATAATTTCTAAGAAGTTTCATTAAACCATCCACTTCTTCTTTTGGCCTGTTCCAGTTTTCAGTTGAAAATGCATAGACCGTAAGGTATTTAATTCCTAAATTATGTGCTTCTTCTATTATGACTTCAAGGTTTTTAGCACCCTGAATATGTCCATAATTACGAGGCATCCCTTTCTTTTTTGCCCATCTTCCGTTTCCATCCAGAATGATTGCAACATGGTTTGGAATATTCATAACCACCAGGTCTCCTTTCGTTTTTTTTGCGTATAATTACAATACTTTGATATCACATTTTATTCTCAAATTGAAAGTAAGGGGACCTGACGGGTTAATCGTCAGCCCCCTTATCATTATACTGTCAGTATTTCTTTTGATTTTTCTTCTACCAGCTGATCGATTTCTTTTACAAACTTATCAGTCATTTTCTGAATGTTTTCTTCAAGCTGTTTGATTTCATCTTCTGATACTTCACTTTTTGCAAGTTTTTTAAATGCATCATTTCCATCACGTCTTATGTTTCTGACTGCAATTTTTGCATCTTCACCTTTTTTCTTCACTTCTTTCACAAGTTCTTTTCTTCGATCTTCTGTTAATTCCGGAAATACTAGTCTGATGATATGACCGTCATTAGAAGGTGTGATTCCTACATCAGATGCCATGATCGCTTTTTCAATTTCTTTGATGAGACCTTTTTCCCAAGGTGCGATCTGGATGATTCTCGCTTCAGGAACGGTAATATTACCGACCTGCTGTATTGGTGTTGCTGTGCCATAATAATCTACTTTTAATTTGTCCAGTACATGCGGATTGGCTCTGCCTGCTCTGATCGTCTTATAATCATTTGATAAATGTTCAAATGCCTTTTCCATTTTTTCCTGATACGGTTGTAATCTGGTATCCATTCTTTTTCCTCCTGTTATACGGTAACTTTTGTACCTGTAAAATTACCTTTCATTGTATTTACAATACTGTTTTCTTCATTAAGTCCAAATACCCACATGGGCATTTTATTGTCCCTTGCAAGAATGGAAGCCGTCATATCCATTACCTGCAGATTTTTCACGATTACTTCATCGATTGTTATTTCATCATACTTTACTGCATTTGGATTTGACCTTGGATCATCACTATATACCCCATCAACAGCTTTTGCCAAAAGAATCAGATCTGCATCCACTTCTATCGCCCTGAGTACAACACCAGTATCTGTTGAAAAATAAGGATGACCAGTACCACCTGCAAAAAAAACAACCATTCCTTTAGAAAAATATTTATTTGCTCTGTCTTTTGAAAACAGTTTTGTAAATGAACGGCATTCAAACGGTGTCAGCACATTTGTATTCATTCCTGTAGAACGGAATATTTCAGAAACATAAATACAATTCATGATCGTTGCCAGCATACCGATCTGATCTGCCTTTGTGCGGTCAATATTCTCACTTGACCTGCCTCTCCAGAAGTTGCCACCGCCAATCACGATACCGACTTGTATTCCATCATCTACAAGCTCTTTTACCTGTAATGCTACCTGTTGGATCGTCGCATCATCAAAACCTGTTTTTTTATCGCCGGCAAGCGCTTCACCGCTCAGTTTAAGTAATACTCTTTTCATTCTTCTATTGATCCCTTCGGTTATTATTTGATATCTTCAAAAAAGTTAATTGGATTAACATCAGCATAGCTTTGTGAACATAATCCTTCTATGACAGCTCCATTATTGATCTGAACTGATTTTGACTTGATATTTCCCATCACAATTGCCGATGTATCAAGAATGACTGGACCTCTTACATCAATATCGCCTTTTACGGCACCTGCTATGACTGCAGAAGATGCAGTGATATTTCCAATGATCACAGAACTTGAACCAATTTTAACAGCACCATCTGTATTGATTTCACCAACGATTTTAGCAGCATCTGCAAAAACTTCGGCTGCTTTGGAATTGCCTCTTATTTCTCCAGTAATATTCAGTTTTCCAAGGATGTCAATATCCCCTTCAATGCTTCCGATCACATCAAGAGATCCTCTTGATCTTACATTTCCTTTAATTTCCATTCCCTTAGTAATAATTGCTGTTTCATCAAGGACTTCTTCATTTTTATATTCTTCTGCCATCTTCGTCTCAACCTTTTCCTGTTTATTTAGTACTGGTAATGTATCCAGATAACTTTCTTCATCAGATTTTTCTTCTGAAACTTCAACAGTCTCCTGTGATTTTAAAAAATCAGCAATTTCAGCCTCCAGATTGTGCTCTGTTTCGGACTGAACCTCATTGACCGTTTTTTCATCAACTGCTGCCTGGTCAGACAAAATTTCATTTTCCTCACTGTCTTCTTCAGTTGCGACAGAATCCGTGATCTCTGCATCCAATGCAGTTTCTTCAACATCATTTTTGTCAACAGCCTGACTTGCATCTGGTTCTTCATCCATCAACTCTGTGACCGCCTGTGATAAATCTTCTTTTAGATCCTGGAAAAAACCCATTTTATTGCCCTCCGTATGTTTTACTGTATTAAAAATAATCTTAATTTAATTGTATATGCTGAATTGGAATGGTCTCTTCCGTGATTGGGAGGATTTTTGTATTTTCAAGTTCATAAATACCTTTAATAATATCTGGAAGTGCCTCGACCGTTGACTTTTTATCATTCGCATCGTGAAATAAAATAATAACTTCTTTGCTGTAATCTTCTACTTGTGACAGGCAGTTTATCGTAATCTTTTCTGCAGAAAGGTTAGAATAGTCAGCGTCTTTGCTTGACAGATTCCAGTCGTAATATATATAACCGTTTTTATTTAAATACTCAATCAGTTCTTTCATATCGACTTTACTGACCCTGTTGCTGCTTCCTCCCGGGAATCTCACATATTCAGGTCTTATACCCGTCACCTGATATAAATGATCTCCAAGCCGGTTCAGGTCAGCCACATAGTTCTCCACTGAAGAATAGATGTCGCCATAGTCATGACTGTATGAATGCATCCCAAGTGTATGTCCTTCATCAACAATTCTTTTATAGAGTGTTAACGATGTCTCATCTGTTTTACCGACCACAAAAAAGGTGGCTTTTACACCATACTGTTTCAATATATCCAATATCGCGGCAGTATTTTCACTTGGTCCATCATCAAAAGTAAGATAGACTTTTCTTCCCTCAAAAATTTCACCTGTTGGAAGCGTCTGTATTTCTAATTCTTTACTATTCTGTTCTTCAGGCCTTGGAAGCGTATTTTCTTCGCTCTCCTGGACTTCTGTCTCGGTTGTGCCGCCTTCTTCAATCAATTGATACAACTCATTGATCTGATATTCCAGTTGATTTACTTTATTAAGAAGAATCAACATGACAATGATTGGAATGAATATCAGGATTGCCGCAAGAAACAGGATAAATCTCTTAATCGATCTGACCCGCCGCTTACGTTTCTCATCCCTTGTTAATATAACAGACATGCCATAATTCCTCTCTGTAATAACTCCTGTATATTGTACCACAAAGCACATACTGTTTAAAAGATTTTTTTACTCTGCTTTTTCAACTGATTTATCTACTGAGGTTATTAATATCCCTTTATTTTTCAGTATCCCTTTTCGCTCAAGCTTATCCAGAACGTATTCACGAAACAGCGCATATAAGACAGAACATACCGGTATGAACAGGAACATCCCTGCCACACCGAACAATTTTCCACCGATCGTAACAGCGGCCAGAACCCAGATAGATGGAAGCCCTACACTTCCACCAACAACACGTGGATAGATCAGATTCCCTTCTATTTGCTGTAATACAAAAAACAGTACAATAAATCCAAGCGCCTGCACAGGACTTACCATCACGATCAAAAAGCTACCGATTACCAAGCCGATAAAAGCACCAAATACAGGAATCAGAGCGGTCACCGCAATTACAACACCTGTAAGCAACGCATATGGTAGTCTGAATATCGACATGCTGATAAAGAACATCATCCCCAGAATCATTGCTTCAACACATTGTCCTGATAAAAAATGCCCAAATGTATCGGATGTCAGTCTTCCTATTTCTATCATGCGCTCTGATCTTTTTTCAGTAAAAAATGCATATAATATTTTTTGAACCTGAATAGATAATTTTTCTTTTTGAAACAATGCATAAATCGAAAATGTAAAACCAACAAAAAATGTCAATACTGCATTTGCGATTCCACTCACAATTGAAAAGGTTGAATTTAAAATTCCACTTCCTGCACTCTGCAGCAGATTTACAGCTTCTTCTGAAATTTTGTTCCAGTTGATATCCAGACTTTCTGTTACTGTGATCATTGCCGGCAATGTATCATCCAGTTCTTCAAACCATGACTGTGCAGTATAAAATGCTTTAGGGATCTGTGTAATAAGTGAATTTACAGTGCTGATCAATTCCGGTATCACAATAAACATCACAAGAAATATCACTGCACAAAACAAGAACAGTGTCAAAAGAAAAGCAAACATTCGCTTCATTTTAAATTTTTTTTCAAATGTTTTCATTGGGATATTCAAAACAAAAGCGATTGCTCCACCAAATAAAAATGGAAACAAAACTGAGAGCAGATATGCTGCGCTTTCTAATAAAAACGAAAAATTACGCAGTAGAAAATAAAAAGTAATTGATATGATTATGGTAACTAATAACCCTTTATTATTGTCATTCTTTTCATTCATATAATTAAGAAAGACCTCCGTAGTATGTTTATTGGCTAACTAATACTATAGCCTTTCAACCTACAGAAGTCAATCTTTGAAGTCGTTTAATCTTTTCTTAATATATGCTCATACGATCGATGAAACGACTATACTTACAGCCTGCTGATCGCATCCAGTGCCAGGTAGGATCTTTCGCATTCCTGCGCTGTTAATGTGATCTGATAGCACAGACTACTACCTTTCATTTTTTCAGATGCATAGCACAGACCATTCGTCCGTTCATCAAGAAATGCCGTATCTATCTGGTTCGGATCTCCAAGTAATATAACTTTTGTACCTTTTCCTGCCCTTGTGATAATTCCTTTTACCTGTTTCGGTGTCATATTCTGTGCTTCATCAATGATCAGATATGTTTTGACAAAGGATCTTCCTCTTATAAAATTCATTGCTTCTGCAACAACGATTCCTCTGTCAAATATTTCATCGATTTTTCCTCTTAGTTCTTTCTCATCCTGATAGCGTTCTTCCTCATTGGAATCAATCAGCTGCTCAAGATTATCAATGACGGGTCTGATCAATGGAGAAATCTTTTCCTGCTCGGATCCCGGTAAAAATCCGATATCCGTATCGAACTGCACATTCGGTCTCGTAATCAAAATTTTTCTATATTCTGATTTTGAACTATTCAGTGTTTTTTCAAGTCCGACTGCGATAGCGTAAAATGTTTTCGCAGTACCTGCCATACCTTTCACAATAACAAGCGGAACTTTATCTGCATCCTCCATCAGTGCTTCCTGCAAAAAATACTGTCCAGCATTTCTTGGCGTTACACCATATGGTCTTGCTTTTCTATAGCACAAGGGAACGATTTTCTGACCGTCATATCGACCTAGCTGTGTTTTTTTAACAGATTGGTCTGCCCTTAACAATACGAACTCATTTATGGAAAGTTCAGGGATTTTATTATTACCTTCCTGATCCAGAACATAGGTATCGCATAATGCGACTCCTTTTCGTTTCAGTTCTTTGAATGCTTCCTCATAAACATAGACTTCTGTTCTTCCTGTATACTGTATCCACTCTTCCGGAACCTGCTCTGTCGTGTAATCTTCAGCCGGTATGGATAAAATCTGCGCTTTGACACGCAATAAAATGTCTTTTGTTACAAGAATAGGATTCTCACCTTTATCCTGCAGCTCTTTGCAGACTTTTAAAATACGATTATCTGCTTTATGTTCCGGAAAACTCTCAGGAAGTTCGACATGGTTGCAATTAATTTCGAGACGTAAAATCCCACCTCCCGGTAAGGATATCCCTTCGATCATATTTCCCAGTTTTCTATATCCTTCTAGTTTTCTGATCGCACTCCTTGCATTTGCGCCCTTTTCACCTTCAGCGTTTTTGATTCCATCAAGTTCTTCCAATACAGCAATTGGCAATACAACATTATTTTCCTGAAAACATTCAATGGAATCTGGGGAATGAATTAAGATATTTGTATCAAGCACATAGGTTTTTGCCATTGTTATCCTTTCTAGACATCCTCTTTTGATATTCTGATCATTCCACCTATATATCCAAATAGTAGAGTCAATACAGAACTAATGCTGACTATGTATGAAATGAGTAATCCTTCCGGTCTTCCTCTTACGATCCATACTAAAAATCCTGCCAGGCAACCTGCCGCGACCCAATATAAACAATTTAAAATTAAAAAAACAAATTCTTTTCTGATTCTGATGATTGAGGCATATTTGCCGGATAAATGATAAATACTTTTCATGGTATCCACCTCCTTGTATGGAAATCATAACAATAATTCTTTGATTCATCTATCTCATCACTGAAAACAATATGTAATTATTATGTAAAATATGTATTTATCTGTCATTTCGCTATCCGCATGTATTATTTCAATTATTATCATGTATTCATTATTTATTTCAGTCATATATGGAAGTTATTTAATAATAATGCTATAATAAGTGATATAAGGAAAGGAAGTGAAGCGTATGAAGGATTGGTTAAATTATGCTGATGAATACATTAAAGAATGCGACTGGAAAGATATGGCATTGATTAAGATCTGCCTTTTTTCTCTTGGTATTCTTGTTGGAACATTGCTTCCACGCCGAAAGAAAAAATGTATTTTAATCACCTCATCTCTGATTTATGTTGCAAGTTATATTCCAATCATGATCAAATTTGTAAAATCTGTACTGGCATCCCGAGAAAAGTTATTTCAATAACTCATTATGTTTGCAATAAAAAAAGATTCCAAAGTGAACCGCCCCCAAGTTAAAAATTTAACTTATTGGGGTCACATCACTATGGAATCTTTTTTTATACCCTTATTGATAAAAATTATCTTGAAGGGCTTCATTTTTATACTCTATTTTCAGGCACACTATGCCTTATCCATCTCTAAATTTTCGCTTAAATCAACTTCTTTTACCGACACATTCCTGAATCTTTATTCTACAGTCACAACTTTTGCCAGGTTCCTTGGCTTATCCACATCATACCCTTTGTCAGCAGAAACATAATATGCAAACAATTGTAATGCGACTGACGCAGGGAGTACCATGAACAGATCCTGCATGTCCGGTAATTCAAATACTTCTGACCATTCATCCATTCCACTGATCTGAAATGATTCTCTTGTAAACAGCATGACTTTGGCGCCCCTTGAACACACCTCACGGATATTTGACATTTCTTTGTCTTTGAGCCTGCTCTGCGTTACCATTGCCACCACCGGGGTCTTGTCTGTAATAAGTGCGATCGTACCGTGTTTTAGTTCTCCTGATGCATACGCTTCACTATGAATATAAGAAATTTCCTTCAGTTTTAATGATCCTTCTAATAAGATGGAATAATCAAGCCCTCTTCCGATCATAAAGGTATCCCTTGCATCAAGTACCCGTCTTGCCATTTTATGGATCTGATCTCTTTTTTGTAAGACCTGATCTACCATTTCAGGGGTACGCTGCAGTTCACTGATAAAGGTCCGGACTTCTCCTTCATTTAATACACCTCTTACCAATGCCATACGCGCAGTTAACAGATAAAGTACAGAAAGCTGAGTCGTATATGCTTTTGTACTGGCGACAGCTACTTCAGGACCCGCATATGTGTAGATCACATAATCACTTTCCCGGGCAATACTTGCACCACGAACATTAATAATAGAAAGTGTTTTTGCACCTGCACGTTTTGCATACTTTAATGCTTCCAGCGTATCGATTGTTTCTCCCGACTGCGAAATTGCAATAACAAGTGTTTGATCATCAATGACCGGATCTGCATACATAAATTCCGAAGCAAGTTCCACATCCATATGAATACCCAGAACAGATTGTGCCAGTACTTGTCCAACAAGGCCTGCATGCATTGCTGTTCCACAGGCTACCACACATATTCTGTTGCATTCTTTCAGAATTTCATCCGTCACTTCATCCTTGCTAAAAAACGGCAGTCCATTCACAATTCTGCCTTCAATCGTCTTTTGGATTACTTCTGGCTGCTCCATGATTTCTTTTTCCATATAAAAAGGAAATCCGCCCTTTCCGTTCTGTCCAAGTTCCCAGTCTGCTGTCAGAATATCTGGTTCCACACACTCGCCTGATAAGTCATATAAAAGAACACATTCACGATTCATAACAATCGTATGCAATTCCGGCAGAACAAAATACTCTTTTGAGAACTGGCATACTGCTGCCACATCACTTGCAAGAACATTCCCTTCGTTGCTACTTGACACTACGATCGGACTTACATTTCTAATCGCAAATATTGTGTCAGGAAAATCATCGAACATGATCACAAGCGCAAAAGTACCCTTAAGTTTCACAACACTCTTTCTGATTGCATCCAGTGGATCTCCATTATAAAAATGATTGATCACACCTGCTACGATCTCTGTATCTGTTTCACTGTTCAACATATCCTGAAGCTGGTATTTTTCCTTTAGTTCTCTATAATTCTCAATGATACCATTATGAATCAGAGTTATATGTCCATAACGGTGTGGATGCGCATTCTGATCTGTAACACCTCCATGTGTTGCCCATCTGGTGTGACCCATCCCGCTATTTCCATTGATCTGACTGCTTCCAAACAGATGTCTTAATTCCTTTACGCGCCCCGCGCATTTCACGATCCGAATTTTCCCATCTGTATCGCTGACTGCGATTCCAGCACTGTCATATCCTCTGTATTCAAGCATTTCTAATGTATCAAGTAACATTTCTGTCACGTCTTTATTTCCAGTATATCCTATAATACCACACATAGTATTTCCTCACTTTTTAGTAAAATTAGTCTTCCGTTATATCGAATTTGTTTTGCGGTTGTCCGCATATTTGCCGATATATCTCGCACCGGAAGGGCACGATGAGGCGTCCGCCGAATCTTTCGATAACCTCATTCCTCGTTATCCTGCCCACAGCAGGCTCTTGGCGCTAAATGAGAAAATTTAGCTGATATAAGGATAGTGTATCTGAAAATATAGTATAAATTTATCATTATTCGGTTTTCAATGTTCACCTGCATATGATAACCCAGAAAAAAAAGCATGTCAAATAATTTAAGGCAGATACCTGCCTGTTTCAATCGGTATCTGCCTTGCTATGACTACTGTATTCTAAACACAGTTCAAAAAAACTTCTACGATTTCCGGATCGAAATGTTTTCCTGCCTGGCTCTTAATTTCATGTAAAGCAGCCTCTTTTGTAACTGCTTTTTTATAGACCTGATCATGGATCATTACATCATATGCATCAGCGATCGCAATGATCCGGCTGCAAAGTGGAATCTCCTGTTGCTTAAGATTTCTGGGATATCCACTGCCATCCCATTTCTCATGATGATACAGGATACAGTCCGCTACTCCCGAAATCTCCGGCATATTCAACGCGATCCGGTAACCGATTTCTGAATGTCTTCGAATTTCTTCCCATTCAGCTTCATCCAGTGCCTCTTTTTTCAAAAGAATCGTATCTTCTATCCCTATTTTTCCTATATCATGCATACTTGATAAGACTGACAGACTTCTTAACTCTTCCTGACGAAGCTTCATTTTTCTGCCAATTGAGGTGCATAAAGTTTCCATCCGTTTTGCATGTTCCATCGTTTCCATATCCTTGCTTCGCAATAGAGTCTGAATTGTAGCGATCATATTCTTTCTGATCGCCCTGCTGTCATTCAGCTTATTCTGATACATCATCTCTTCCGCTTCCTGAAGCAGATCTTCTTCTTTTTGCCGGCGTGATACTTTTAATGCATATCCAAATGAAATACTGGCTTCAATGATGCCATTGATCTTAATTTTTTTCACCTTATCGATCACAGAATGAATAAAACTTTCAATCTGACCAATATTTGAATTAGGCAGCATGATCACAAACTCATCCCCGCCCCATCGGATCGCAGTGTCGTTCTGGTGAATGGATTCCTTTATTGCGTCTGAAATGGAAGTCAGCAGTTGATCTCCTGCCTCATGACCAAACGCATCATTTGTCATTTTAAGACCATTTACATCACCCATCACAACTGCCAGCGGGTATAATTCTTCATAATTATATTTTTTACAGATATCCTGAAATATCCTGCGGTTATATAAACCTGTCAGAATATCATGATTGCTCAGATAAAGAATATGTTCTTTTTCGAGCCGAAGTGCTTCTTTGCTTTTCTCACGTTCCGTGACATCAAAAATAATGGAATACAGTACTTTTTTTCCACCATATTCAATCGGACTTGAATAAACATCAACAAATCTGATTTCCCCACTTTTCAATCTGTGCGGGAACAAAAAATACTTCTGACTTTTTTGATTCGCCAGATTTCGAAGTTTTATGATTTCCTCCTGGTCCAATGTATTGATTTCATTGATATTCATTGTCTTCAGTTCAGCGATCGAATATCCATAGAACTCACTTGAGGATGGGTTCGCATCAATGATCTTCCCCGTATCAGGATCGATCAAAAGCATTGTTGCTGTATGATGTTCAAACATCGCATTGAATTTTTCTGCCATCTGGCTGCTTCTCTCAAGACTTAGTTTCAAATGTGTGATATCGACGCGAGAACCGACAATATATACTTCTTTTGGAGTTTTGAAAAAAGGAGATAGTTTTGTCATCAGGACAAGCTTTTCTCCTTTAAATATAAATTCTTCTTCAAACGTTACTGTTTTTTTCGTCATCAGACATTCTTTGCAATAACGCTCGTTTTTTTCTCCAAGAACATCGCCTAATACTTCTCTCACGGTCTTGCCATATAAATATTCAGTGGACAGACCTGTCAGTTCTTCATGCGCTGCATTATTAAAAACATATCGAAATTTATTATCGCTGACCTTTAATAAAAACAATGCATCCTGAGTGCTGTTAAATAAAATTTCAAACTCATTCTTCATAGAGTACACCGCCTTTAAAACGTTACCAGTTAATAGAAGCGTTCATTGTGTACAAAAATTTTATCACTTTTTATTTTGTTAGTATAGTCCTTATTCAAACATTTTAGTTGTTTTTCTTTTATTGTCACATTTTTCTAAGTTGTCTGGTATTCAGAATAAATGTTATTGCAAAAGAAACCAAGTCCGCAATCGGCACTGCATAAAATAATCCATACAGCCCAAATAAATTGGCCAGTATTAACATCAGCGGAATCAATAATATAATCTGTCTGAGCAGTATCAGAAAACTTGCCATTTTGATCATGCCAATACACTGGAAAAAATTAGCCCTCATGATCTGTATTCCAATGACCGGAAGACAAATGAACCAAATTTTCAATGCATCTGTTCCCAGTTGTAGAACCTCTGTCTCTTTATTGAACATATAAATAATATCCGTTGTAAAAAACTGCACTGCAATAAATCCAGCTATTGCAATGATACTGGCACCAATAGAGGAAAGTTTGAGTGTTTCTTTGATACGGTCGTATTTATGCGCTCCATAATTATATGAGATCAGTGGTTGCTGTCCCTGCATGATTCCCGTGATTGGCATAAGGATCAAAGTCTGTACACTCGTCACAATCCCAATCGTTGATAACGCAACATCTCCGCCGAAACGACTTAACAGCATATTCAATATAATATTTAATACACTATTTGAAATCTGCATGAAAAATACCGGTGTTCCTGTTTTGATCAGATCCATTGCATATTCTGCTCTTAAACGCAGTAAATTAATGGTAAGTCTGATCGTTGATCTCTTACCGAATAAAAATACGAGCTGCCACACCGCACTTAACAACTGACCGCCAATCGTTGCAAGCGCTGCTCCCTGCATTCCCATACCCATTTTAATGATCAGAATATAATCAAACACGATATTAAATCCGGCACCGATCAGCTGACTGACCATCGCATTTTGGGGATTACCCTGTGCTCTTGAAAAATTATTCCCCGAAATCGCAATACACTGAAATACACAACCATATAAAATGATACTTAAATAACTGGATGCATATGGGTATACCGCTTCACTTGCACCCATAAAATTTAATATGGGTTCCATGAACAGGTTTCCAAGAACCATAATCAAAAGCCCAAAAATTGTGGTAAGTGTCAGTGCATTTCCCATATAAAATCCGGCTTTTTCCTGATTTTTTTCACCAAGAGAAATTGAAAATCTGGTAGCTCCTCCAACGCCGATCATTAAACTGACCGCCATGACGACCAGTGTGACCGGATAACTGACTGTGATTCCTGCAAGTCCAAGTGATCCCAGTTCCGGTACATTTCCAATAAAAATTCTGTCTACAATATTATAAATTGCATTGACCAACATTCCAATCACTGCTGGCACACTAAATTCCACCAGAAGTGACAAGATCTTTTTTTCTTCCATTTTATTTGAATTCATCAAGTCCTCCAACGTTTTTTGTAATTTTATCAAGCATATTCCTTAATATCTGTTCCTCTTCTTTTGTAAATCCTAAAAGCATCTGCTGGTTATGCCTGTCAAATACTTTTCCAACAACAGGCAGCATACTTTTTCCAGTTTCAGTGAGTTCCACATAAGCAAATCTTTTATCTTCTTCCGATATTTTCTTTTTCACATACCCTTTTTTGATCAGATTCTGAAGCATTCTTGTTACAGCACTTTTATCAATGTACATCTGCTTGACCAGATCATCCTGTAAAATGCATCCCTGATGATTTAATATCAGCAATATTCTTGCATCTGCATGTGTCAGTTCCTCTTTCTTAAGGTCAGCCGATACATTACTCCGGTTTCTATTTACAATATAATTTAAAATTCTTGCAATTCGATATTCCTGCTCCATTTTAAAACCTCCTGAAATGATTCAGTCTCCAAACTCTTGGCATCGCAGTTCTATTCCTGTCCTGTCATATTGGTAAAAGTAAGTATAGTATTTATTAGTTGACATGTCAACCATTATGATTCAAAAAAATACAGGTGAATGTATCACCTGTATCTATCTTACTGGAGACTAATATTATGTGTGATCAGATATCTGCTACCTTCTAATGTTTCTATTGTGATCTGCATCTGGCATGATCCTGCTCCCAGATCCTGCATTGCCCGTTCCAGATAACCGGACTTATATCCTTCATTTTGATGCATCTGATACCATTCCTGCATCAGAGCATCTCCTTCAAGTACATTTTGGATCGAATAATTCCCTATTCCGCTTTGCATCATCTGCTGATAACACAAACCAAAATATTGTTCCAGACTAGTGGCAACATAGTCCTGTGAAACACCTGTTTCTTCAAGTCTTCTGTATGTGTAACCTGTTGTGTCTGCGTTTCCTCCATCAGTTCCGCTCTGATCACTACTTGATTGTTCCAGATTTCTGTAATTTTGTCCATTACAGGCAGGTAAATACACCGAAAGATCTTTCCTGATATGGGTAGCCGCAAAATCCTGGTCCGTTCTATTAAAATAATCATATTCAGCCCCTGGCGTATCATCCCAGGTCAGATCAACGTTATAGAATCCATCATCCAGCTTCACGATATTCCATGCATGGTTCTCTCCTGCATAACCAGTCACATAGTAGCTTGGAATTCCAAGACGCTGCATAAGGTACTGAAATGCCCTTGCATATCCTGCACAAACTGTCTGGTCTGTTACCAGACCGCTATAAGCACTCTGATTCATAGGTGCGCTAAGCTGATAAGTGATCTGTGAAATTAAAGCATTATGTACGAACTTTTCCTTTTCATAGTCTGTACTAAGTCCTACAGCATTTGATAAAATTTCATTTGCATTCTGTTCAAATTCAGCTTTGGATACTTCAATATTGTCAGCTGTCCTGTTGAACTGCAACTGAATCTCGATCAATTCACCTGATCTGCTGAACTTGCCTGAATAAGCTGTATCCAGCCAGAACAACTCCGGATGATCATTATAGACCGCTGAAAACACATTTCTGATCTGTGCAACTGAAACTGCCCGAACCGGTGCAAACGTCAAATTGAGTGCGTTCGCATTTGCATAGACCTGTCTATATAACTGTTTTTCGCTTTCGCCCAGCATCTCATAATAAGGATAAAAAAGCGCATCGAAAGTCAGCCCTTCTCCAGTTTCGCCTGTACCGAGCTGTTCTTTCAGCTGCTCTTCAGCCGCTTCGTCAATCTGTTCTTCGTTACTCTGAATAGGCTGATAACCGGATTTTCCTGCCACATCATCCGGTATGGTGATCGCATCTTCATCCGGAACCTGATATTCTGTAGTTTGCTCTTCATTTGCACCATCTGGCTGATCAGGAAGTTCTAAAATATTTTCTGATGGTCCACCATCTTTATTCGATATCGAATCACCTGATATGGAATCTGATTCAGGATCATCAACCAGAATGGAAAGTGCATCAGAACTTTCGTTTTGATTCCGATATAACAGACTGGATATTTTATCTGTCAGTTCAGGATTGATCCCGGTCAGCAGGATCAATCCTGTCAATATAAAAAGCAATAACAACAAGAACATGATAAGTTTGTTCAGTAATTTCATTTAGGGATCCTCTCCGATATTCTGACCTTAATCATACCAAACAACGATCCGTTTTGCTACCTCTATTCAGTCACGCTTAGATACACATATCATGATCTTCTCTGATACAGTTTTATTTTTCAGGAATCCAGACTCTCATCTGGTTCAGTCCTCTGTTGCCCCATGTGTAATAAGGTATCATTTTAATGACTTCTGTGTCCTGTTGCGGTCTTTCATAGGAATAAAGTTCGTCACCGCCCAATGTTCTATATCCTTCCACTTCAATTCCAACAACGCCACCCAGTTCATCCATCCGAAATTCGGAAACCTTTCCTTCTCTTTTTACCGTTAATGCTAACACATCACCTTTATTATCGATCCCTTCTGCACAATATACCAGCGGGCCTCTTGAATATGTAACTTTTCCAGAATCTGAGTTCAACTTCTCTGATGGAAAAATTTTGCGTACGCTCATATCCAGTGAAAGCTCAAGAATATCATCTTTAGTAAACTTATGACTAATATATGCATATCCATTTACCGGTGTAACCTCAAGTCTGGTTCCATTTAAAAGAATCTGTGTGTTTTGGCTCCATCCCGGAATCCGGATTGCTAATTTCATATCCATGTTCTGCCCATCCGGCTTGAAATGATATTGCACTTTTTCATCATAAGGGTAATTTGTAACAACAGTGATTTTCCCTTTCGCATGATCATTGATCTGCAGTGTGCCTCCTACATATAAATGCGAGTACACGGTTCCTTCTTCCTGGCTCCATGCATATCTTCCTATCGAAGTCAGCAGTCTTGCAACGTTTGGTGGACAGCATGCACAGGCAAACCATTTAGGTCGTTGTGGCAATGCATGTTTATGTGTTTTTGCTTCTCCTGATATTCCCGGTACGACTTCCAATGGATTGACGTAGAAAAATCTTCTGCCGTCCAGCTGCATTCCTGCCAGAACGCAGTTATATAATGCGCGTTCCATAATATCACTGTACTTCCTGTTTTTATCAAGATCCAGCATTCTTCGCGCGAAGAATATCAGTCCGATCGAGGCACAGGTCTCTGCGTATGCTGTATCATTTGGCAGATGGTAGTCTGCTGTAAAGGCTTCTCCCTCATAAGCTGATCCGATCGCACCTGTCACATACATTCTCTGTTTTGTGATATTGTCCCACAACACTCTGCAGGCATCAGCAAGTTCCTCATCCTGTGTCTCTTTGGCCACATCCGCCATTCCAGCATAAAGATAGACCGCCCTGACTGCATGTCCAACTGCTTTTGTCTGTTTTCTTACAGGGGCATGACACTGTGTATATTCCCTGTCTTCACAATTATTTCCCCATACTGTCCAAGGATATTTTTCACTTTCTTTTACAAAGTAATCACTGTCTACACCTCTGCAATTCACAAAATGTTCAGCGAGTTCTTTATATTTATTATTATCTGTATATCTGTAAAGTCTCATCAGAGCAAGTTCTACTTCTGGATGTCCTGGGAATCCTTCTGCCTTTTCTGTCACAAATCTCTGGTAAACATGATCACTCATGCGACACATGATCTCAAGTAATTTCTCTTTTCCCGTGCATTCTGCATAAGCCACAGCTGCTTCGATCATATGTCCGGCACAATACAATTCATGCGCTTCTTCAAGATTTGTCCATCTTTTTTCAGGTTCTTTTACTGTAAAATAGGTATTCAGATAACCATCTTTATGCTGTGCGCGTCCAATCAGATCGATCACTTCATCACATCTTGCTTCCAGTTCGGGATCCGGATCCTTTAATAACGAATACGCTGCTGCCTCGAGCCATTTAGCTACATCACTGTCCTGAAACACCATTCCGTAAAAATCCGCATCACATTTTCCTGTTTCGATCATAGCTGCAGCTGCTCTGAAATTATCGATCGCATGACTTTTTTCTGCCCCTTCAATTTCATCACGCAATGCTTTTTCCTGATAAGGAATAACGACCTGTCTGATCATTTCCTCGTATGTTCCAACAAAACTGCCATCCAGGCTAAACTCATCCAAACCAAAGCTTTCTTTCTCAAAATGTTTTTCTCTCATCTTTTATTTCCTCCTGTACTTTCCCTGTCTGTCTATTTGCTTTATTCCTTCATCACAAATGCATTTTACATAAAATATCTTCGTAACTAAATTAGTGTATAAAACATTGGACAGTTTTTATTCTTTATTCTATGATAGTTATAATTATATGTATTATATGAATTCATTCAACATACACAAATATATAAAAGGTGGAATATTCTTATATGAGATATTTTTATAATCAAACATCAAATCCGCTCAACTACATTACCTGCGGTAACCTGATCAGCCAGGATGGCTTTGTACATCTTCGTCGAAATTTTAATGTCAATGTCCTCATTCTGGTACAGGAAGGTGTGCTCTACATCTCTCAAAACGGAGTCCATCACTGTATTGGACCAAATGAATATCTGTTGCTTCGCGCAGGTGAAGAGCACTTTGGTTACCAGCCTTCAAAAGGAAGAGTATCCTATCTCTGGGTGCATTTTACAATGATTGAATCCGATCTGAGAATTGTCGATGATTCTGATCTTGATTCTCTGATCACAGTCATGCTCAATATTCCTGCCAATCATCAGTATCTGCTGCCGGAATGCGGAAATATCGCTTTGACGAAACGTGCCCCGCTTCTCTTTCGCCAGCTTATGGACCTGTCTCATCAGGATATGCTTTATTCCCCCTTGATACTGGACTACGCTTTAAGTCTGCTGATCATGGAGCTTACACAGGAACTGATCGAGATGCATTTTCATATCAAGAATAATGTTCCACCGGTAATCGCACAGATCATGGAATGGATCAAAATAAATTATTACAGACAGATCACCGTTTCAGATGTTGCATTTGAGTTCGGATATAATCCGGATTACCTATCTTCTCTTTTTCATAAAACAATTGACATGACGTTAATGCAATACATCAGAAAAACCAGAATTGATATTTCAAAAACACTTTTATCAAATTACGATCTTTCTATAAAGCAAGCCGCATTTTCATGCGGCTTTACAGATGAAAAGTATTATATGAAGACCTTCCGTATACTGGAAGGAATGACTCCTTCACAATATAAAAAAGCATTTTCAAAAAAAAGACTGAATGAACAGAAATAATCCTGTCAGATAACAAGCGCTTACTTCAGTCCGCTCCATAAAGGGCGGTTGTAAGAACTGTTTTTCAGATTTGCGACCGGTGCCCTTTTCTGATCCGGAATCATAAAAATATCTTTTGAAAATCTTGACGTGCTTCCGTTCTCAAATGTAAAAATATATAACTCCTGTTTGGCTCTGGTCATACCGACATAGAAAAGCCTTCTTTCCTCTTCATAAAGATTTCTCTCTTGTGAGCTGGCATTTTTCCCTTTTGGTTCTTCCATACCAGGCAAGATTCCATCCAGTACATCTGCCAGGTACACTCTTTCATATTCCAATCCTTTACTGGAATGAATAGTAGACAGGATCAAATTTGAATGAAAATTTGTTGTACCGGAATTCATGATTCCTTTTAATTCTTCCAGTCTTATTAAAAAATCAGCTATTGACTGAATCTGGTCTCCCAGAATTTTCAGGATCTCTGCTTTTCCCTGATCCATACTACGGCTATCCATATAGTCCTGATATCCCATATAATGCAAAACACGATAGATCGCTTTTCCAGCATTTTCATTAAGCATATGCTTAAAATGCGTCAGCAGGCTACGGCACTGCTTTACAGAATATGGTGGCAGATCACATTCATTTAATAATGTTTCTATCAGAGAATTGGAACCTCTGTTGTGATTGACTGCATATTCAGCAGCAACTTTACTGATTCCTGCTCCCATTTTGAAGTAAATTCTCAGGAAAGTATCCGCATCGGACTGATCCAGTGCAAACTTAATAAAATCACTAAGATCACGTACAACAGGATGTGAGAAAAAAGTCATATCCGTATTTCTAATGCGATAAGGAATTCCTTCTCGGCTTAAAACATCGATCAGTGGCAGCGCACTTTCATTATTTCTGTACAGAATTGCTATTTCACGCTGATTCTCTCTGGCAACTTTGATCAGATATTGAAACTGATGGCTTCTGTTTTTTACTGCTATTTTTTTTACACAACCACCCGCAGCTCTTTTCGAGCGCATGCTCTTCTGATGCCGGTTTTGATTCGACTGAATAAATTTGTCTGCCACTTTTACGATTTCTTCCCTGCTTCTGTAATTTGCTTCCATATACAGAACTTTCGCATCTGGAAACCTTTTTTCAAATGAGATCAGTGCTTGGGGATAGGCTGCGCGAAATCCATAAATACTTTGATCTTCATCTCCCACCATAAAGAGATTTCTGCTTTTTGCTGATAAAAGTGTGATCATGTCATGCTGAATTTTTGACGTATCCTGTGCCTCATCCACACAAAAATAGAGATATTTATCCTGAAAATATTCTAATACCTGCGGATACTGCTCCAGGATCCTGAGTGCATATACCATCTGGTCATCATAATCTATTTTTTTAAGCTTCTTCAGTTCATCACAATACAACTCATAAATCCGGTAAAAGTCTTCAACTCCAAAATCCTGCTTCTTAATTTCCGC
The DNA here is from genome assembly GCA_028689715.1 of Lachnospiraceae bacterium. Taxonomy (GTDB): domain Bacteria; phylum Bacillota; class Clostridia; order Lachnospirales; family Lachnospiraceae; genus SZUA-378. The sequence continues at coordinate 24,912 of JAQVCQ010000015.1, forward strand.
TTTCCCAAGTCTCATATTCTTTACATACGTAATTCCAGTCTGTATCATTTTGCAATCATTTTCTGTTGCGAAAGTTCCTGTTACTGTCCGAAACAGATTCTGAATGATACCCGGAAGTTCCTTGTCTGCAACATCATAAACTGATTTCCCTGTTATTTCGCCAAAATACTGTAAGATTTTATACGAAATACCATTGATCGTACGAAACGTAAGCCGGTCGGAAACCTCAGAACCGAATTTTTTTTCGAAACGATTCTTCATATCCTGTGTTGCAGCCACAGTATATGTGACTGTTAATATTTTTTCAGGCATAATCCCTTTACAATAGATCATATACCCCAGTCTGCTGACAAGAACCGTCGTTTTTCCACTTCCCGGTACAGCAAGCAGCAGGACCGCTCCTTCCGTTTCTGTGACGGCGCTTTCCTGCTGTTGATTCAGATCGATCTTATATTTTGTTTTAAATGCTTCATATTTTAATTGTTCCATGGTACCTCATTATAACTTTCAGTAAACTGCACTTTGAACATTATACCGCTGATGACCATGTATTACAACTTTTACGATACCTCAAATTTACAATTCATCAAAAGAACTATTCTGTGATCAATGGCCTGACTGCTTGATACACTTTTTTGTATTTTTCATAGATCTTCATATATTTCAAATGCATATTTTGATCCGGTGTGTATTCTTTCAGACTGATCACCATCTTCTGCGCTGCCTCTTCGAGATTTTCGAATAGACCGACTGCAACACCGGTAAGCATTGCACTGCCAACTGTACCTGCTTCAACTGTTGCAAGTGAGATCATCTTACAATTCAGCATATCTGCTTTCATCTGCATCCATTCAGTCGAATGTGCGCCACCACCTGTTGCATGCAGTCTGTCAAAAGTAAGACCTGATTTTTTCAGATGTTCCAGATTTAAAACCATTTCATACACCACGCCCTCCATACAGCCTCTGTATATATCAGCAACTGTCGATACCGTGGTCAGCCCAATGATCGTCCCTTTCGATCCTGAATCCATATATGGGGTTGCAGCTCCAGCAAAATGAGGCAGAACAAGAAGTCCTGTCGGACTTGCAGATCCTGATTCAAGTAGTTCATTTACCATTTTATGCTGACTTTTTGCGAGTTCTTTTTCTGATTTTGCAAGTGTATTGATACACCACTGCAGAAGTGCTCCTCCTGTATAAGAAAATGCATAGCATACATATTTACCCGGTATTACATAAGGTACAATCGCATAATTTCCGTCTGACATGATTTCAATATCTGGGATTTGATCATATACTGGTGTGATACATTCAACTGTGCCTGCACCATCTACTGCTATTTTTGAGTCAAATGCCCCTGCACCTACTGCTGCAGCGACCTGATCATGACTAATACAGATTATTTTGGTCATGGTTTTCAGTCCTGTTTCTTCTGCTACAGCTTCTTTTACTGTTCCTGCAACGGTTCCTGATGGTACTGCCATTGACATAAGCGATATATCAATATCTGCTGCCATGAAAATTTCTCTGCTCCACTGTAACTTTTTGATATCAAATCCCATTGTTCTTGCTGCCAATGAGTAGTCAATTTTTGTTTCACCAGTCAGATGAAAAATGATAAAATCTTCCATTAAGAAAATATGCTTAGTCTTTCTGAAAATATCAGGTCTGTTTTCTTTCAACCACATTAATTTGGGAATGCTGTACATTTCATGCGGTCTGACACCGGATATCTGTGCAACGCGAACTGCTTCCAGTCTGGCACAGAGTTCCTCGCACTGTTTTTTTCCTCGTGGGTCCGTATAAAGTAATGAGTGGCAAAGGGGTGTACCTTCCTGATCCGTCAGTATAAATGTTTCTCCAAAACTTGTAATTCCGATTCCTGTGATGTCATCGTATTTAGTTGTCATTTCTTTGATGACTTTCCAGACGCTATCCAGTATGACTTCTGCATCAATTTCGTGTATGTTTTTACGAGACTCTGAATAATCATAATACGATTGATTCAGTTGTTTTCCATTCTCATCAAAAATCGTCAGTTTACACCCTGTTGTTCCAATATCCAGTCCGCCTATCTGCATAAATTTCCTCCTTGCCTTATTACTGATCGATCTCTACCCATTCATACCCCAGATAGACAGTAAACGCTTCTTTTAAAATCTCCTTCATCTGACCAGATCCAACTGCTGTATGATGTTTAAATCCCCCTCTAGCAAGGCGAATTAATTTATCCTGCAGATCAGGTATTTCTGCAACTCCTGCACATCCAAAATAATCTGTCTCGATTTTATCCTCAGTAAATTCTCCATTACTTACATAGATCAAAAGTTTTCCATCCTTTGTCTGACAATTAGAATATGTCATTGGAAATGATCTGATCCTTCCTTCATTGCTTCCCCACCCAGATCCAGGATCTCCTTTTGCAAACATTTTATGCTCTGTTACCATTCCTTTTGAGGTCATCAACGACTGTGCGACTGGTCCGCAATGAAACAGAATCACTTTATTTTCATTTTCACCATAATTATTATTCCAGTCTAAGACCGCTGTAGGTTCACCGCTAGCTAGTTGCATTGCCCGCATACTGATGGCAGAGCAAAGATCGATCTCACAGGAAGCCGGAATTCCCCTGTCATTCAATTCACTTAAAAGAACACAGGGACAGATCCGAAGAATCGTTTCCATTTCATTCCAGCAGCGAAGTGTCAGTGCATCCAACCTGTATTCTTCTATATAATCATCAATCACGACAGACACCTTTGCCAATGTTTTTCTGTTGCTGTCAGGTACCTGCGAAAAATCCGAATAATGAATCAGCACAGATTCTTTTGTTAATACTTTAGGATCATCATCACAATACTGACTTACTTTATAAATCAGTTCTGACAGGTCAAAAGATTCTACAGTGATTCCATATTTTTGTAATGTAAGTTCATCGAATCTGGTCGTTTTAAAAGCTGTTGTTCTTGCGCCAAGGCAACCTACCGTGAATCTCTTCATTCCATTGACCACACGACATATTGCAGCGAAATCACTTAAATTTTCCTGAAAAGTCTGTGAAAGCGGATGTACAACATGAGGTTTCATGACTGTGAATGGAACCTGATACTGTGTAAATACATCTGTTACAGAAAACTTCCCACAAAACGCATCTCTTCTGTGCGAAAAATCCATCTTCCCGATTTCATCCGGATATGCCTGCATCAGGATTGGAACTCCAGCATCTTGCAGTGCTGTGATTGCTCCATTTTCATCTGCAAAAATTGGCATTGAAAAAATAACACCATCATATTGTCCAACATGCTTCTTCAACCAGTCTGCATAAAGAAGTCCTTCCTCCCTTGTTTCAATTCCACCATAGCGTGTGGCTTCGACATCCATGGCAATATACGCATATCCTGCAGAAGTTACAGCCTTAATCATATCTTCTCTAGCTTCATAAATTAATTCTCCTGGCATGAATCCTCTGTTACAAAATGCCAGTGCAAATGTTATTTTCTTTTTCACTCTTATTTATCCCCTTTACTTTTTCATTTTTATCCGGATCAATCCATTACTCTATTTATTCTATTCCATCTGACTCCTGGCTTATATAGAGTTTCGTTCAAAAAACTTTGATTTTGTTCGTTTTTATGATAAATTTAATTTACAAAACCAAATAAAACCGGAGGTATTATGATATCCAACTTTGATATTGTAAAATTAAATTCACTATTAAAGGACTTTTACAGTTTAACCAATATTCGGATCACAGTTTTTGATGATTCGTTTCACGAACTGACTTCCTATCCGGAATCAATTGCCCCATTCTGTCAGATCATACGCTCCACACAGACAGGTGCTGCTCATTGTCACATCTGTGACTTACAGGCCTGTGAAACAGCCACTAAGACAAGATCTCTTTATACATATCAGTGCCATGCCGGTCTGACAGAGAGTATCACCCCAATCCTTTTAGGAAACATCATAATCGGATATCTGTTTTTTGGACATGTCCTTTCATTCTCCTCACATGAAGAAGGTTGGCGTCATGTATCTCAATTATGTAAGTCCTATCCTCTTTCCATGCGCAAATTAAAAGATGTTTTCCATGAACAGCCGCTCATATCAAATGAAACGATCAGGTCTGCTTCTCATATTATGCAGGCAGTCGCTTCTTATCTTTGTATGGAACGAATGGTAGCGTTGCGTCGCCAGGAGCTGCCGGTCCAGATCGATGAATATATCCTCGCGCATTATACCGAAGCGATCAATGCAACAAAAATAGCCCAATACTTTCATATTGGGAAGACTAAAATCTATGAGATCGCAAAACAAAATTATGGAATTGGGATTGCAGAATATATCAGAAAGCTTAGAATTGAGAAAGCCAGACTGCTCCTGACTGAGCAGTCTGGACTATCCCTTTCAGAAATCGCATCAAAATGCGGATTTGATGATTATAATTATTTTATTACTGTTTTTAAGAAACATACAGGGATGCCTCCAAAAGCATATGGTTCTTTGAAAAATGAACTTAAAATGTAATCCCAGTTAATCTGCTTTTTAGCTCAAGTATTTTTTCTTCTATGATCTGTATGGTTTTCTCAAATACTTCATCCTCTTTGCCTGATGGATCATCAAGACCCCAGTCTTCTCTCATTTTGCACGGCATTGTAGGACAACTCACATTACATCCCATTGTTACTACCACATCCGGATTTGGAATTTCAGCGATTAATTTATTCTTTTGTGTCAGCTCCATATCAATTCCATAGATTTTCTTCATTAATCTGACCGCATCCGGATTAATATGATCTTTCAACTCTGTACCTGCAGAATAACTTTCAAAAACATCTCCTGCTAGGTGCTTTCCTAATGCTTCTGCAATCTGACTCCTGCATGAATTATGAACACATATAAAAGCAACTTTTGGTTTATTCATCGTATTTTCACTCATTTTTAATTATCTCCTCTGATTTATTTGATTTTTTCAATTGAACTTTTTGGGAACCAGCTTGTTGTATTATTTGCGATCTTGACGAGCAGTAACATAATTGGCACCTCGGTCAAAACCCCTACGACTGTAGCCAGTGCTGCCGGCGAATCCATTCCAAACAACGCAATAGCCACAGCCACTGCAAGTTCAAAGAAATTTGATGCACCAATCATACCTGCCGGAGCTGCAATATCATGTGGAAGTTTTAGTACTCTTGCTGCTATATAAGCAATAAAGAAAATTAAAAATGTCTGTATGGTCAACGGTACTGCAATTAATAAAATATGATATGGGTTATTTAAAATTACTTCTCCCTGGAAGGAGAATAAAAGTACAAGCATCAGTAACAATCCAACTATCGTTGCATTATCAAATTTAGGCAGAAACTGTTTTTCAAAATACTCTACTCCCTTCTTTTTACTGATATGCATTCTTGTCAGGACTCCTGCTGTTAATGGTACGACAACAAATAAAACAACTGATAATACTAATGTATCCCATGGAACCGTTACTTTACTGACTCCAAGTAAAAATTTTACAATTGGAATAAATGCTACTAGAATGATCAGATCATTGGTCGCAACCTGTACTACTGTATAAGCAGGATTTCCTTTCGTTAACTGGCTCCACACAAAGACCATTGCAGTACATGGTGCAGCTCCTAACAGCACTGCTCCTGCCAGATATTCTTTACCAAGTTCTGCCGGGATCAGTCCCTTAAATACTACATAAAAAAAGAAAGAAGCAATCGCAAACATGGTAAAAGGTTTAATGAACCAGTTCACGACCCATGTTACGTATAATCCTTTTGGATTTTTTCCTACATTTTTTACGCTTTCAAAATTTACTTTCATCATCATTGGATAAATCATGACCCAGATCAGTATTGCTGTAGGTATCGATACATTGGCATATTCAAACTGACTGAAAAAAGATGGAACTGATGGTATGAATTTTCCAATTAATACCCCTGCTATCATACAAAGTGCGACCCATACCGTTAAATATTTTTGAAAAAATCCAATCTCAAGTTTTTTTTCTTTATTCATTTTCTCTCTCCTTTAATGACTTACAGATACAGTCGTCTTGTTCTGTTGTAATTGTGCCCCAGTAAATTTTCAGTTTTTCTAACAGCTCAGTATTATTACTATAATGAATCCAAGAACCATCTTTATAACTATTAACCAACCCACAATCGGTCAGTATTTTCATATGATAGGATAGTGTTGGTTGTGTTATCTGAAATGACTCTAAAATATCACAAGCACATAATGTCCCACATGACAGCATCTCTATGATTTTCAACCTGGTACTGTCCCCTAAAGCTTTAAATATTCGTGCAAATTGAGTGTAGTCTTCCATATCATCTCGTTCTCCTTTTATGCTTTAGCTTTGCGTTTTTATATAGACAAACATCTATGTGTTTATTATAGTAATCATATAGATATTTGTCAATGTATTCTATGTTAGGTTTATGTAAAATAAAATACGAAAAAAGCATGTATTACAACCAATCTGGTGTTTTACATGCTTTTTCTTCAGAGAATTGAAAATCATTTAGAGGGAATGTATATTATGCTCTTATTTTCTGCAATAATTTTACTGCTTCTTCAACCTTTAATACTTTTCCATAAGATACTACTTTGCCGTCTACAACGAGTGCCGGTGTTGTCATAACACCATATGCTGCAATCACATTAAAATCAGTTACATGCTCAATTGCAGTATCCATACCAAGTTGCTCCAATGCCGTTTTCACGTTTTCTTCAAGCTCGTTACATTTTGCACAGCCTGAACCCAATACCTTTACCGCTTCTCCAACTTCTCCAACAGATATATTTTCTGCTACAGTTTCCTCTTTTTTCTTACCAAATCCAAATAATCCCATCATCGCACTCCTTTTCTTTATCATTTAAATACTAAGTATCTCTAATTCATCCAATATTTTCTTTGCTTTTTCAAATCCTTCACGATTAATCGTATAATGCATCCACTTACCCTGTCTGTTCGAATCCACGAACCCTGCTTCACATAGTATCTTCATATGGTGGGATAAAGTGGATTGGCTGATTTCTAAGTCTTCTAATAACTTACAGGCACACTTATCTCCACTTTGCAATGTTTCAATGATCAACAAACGATTGGGATCGCATAATGCTTTAAACACATTTGCCTGATTCTCATATTTCATTTTTCCCACCTCTATCTTATACAATTAAAAAGCTGAACGCATTAAAGAAATATCCTATTATAAGAATTCCTATCGCAACAACTCCAATAAAAATTGCCAATAACTTATTTTTAACAACTCTCTTTAGCATGATCATTGATGGTAAACTTAGCGCCGTAACACCCATCATAAAAGAAAGAATGGTTCCTACTCCTACTCCTTTTGCAAATAATGCTTCAGCAATCGGTAACGTTCCAAATATGTCGGCATACATAGGAATTCCTACTACTGTAGCGATCAGAACTGAAAATGGATTGTTTACACCAAGCACTGTCTGTATAAAGGATTCCGGAATCCAGTTGTGAATTAATGCCCCAATTCCTACTCCAATTAAAATATAAAGAAAAACTTTTTTGACCGTGGCAACAACCTGCTCTTTTGCGTAGATCACTCGATCCTTTTTTGAGAGATCAGGTTCTTCAATGTCAACAGTTGCGCCAGGATTAATAAATTTTACGACATAGTCTTCCATTCCTAATTTATCAATTATCGTTCCACCTACTACCGCAAGCACAAGTCCTACAATTACATATGTGAATGCAATTCTTGCCCCAAAAATACTCATTAGTAGTATTAATGCACCAAGATCAACAAGTGGTGAAGAAATCAAAAACGAAAATGTGACTCCTACCGGCAGACCTGCATTTGTAAAACCAATGAACAAAGGAATGGAGGAACAGCTGCAGAACGGTGTAACAGTTCCTAGCAATGCACTTAAAATATTTGCTTTTATCCCATAAAATCTTCCCAGAATTTTCTTTGTTCTTTCCGGCGGAAAATAACTTTGTATATAGGATATGATAAAGATCAGCACAGATAATAAAACCAGTATTTTTATTGTATCATATAGAAAAAACTGGACACTGCCTCCTATTCTGGAAGAGATATCAATTCCTATCGCACTCAGACCATCTCCTATTAATGCATTTAACCATTTCATACCAAGTATCTGGTTCTGAATAAAATCCCAAACCACTTTCATAATAAGCACCTTCCTTACATTTAATATATCGATATCTATCAATCTGTTATTATTATATTCTTCATATCGATGAATGTCAATATATTAATCGCTTTTATGCTTCCATTATAATTGGTAAAATTACAGGAGTACGCTTCATTTCTTTCCAGATATAATCATTGATATCTTCTTTAATCGTATTTTTGATTTTACTCCAATCCCTGGTGTTATTCCCTTTATTCAGACTTTGCTCCGCAATCATTTTGATTTGTTTCATCATGACGTCTGATTCCTTCACATAAACAAATCCTCTGGATACAATATCCGGACCCGAAAGTACCTGATTTGTTCCTTTTTCAAGACATACAAGAACAATGATCAGACCATTCTCAGATAAATTTTGTCGGTCCTTAATGACAATGCTGCCAACGTCCCCTACTCCTATGCCATCAACAAATACTTCCTTTGCTTTTACATGCCCATTTATTCCAGCAGTTTTCTTAGAAAGTTCCAGTACATCACCTGACTGCAATACAAATATATTTTCATTTGGTATTCCCATTGACTGTGCTAACTTTTCCTGACCTTTTAAGTGTTTAAATTCACCATGTACAGGTATTACGTACTGTGGATTGATTAATGTATATATTAACTTTAGTTCTTCCTGGCAGGCATGTCCCGAAACATGTGTGTCCTGGTAGATGACATCTGCACCCTTTCTTGATAATTCATTGACCACTCTGGAAACTGCTTTTTCATTACCTGGTATTGGTGTAGAGCTAAATATAACTTTATCTCCAGGTTTGATCCTGATTATTTTATGCGTTGAATCAGCCATCCTCGAAAGTCCTGCCATATTTTCACCCTGACTTCCGGTAGTAATAATTACAAGCTGTTCATCTGCATAATTTTTCATTTGTTCAACTTCAATAATTGTATTTTCCGGTATTTGGAGATACCCAAGCTCTGTCGCGACTTTGATTACATTGACCATACTTCTGCCCTGAATCACGACTTTTCTTCCAAATTTATGAGAAGTACTAATGATCTGATTGACCCTGTCAACATTGGAAGCGAATGTAGCAATGATCATTCGGTTATGTTTATGTTCTGCAAACAAATTGTCAAAAGTCTTAGCCACCATGCGCTCTGACACAGTGAACCCTGGTCTTAGTGCATTAGTACTATCGCACATTAAAGCCAAAACTCCTTTTTTGCCAATTTCTGCGAATCGCTGTAAGTCGATCGCATCGCCGAACAGCGGAGTATAATCAATTTTAAAATCTCCGGTATGAAAAATGGTGCCGGCGTGTGTTGTTATTGCAAGTGCTGATGCATCCGCAATACTATGATTCGTCTTGATAAATTCAACACGAAATCCTCCCAAATTTATAGACTGCCCATGTTTTACTATCTTTTGCTTCACACTCTTTAACAAATTATGTTCTTTTAACTTCAATTCAATCAGTCCATGTGTTAACTTGGTTGCATATATCGGAACTTTTAAATCTTTTAGAATATATGGTAATGCTCCAATATGGTCTTCATGACCATGTGTTATAAAAAATCCCTTCACTTTATCTCTGTTTTCCAATAAAAAAGAAAAATCAGGAATAACAAGATCTATTCCAAGCATATCATCTTCAGGAAATGAAATTCCACAGTCTACAACTATCATACTGTCTTCATATTCAAAAACAGTGATATTCATTCCTATTTTTTCAAGTCCTCCAAGAGGTATGATCTTTACTTTTTTTTCATTTAATTCATTTTCTTTCATTCATTACCTTTCTGCGTATCAACGCAATTGAGCCACTTTGTTTTCTCACCAACATACGTCAGTGATAATTTGTGCATTGCTCTTGTGCACGCTACATAAAGCATCTTTTGATCCATCTTTGAATGATATTCTTCGTTGGATACATTTGGGATTAAGACCTGATCAAATTCAAGCCCTTTTGACATATGAGAACTTGTAATGATCATACCGTCCTTAAATTCTTTACTTTTAAAATCGATGAAATGTACTCCCTCTATATCACTCAGATTTTGATAAATCTGTTTCGCCATTTTTTCTGTTCTACAGATAATTCCCAGATTCATATATTCTGATTTTTGAAACTCCAGGAGAATTTCTCTTATTCTACTTATTTGTTCCCTATCTGTAATAAATCCTTCCACAGTTGGTTCATAACCATGTCTTTCAATTGGTATGATATCAGGGTTGGGAGAGATTTTTTGTGCAAACTCTGAGATCTCTATCGTGGAACGGTAGCTCTTTTTTAAAACTACACTCTGACTCTGATTAAAAACAGCTCTTATTTTACCTGCAGATGATGAACTGTATGGGTTGACTGCCTGGTAAGCATCCCCTAAAATCGTCATTTTACACCTGAATAATTTGTTGATTACAGCATATTGAATTGGCGTATAATCCTGCATTTCATCAATTAAGAGGTGCTTTACATAAGAATAATCTTCTACTTTTTCAAAAAATAATTTCGTGAAAACAAGCGGAAAAATATCACTGTACTCATATTTGTTTTTTTCAGCCATTTGATACAATTCCGGCCTTTTTATCTTTTGATAAAAGTTCTTATATATTTCCTGGATATTTTTAAATGGAAACATAGAATCAATTTCATTCTTAATTTTAGTATTGTATTCCTGTTTCCACTCTATTCCTTTGTGGCTTAAAAGCATCTTCATTTTAAGAGGAAGATCTTTTTTCAACTTTGCGATTTTATTTTTCAAAGGTAGATCGGGTATGCTTCTAAGCATAGTTTTGATCTTCTCACCTGGGAAAACATATCTTTGTATCACAATATTATGTGCTTCAAAATACTGTTCTTCTAACTCGTTCAGGTATTCCTGCAGATCCATATAAAAACTGACAGAGGCTTTATATTCGATTCTGGTCTTCATGGCATCATCATCAACATCCAGTAAATAAGAAACCTGTTCAGCAAACGTCTGGAACTTTATTTTATTTCCAAGCACTTCCCTGGCGATCTCTTCAAATCCGATTTCCTGCATATTATCTTCACCAAGTTCTGGCAATACGTTGGATATATAATTACCAAAGACTTTATTTGGAGAAAGAATTAACATGTCTGATGATTTGATCGTATTTTTAAATCGGTATAACATAAAAGCGATTCTGTGAAGTGCGATCGATGTTTTTCCAGAGCCTGCTGCTCCCTGAATAATCAATACATTTGCTTCTTCATTTCGTATGATTGCATTTTGTTCTTTTTGTATTGTAGCAACAATATTTTTCATCTTCTCATCTGAATTACTGCTCAACTCTTTTTGCAGTATTTCATCATCAATACTCACATTACTTTCAATCATATATTCCATCTGACCACGGCTTATTTTATACTGCCTTTTTAATGTGAGTTCTCCTTCAATCATACCATCCGGTGCATGAAATGAAGCAGCTCCTACTTCATGATCATAAAACATGCTTGAAATCGGTGCTCTCCAATCAAAGATAATGGCCTGTCTGGTATTTTCATCACTGAAACCTCTTATTCCAATATAAACTGGCATATGAATTTCACTGTCTTTAAAATCAATTCTTGCAAAATACGGAGATTTCCTCAGCTTTTCCAATCCTCGTTTTATTGTATCTGTATTATCATTCGATATAGACACATCCAGAATCTGCATTCTGTTTGCATTCTTTTCAGCGCCATCCATATCTGTGATATTATCCCAAAAATACTTCTTCATATCTGAAATATCATCAGATGTGCTATCATGACTTTCTACTACTTTTTTATATTTATTATTAATTAAACTGATGATGTGGTTCAAAAACTCCAGTTCATCTTTCTTTGTCTTGTTTATCATAAACTCATTCCTTTAGAATCCTTATACAACAGCAAATAAATTTTACTGAACAGATAGAACTGTCCGGCAAAATAAAACACATAAAAACAAATCGTTATTAAACGGTATAGCCCGTAAATAGCGATTTCATTACTATGAATCAATACATTCCTTACAACACTAATTTGTTGCAAACTATCACGAGAATATAAGTTAACATTTCTTTTCACAGTTCTGAAAGATCAATGTTCATTCAGAACCTTAAAAGCTTTCGCAATGTTTCCATAGCTGTTAACAGCTTCATTACATACGTTCAAAAATTATATAATTTATTATAGCATACTGAAAATTATATTAGTAGAGCAACTACTTCTATATTTTATTGTTCTTAATTAATTTTTCTATTATCTATGCACTAAAAAACCGTAAAAGGCTAAACGACTTTTACGGTTTTTTAAGCAAAAAAAGATCGTAAAAGTCATCAACTTTTACGATCTTTCTATATACTATTATTATTTAAAATTACATTCCCATCTGTTTTGC
>JAQVCQ010000098.1 GCA_028689715.1 Lachnospiraceae bacterium
GAATTTTCAGGGTTGCATTACTGTTTAGGAATTTTATTTCCTAGAATCTTCTCTTCTCTTTCGAGCTTCAAATCTTCCTTTTCAAGGTTCGTCTGTCATCCTTTCGGATGTCTGTTTTGTTGCTGTTATGTATCGGTCAGCTTGAATATAATATCATGTCATCACTTTCGTGTCAATATGTTTTTTTATATTTTTTCAACCGAACGGAGAAGGAGGGATTTGAACCCTCGCGCCGCTATTAACGACCTACTCCCTTTCCAGGGGAGCCCCTTCAACCTCTTGGGTACTTCTCCAAAAGCCTAAAAAAAAACGGAGAGGATGGGATTCGAACCCATGCGCCCTTTCGGACAAACGGTTTTCAAGACCGCCTCGTTATGACCACTTCGATACCTCTCCATATTCCCTATTGCAGAACAATTTGTTCCGCTCGCTGTGTTCGTTACTCCCGCAGCGACAATTTGTATTCTATCATTTTTGTATTTTGCTGTCAACAAGATTTGTAAAGTTTTTTTATCGTTTTTTTATCCACTTTTTATACCCGCATCTTAGCATGACAGATACTCCGCTGACCACGTTTATTATAGCATCACTCAGAACATTTTTTATATGACCCGACTGCTGAAGACCTCTGCTATTTTAATGTCTTCAGGTGTTGTAATTTTAATATTATGATAATCACCTTCTATTAATTTAACACGAACATCTGTAAATGTTTCCGCGACCATGGCATCGTCTGTTATCGCAATGCCACGATTGATCAGGTCCATCTCCTGACTGATCAGCGAATCATATGCTCTTTTGATTAATTTATAAGAAAAGACCTGAGGTGTCTGAATGATCCAAACTTTACTTCGATCTGGTGTTTTTTCTACAAATCCATCAGCAGATGCAATTTTGACCGTATCTTTTGACAGAACACCCGTAACACATGCCTGATATTTCAATACCTCCTGAAATGAGTGCTGCAAAATCTCCTGTGTCAAAAAAGGGCGTGCAGCATCATGAATAAAAACGTAATCACAATCATCTATGCTTTTCAAAGCATTATAAACAGAATGATATCGTTCTTTTCCGCCCTCGATCACACGGCATGGTTTCAAAACAGAATCCGAATCACAATATTCTTTTTTTAATCCTTCTATTTCGTCTACCGAAGTCACAATAATAAGTTCTGTTATAAGATCCGAACGACTAAACTCATTTACAGAGTAACTGAGCACAGTTTTCTCATTAATAAGAAGAAACTGTTTTTTCGTTGCTGAGTTCATACGTTTGCCCTGACCTGCTGCCAGTATAACCGCTACATTCTTCATGTTTGTCTCCCATCTGCGTATTTTGACACAAGTACAAATAAGGGGAAATAAAAATGTTCTTCCTGCTGTTATCGTTCACCAAGCTTGAGGTTGGCAACCGCATTCAGATCAAGCCCACTCGTCATACCTTTTTTAAAATCATAATACCCTGCCACAGCAATCATTGCCGCATTATCTGTACAGTAGACTGGCGACGGATAATAAAACTCGATCTCTGATTTTTTACACGCCTGAACAAAAGCCTCCCTGATAGCAGAATTCGAAGCAACTCCGCCCGCAATCGCAAACTTGTTGATATGATACTCTTTTAATGCCGCCATCGAATGGTCTACAAGAACATCCACAACAGCTTTTTGAAAAGATGCCGCCACATCTGGGATATGAACTGGTTCCTCTTTCATCTTCATTCCGTTCAAATAATTTAACACCGAAGATTTCAGACCACTAAAACTAAAATCAAAATTTGAATTTTCCACTTTTGCTCTCGGAAAATGAATCGCTTCAGGATTCCCTTCTTTTGCGATCTTATCGATCTTTGGTCCTCCCGGATAACCAAGACCTATTGCTCTGGCTACTTTATCATAGGCTTCTCCCGCGGCATCGTCCCTCGTTCGTCCCAGTATTTCATATTCCCCATAAGCTTTTACAAAAACCAGATGAGAATGTCCTCCTGAAACGACCAGACATAAAAACGGGGGTTCTAAATCCGGATTCTCAATAAAATTAGCACTAATATGACCTTCTATATGATGTACTCCGACCAACGGAATCTTTGCAGCATAGCTGATTGCCTTGGCAGCTGATACACCGACCAGCAAAGCGCCAACAAGTCCCGGACCATATGTGACTGCAATCGCATCGATCTCCTCAAGCTTTTTATCTGCCTCTTTTAATGCCTGTTCAATTACCTGATCAATTTTCTCGATATGCTTCCTGGATGCAATTTCAGGTACAACCCCTCCATAAAGTGTGTGAAGATCAATCTGAGAGTAAATCACATTCGACAGAACTGTCCGCCCTCCGCACACTACTGCTGCCGCAGTTTCATCGCAGGATGTTTCAATTCCAAGTATTAATAGATCCTTTTTCATATCTTCCGCATTTTCTAAACTATCTATCTTTTTCTTATTCATATACTTCTTTGTCTGCAAGCGTCCAGCCAAGAATCTTCCAATGGCCTTCTTCATCCTTTCTCAATAAAAACTTATGCACCGTAGCTGAAAGTTCAGTATTCTGTCTCAACGTAAAAGTACAGTATAGAGAGGCATATTCTTTTCCATCTATTGTCGAATATTCTACGTCCGTACTTGCAGAAGTCGCAAAACTGGAAATCACGATCCCTTTTTCTTTATATTCTTCAATGTCCTGATTTAGATCACTCAGATATTGTTCCTGCGTTTTATCTGCAATAAGTTCCGCGTCGTAGAGTTCTCGTATTTTTAATGCAAGATCGGTCTGTTCTTCCTCAGAATATTCTTCACTATAAAAACACTGTGTGATCTCTCCATAATATTTTACAACTTCCTTGGGTGATGGGGGGTATTGAATTTTAAGATCACGCAATAAAACATCCTGAACTCTGGTTATCTCAGGCTTATCATTTACCGGTTCTTCATTTCTGTTTGAAAGATATGTGTAGTAACTCAGAGCCATTAAAATAAGTACAATTAGTATGATCGTGCCTCTTGTCCCCTTAAACCTGCTCATAAGAACCTCCCTGTTGTTTCTTTTATTCTTCTTCGTCGAAAAACAGTTCTTTGGTCTTTCCGTCTTTTCCCGCATAGGAATTTGAGAATATTTTTCTGACATCTGACATGAATTCTTCCGGTTTTGTTAATGATGGGCTAAAGTGTGTCAGCCACATTTCACGTACACCTGCATTTTTTGCCAGAGTTGCCGCCTCCTGAAAAGTCATATGTTTATTCTCTCTTGCCTTGCCAGCTTTTTCTGCCTCACCATACATTCCTTCGCATATGAAAAGGTCAGCTTCTGATGCATGACTTACTATGCTGTCAGTCGGTCTGGTATCTGTCGTATAAGTTACTTTCAGACCTTTTCTTGACTCTCCCAACACCATATTTGGTGTAAAGATATTCTCACCTGCGACGATCGTTTCACCTTTTTGTAATTTGTTCCAATATCTTTTATCAATCCCAAGCGAATTTGCTTTTTCAGGATGAAATCTGCCCGTTCTGTCAATTACAATGCTATATCCATAGCAAATTACATTGTGATTTACCCGAAACGCTTCTATACGAAATCCGTCAAATTGAAATTTCTGTTCATTCTCAGCGATTTCAATACATTCTATCTGAAATGGAAGTTCTGGCGCGATCACCCTGAGCGCACTTACCACTTTATTAAGTCCTTTCGGTCCAATCAAAGTGAGCGGTTCTGTTCGCTCTGCATTTCCCATCGTTAAAAGCATGCCCGGTAGTCCACTGATATGGTCTGCGTGGTAATGTGTAAAACAAATCACTTCAATTGGCTTTGGGCTCCATCCCTTTTCTTTCATCGCGATCTGGGTGCCTTCACCACAGTCTATCAAAATATCTTTTCCATTATACCGTGCCATAAGAGCAGTCAGCCACCGATAAGGAAGTGGCATCATTCCACCTGTTCCAAGTAAACAAACATCTAACATATATTACCTCTTTATTTTATTTTTAATCGGAATGTTCCGATCATACTGTTATTCTTTTCCACATGATCAGACCATCTTCCATGGGCTTTTCATAAAAATTTTTGCGGATTCCTTCCACAACAAATCCAAGGCTTTCATATAAATGGATTGCCTTTTCATTGCTTTTCCTGACCTCAAGAATAAAGGCTTCAACACCGGCATCTGTTCCTACATCTAATAGAGCCAGCAACATCTTTTTACCTATTCCACGATCTTGAAATTCTTCCTTTACTACAACATTGGTAATTTCACCTTCGCCAAGTATATTTCTGACTCCGCTACAGCCCAAAATCTGTCCATCTTCTTCTGCCACAACATAATATGCATCCGGGCACCTGATCATTTCCAGGAAAGCCTCTTCCGACCACGGCATAGAGAATACTTTTTCTTCAATTAAAGCCACTTCTTTTACGTCAGTATCTTTCATTTCTCTAACGATCAGCATTTTGGGATAATTTTTCCTTTCTTTCCCTTTCGGCCTGGGAGAGTCTGAGATATTCAGGATGAAACTCTGATGACTTCGTAATTTTGCCTTCCTTATAATACTCAAATGCAAGTGCTGCGACTGCTGCTGCACTTTGCCTGTTCCTGTGTAAAGGCGCAAATGAATAAGGAACACGGATCAATTCGGCAATCCTGCTCTCAAATACAGGAATCCCATCTCCTGTAAACATAACACTTTTGTTTGCCTGGTTGATCTCTTCAATGATCTCTTCAATCTGTAGCGTGCACTGTTCTTTGATTTCTTTCAGCATGAAGCGAAATTGCTCATGCTCTTCATTTTTTTCAGGTTGAAATTGATAAAGACCAGTATAGACCTGTCCACGTCTTGCATCCATGATCGGGCATATGATCTGTGTTGCTCCGTATAGCTGGTATGCAAGTCCTTCAATTGTTGGGATTCCTATAATGGGCTTCTTGGTAGCAAACGCAAGCCCTTTTGCCGTTGCAGCACCAATTCGTAACCCAGTAAACGAACCCGGACCCTTCGCGATTGCGATCAGGTCTATGGATTCTATTTCTAATTCTATCATTTTGGATACTTCATCCAACATGGGAAGAAGCGTCTGAGAATGTGTCTTTTTATATTGAACTGTATATTCTGAAATCAGCTTGTCATCCTCAGCGATTGCAACAGATGCAACCAGACCTGAACTATCCAGCGCTAATATTTTCATATCGGTCTCCAATTCTATTGTAACGTTTTTTCTTTTTACTTTGCCTTTTATACTTTGCCTTTTATACTTTGCCTTTTATAATTTTACTTTTATCAATGATACCGGTAATTATTTATCAATTGTAATCCTTCTATAATCAAATCCTTTTTTTAATTCCTTTTCTATTCGGATCTGTATACAGTCAGCTGGTAATATTTCTTCAATCAATTCAGCCCACTCAATAAAACATACTCCTCCACCAAAGAAATAATCTTCATATCCGATCTCATCCATTTCATCAATATCTGCTATTCTGTATACATCAAAATGATAAAATGGAATTCTTCCATCTTCATATACCTGTAATATTGTAAAAGTGGGACTATTAACTGGTCCTCGAATCCCTAATCCTTCTGCAACGCCTTGAACAAACACTGTTTTTCCAACACCAAGATCTCCATCCAAAAGATAAATCTGTCCAGGTTCTGCGTTTTCGCCGAGCTGCTTTCCTATCTCTCTGGTTTCTTCGGGTGTCCATGTCTCAAATATCATATTCTGTCTCCACATTATAATCTGATTCTGACTTTTTCAGGTGAAATATTCTTAGAGATCATTCCAATCACTTCACCGAGATAATTCATTACTTCTCTTCTCGGAAGTATAATAGTTTTTCCATCTTTACATTCAAGAAAAAAAATACTGTGTGTGGAACCAGCTTTTACTACCTGCTCCCACATGACAGATTCTGTTTTCTTATTTATATATGTACATTTTATTCCCTGTTCATCCATATGATACTGAACTGGTTTTATCCTATAACTATTTTGTATTAACTGTTTCTTAAGTATATAAAATTCTATAAAAGGTACAAATAGAATCAGGCAGAATCCAATTGCTGATATGAACAGATTTTCTGTTCTAATCGCATTTGCAACAATAAGGATTCCAGTCATCGTAATTAAAATTCCAAGAAGACTGGTGTAGCGTCTGTTCAATCTGTAATCATATAAGTCTGACTGTGTTGTGGTAACTTCTATTGTTAATTCCATTCTCTACTCTTTCTATATTAGATAAGATTTAAAAGAGCACCCACAAGAGTAGGTGCTCTCACATTTATTATACTGAATTTTAACTAAAGTGCAAGTTTTGTGTTTCCGAACCGCATGCTATTCATGGCGAAGTGCTTCGATCGGACTTAATTTTGCTGCTTTTTTTGCCGGATAAATTCCAAAAAATAATCCAACTGCTGTTGAAAACATCGATGCACCAAACACTGTCGTTAATTTGACTTCAGGTGTAAATCCGATCAGCGCCGAGATTCCAAGAGCGCCAAGCACACCAAGTGTAATACCAATAATACCACCAATCAATGTAATAATCGCAGATTCCGAAAGGAACTGTGTCAGGATGGAACCAGTCCGTGCTCCAAGTGCTTTTCGAATACCAATTTCCCTTGTACGCTCCGTGACAGAGACTAACATAATATTCATAACGCCGATTCCACCTACAAGCAATGAAATTGCTGCTACAAATACAACGAACAATGTAATATAACCCAGTACCGAATTGATCTGTGTCATATAGTCACTAAAGTTCTGGACTGTAAATATACCTTCTCCCCTTACATTAAAGCGCCCTTCCATTAATTTAATAGATTCCTGCGCGATCTGTGTTGAATAAGTTGCAGAATCACCAATGATGTAACAACTTTCAAAACCATCCACATAAAAACCATAAGCTGAGCCCATTACTGTAATTGGCATCTCTACCTGTAAAATGTCTCCATATCCCATCATCCCCATAAGAGCGGATGAACTATCTTCCCTGATTCCTACAATTTCAAGTTCCTGTGATGCATTATACATCGTCACTTCCAAATTCATTCCAATCACGTCCGTTGTACCAAATAGCTTATTCGCACTTTTTTCTGTTATGATACATACTTTTCGTGCTGAATAATATTCATCCTCGGTAAAATATCTTCCCTTGATTATTTTATCACTGGATGAAAATTCCAGGAAATGATTTCCTCCGGTAACATAGGAGTCAAAATTTCCTTTCCTTCCTGCTACTGTTCCGGACATCTGGAACGCAGGTGTGACGCCTTTGACATGATCGACCTTAGTCATAATTGCATCAAAATCACTTTCAGTAAATTCAATATTGCTTTTATTTTTCGAACTGTCTACCATTAGATATAGTTGTCCGCCAGCCATATCATTCAGTTCTCCATTGACCCTGTTCTTAATTCCATTTCCCACCGAAATAATCATGATAACAGAAGAAATTCCAATAATGATACCCAGCATGGTAAGGATGGATCTGCCTTTATTACTTTTAATATTCATCAGGGCAATTTTAATATATTCCCACGCCTGTGACATGTTGCTCTCCTCTACTCTTCTGTTTCCGGTATGATTGTTACTTTACTTCCTTCTTCTGCTCCCACCGGAAGTGTTTTGATCACCTGGTCTCCGTCTGAAAGGCCTTCAACAATCTCAACAAATTCATCTGATGTAATACCAATCGTAACCGGTTTTCTGACTATGATATCGTTTTCAACAACATAACAGAAATCACCCTCCGTGTCAGCATTTACAGCTTCAATCGGAACAAGAAGAACTGATTTTGC
>JAQVCQ010000016.1:0-25030 GCA_028689715.1 Lachnospiraceae bacterium
GTAAAAATACTGAGGAGTTGCAGAAAGAAGAAAAAAGTAATATACTTATTTTCATCGCAGTTCTCATCAGATTTGCGTTTAAAAAGGATGATGAAACTTACAGGAGGTATGATCATGTCAGAAATAAGCAAAGAAATGACGATTGGTGAAATATTAAGAACCAATCCTGCAGTTGCACCTGTACTTATGGAAGCCGGAATGCACTGTCTTGGATGCCCTTCAGCACAGGGAGAATCACTGGAAGAAGCAGCCATGGTTCATGGAATGGACATTAATGAACTGATGTCTAGAATTAATGCACTCTGATTTCGTGAAAGCAGAGAATAGTAAAAGGCCGGATTTTACTCCGGCCTTTTTTAAATGAGTGCAAATGACTGAACTGCGTTGTTTTTTACAACTGGTTCAAAATGCTCCTCTAAATATGCTTCACCTGCATGACTAAAACGTTCTGGTGTTGCATATTCTGATATCATATTACAAATCTTATTGAATTCTTCAGGTGTATGTCCGCTTTTGGAAATAACAAGAGTATAAGCTCCTGTTTGTTTATTTTTATACAATGAATTTGTGCCCTGATAGTAGAAGCGGAGCACGCGGGATAATCTGGTTACTGAATCAAGGTTATCCAACTGATAGATCTTTGTCAGATTCATCGGCCGTTTTTCTTCTTTTTCTGATGGAACTTCTTTTTCAGGAATCTCGGCTGCAGGTTCTGCAACGGGTTCAGAAGAAACTTCTTTTGCAGGAACATCTATAAAATTACCTTCATGGATCCTTTTAAATAAATCAAGAACATCGTCAGCGCCTTCGGAAACAACATGAGATGTCTCTTCATTACCATTTTCTGAATCATGAACAGAAGGAGCAAATTTTGAGAACCTGGTATCAAGTTCCTCAGGATCCTCAACTTTGGTAATAATAAGAACGATGCACTCTGAATTCAAAGGAATAGCCTCTATCATAAGTGGAATATCTTCAGCCTCAAAACCGAATTCAAATGCAGCCTGCTGCATCATATCTCTGAATAAGGTCTTTGCTTTTTCCGTTCCATATGCGAGCTCACTAATCTTTAGTTCGCGATCTGCCAGATCTGCTTTGGTTAAGGTACAACGAATTTGATGGTCATTCACTTTTTCAATCTTCATAGTATCACATCCTTTTCTTTTATGCTAAGAACAGTGAATAGGTACCGTGACTGAAACACCAGATCAACAACAGTTTTGTAATATATGATGATATTATACTGTATATTTTCCGAAGTCAATAGCACTGTGGATAGTTTCAAAAATTTCATACAATTTTAAAATTATTTTAGAAATTACTTGTATTTTCGGACAAAAACACCTATAATATGAACTAGAGATGTTCTTGGATAATCGGTATCGGTTAGGAGGCAGGAACAAAACAGACTCGGATTTTTGATCCGGTCAGAACTGATTTATATCAGATAGATCTATTTTTCGTTTAAGGAAGGAACTCCTTCCTGTCTATTTTCCCTATGGGTCTTCCAGGGGGATATTGTCTTACAGGCGTACGTGCCTGTTCGCTAAATCATTTATTCCAAACTAAAACAATTCAAATTCAAACAATTCAAACATTTTATGAAAAACGTGTAGTATTATTTTGATGCAATCCTTACATCTCTGAGATTCTATTACATTTATCGTCATTATTTTAAGAAAAATGAAGTATCAGTCTATATTTTTATATCACAGATCCTTTTGGTCAAAACTCATTAGATGGGGGGTTACCTAAATTTTAAGTTTAAAAAGGAATCAGCTGGAAGAATACGCCAGACTAAGGTGGTTCGTCTGTGGAGGTGTAATTCTTTATTTTGAAGGAAGGGTATCATCCCCCGAAGAAATTGCGTCGAAATGCTGTCAGGAACAGGGAGCCGTGTATATGGCAGACTATGTATTGGACGATCGCGGTCAGCTGAGAGAATTAAGATACGATAAAATTGAACAGTTCTGAACGATCAGTAAATCTTAAAAGTAATATAATATCTGGATCAAATCTATTATAAGCCATAATTGTAACAGGAACGACAGGTAACGATTAATCAGCGTAAGCACAAAAGCAAGATTGATGGAAGCCCCTCCATGCAGTTGCTGAGTGTAAACAAAAATTAATAAAAAAACAAAAAAAGAATAATGACGTGAATGTTTGAGTCTGATATAATTAGGACGGTCAGGAGGTAATTTGGAATGAAGAAAAGAATAATTCCGGTTATTGTCGCGATCGTCCTAATTTTAATTGTAGTGGCGGCGACATTTGGGATGAAGATTATTGAAAGATATACATACTCAAAAGAAAGAGCAGATTTAAACGAGTATTTTCATATAAATACCAGTGATGAAACAGCAATCATGCTCGGAGATGAACTTCTTGAACAGAAGGCAAAGAATATTGATGGCTTTATTTACCTGGATTTTAATACGGTGAAAAGCTATTTTAATGACAGACTGTATTTTGATCAAAATGAAGGACTTCTTCTATATACGGGGCCAGCCAATACCATCAGCAATGTTGTAGGAAGCAGTTCTTACATGCAGGATGGACAGGAAATGAAGGAAATCTTCCCGGTTTCGGTTATGGATCAGGATACACTGTATATTGCAATTGACTATCTGAAAAAGTATACAAATTTATCGTATCAGGTCTTTGAAAATCCTTCCAGAGTTCAGATCATGAATCAGTGGTCAGAGATCAAACTTGCAGAAATCCGAAAAGATACAGCGGTAAGAATACTTGGTGGAATCAAGAGTGAAATTTTATCTGATCTTAAAAAAGGAGATACTGTTGTTATATTAGAAGAAATGGATACATGGTCTAAAGTAAAAACATCAGACTCTGTGATTGGATATGTCGAAAACAAACGTTTGAAAAACATTAGAACGGAAGAACAGCAGGCTGTAAAAGAAGTGGAAGAACCATTCTATTCAAGCATGACAAGAGACCATAAGATCAATCTGGTCTGGCATCAGGTGACCAACCTTTCAGCGAATGCTTATTTGTCGGAAATGATGGCAGAAGCGACAGGTGTCAATGTGATCTCGCCAACATGGTTCTCACTAAGTGATAATCAGGGCAATTTTACCAGTCTTGCTTCGATCGACTATGTGAATCAGGCACACAGTATGGGGCTTGAAGTATGGGGATTAATAGATAACTTTAATCCCGAGATCGATACAAAGGAAATATTGTCCTACACTTCAAAAAGAAATTTACTTGTAACAAATCTTGTCAATACTGCGCTTCAAAACGACTTGGATGGAATCAATATTGATTTTGAAACACTGAGTGAAGAAACAGGTGATCATTTTATTCAGTTCATCAGGGAACTGTCCGTAGCATGCAGGGCAAATCAGCTTGTTCTTTCCATAGATAATTATGTTCCAAAGGATTATTCGGCTCATTATTTTCGTAAAGAGCAGGGGGTTGTTGCAGACTATGTAATCATCATGGGCTACGATGAACATTACGCAGGAGGCGGTGTGGCAGGCTCTGTTGCATCAATTGATTTTGTTGAAGAAGGAATCGCGAACACGGTAGCGGAAGTTCCTACTAATAAAGTCATTAATGCTGTTCCTTTTTATACAAGAGTCTGGTCTACAAAAGGAGCTGAGGTCACGGCGGAAAGTGTTGGAATGGGAATAGCAGAAAGTTTTCTGTCGTCAAACGGAGCAACTGCAGTCTGGGATGAAGTTACCTGTCAGAATTATGCAGAGTTCAATGCGGATGATGTCCTTTATCAGGTCTGGCTTGAGGATGCTGCTTCCCTCGACGTGAAACTGAACGTGATGCGCAAATATGAACTTGGAGGTGTGGCAGCCTGGAAACTTGGTCTTGAAACACCCGATGTGTGGAGTATTCTTGCGACATATGTTAGTGAGTGATAAAATTTGTTGACAGATTGCAACATCTCTGATAATGTTATATAGTTGTAAACACGCTTTAGTCCCGAAAAATGGATGCCTAGAGGCCGTTTTTTCTGACTGAAGCTTTTTTTCGCGATTTAGTGAAAGGTGAAAGGTGAAAGTTTGAAGTTTGATGAATTAGTTGTTAATAGTAAATTGATGAGGGGTATCGTAGATATGGGGTTTGAAGAGATGACGCCCATACAGGAAAAAGCAATCCCGGTAATATTGTCCGGAAGAGATGTTGTCGGACAGGCACAGACAGGAACTGGTAAAACCGCTGCATTTGCGATTCCAACCCTTGAAAAAATAGATAGAGCAAATAAGAAGCCACAGGCTATTATTTTATGCCCGACAAGAGAGCTTGCGATTCAGGTCGCTGAAGAATTTCGTAAGTTATGTAAATATACACACGATATTAAGATCTTGCCTGTTTATGGCGGTCAGGATATCACAAAACAGATCAGGTCATTAAAGGCAGGAGTTCAGATCATCATCGGGACACCGGGGCGTGTGATGGATCATATTCGTAGAAAGACAGTCAAATTTGAAGGGATTCATACAGTAGTTCTTGATGAAGCAGATGAAATGCTGAATATGGGATTCCGTGAAGATATAGAAACAATTTTGACGGAAACACCAGAAATAAGACAGACAGTTCTGTTCTCAGCAACAATGCCAAAACCAATTATGGACATTGCGAAAACATATCAGAAGGATGCTGAAATTGTTAAAGTAGTTAAAAAAGAACTTACAGTTTCTAATATTGAGCAATATTACTTCGAAGTTAAGCCGGGAAATAAAGAAGAATTGGTATCAAGACTGATTGATATTTATAATCCTAAATTATCTGTAATTTTCTGTAATACAAAAAAGAAGGTAGACGAACTGACTTCCGATTTACAGGGTAGAGGTTATTTTGCGGAAGGTCTCCACGGAGATCTGAAACAGCAGCAAAGAGACCGTGTCATGGAAAGTTTTAGAAAAGGAAAAACAGAAATTCTGGTGGCAACAGATGTTGCAGCACGTGGTATTGATGTTGATAATATTGATATTGTATTTAATTATGATCTTCCACAGGATGAAGAATATTATGTACATAGAATAGGAAGAACTGGACGTGCAGGAAAGACTGGACTTGCATTTTCTTTTATCAGAGGAAAAGAAGTATACAAATTAAAAGAAATAGAAAGATACTGCAAGACTAAAATCGCTGCAAAACCGGTACCTTCATTAAATGACGTGACTCAGACACGAGTAGAGAATCTATTCAAAGATGTAAGCAATATCATTGAGTCAGAAAATCTGGAATCAATGATTTCAATCATCGAGAAAAAAATTAATGATGAAGATTATACAGCAATGGATGTTGCTGCAGCTTTTGTGAAGATGTATCTGAGCAACAAAGAGGCTGATGCAGCAGTAGTTGTAGATGATTTTGAAAATACAGGCGCCGAAGAAGGAATGGTAAGACTCTTTATCAATATTGGGAAAAATCAGAAAATAACTGCTGGTAATATTTTAGGTGCCATTGCAGGTGAGTCAGGAATCAAAGGAAACCTGGTTGGTTCTATTGATATGTTTGATAAATACACCTTTGTAGAAGTACCAAAACACCTTGCAGCAGAAGTTATGGCAGCAATGAAAAATGTTAAGATCAAAGGTAAGCCTATCAACATTGAACCGGCAAATAGGAAATAGTCCAAATTTGTGAGGGAAATGTATGCTTCAAACGGTCTATTATGATTTTTTGGATCAGAACAAGACAGATGAAATGATGAGAATAAAAGAGTTGCCTGAAATGAAAAAGTTTCATTTTATTCATCAGGCTATGCCCTTGCCAGAACAGAATCGAAATGCGGTTTGTCTGTCTGATCAGGAGAAGTATTGTCTCGAAGCAATTCGATGTGGTTATCCTGTCATATTTTCAGAAGATCATCAATCAGAAGCATCGACTTCCATGGAGATCCGATATGTGATCATGTCTATGGATGCATTATCAAAAAATTATCTGGAAGAAGTTTATGCAAGGTTTTATAAGGAACCTCTTATAATACTGGTGACGAACCGATGTATTATTCGTGAGACGTGCCTGGAAGACCTTGATCGGTTATATGAAATATATTCAGGTGAAGGAATGACAGATTTTCTTGAACCGCTCTTTGAAGAACATGAAATGGAAAAAACATATCTTCAGTCCTATATTGAACATGTCTACACTTATTATGGGTATGGCATGTGGAGTATATTGGAGAAGGAAAGTGGCAATGTCATTGGAAGAGCAGGAATTGAGTATAAAGAGGATGAACCTGACAGTCTGGAACTGGGATATCTGATCGATAAGAGCTATCAGAAGAAAGGTTATGCGACTGAAGTATGTTCTGCAATTATAAAATATGCAGACGAACATCTACAGATCACAAAGCTCTGTTCTTATATTCACCCGGAAAACAATGCTTCGATTAAACTTTGTAAGAAACTGGGTTTCGCTGAACGTGGATATTTTTTACGGGATGGAATACAGCTTTGCAAATATGAATGGAAGCAGAATCGTGGTATGTAACATGAAAAAACAGTCAAAAAGATCTTAAAATTTCTTTAAAGTTTATAAGAAATTAATAAAAAATTAAAAAGTGTTTGACAAGTCACGATTCATATGTATAATTAACATAAACAAAGGCGTTTACGAAATGTAAGCGCCTTTTTCGTATTTTAAGGAGGAGGCAGGAATATGAAAAAATTAGAGATCATCATCAAACCGGAAAAGCTGGAAGATCTGAAGGAGTTACTTGATAAGAGTGAAGTGAACGGATTGAACATTGTGAATGTTATGGGCTATGGTAATCAGAAGGGTATTGTCAACAAGTACAGAGGAGCTGAATACAGAGTAAATCTTTTACCTAAGATCAAGGTCGAAACGGTCGTACCAACCGAAGTAGCAGAGGCCTTAATTGAAAAAATAGTGAAAGAGATTAAGACTGGAAACTATGGGGATGGTAAAATATTTGTTTATGATGTTGAAGATGCAGTAAGGATCAGAACTGGAGAAAGAGGATATGACGCATTATAATGATGTGGCATTGAAAACGGTTTATAGTATGAATAAAAAAGGTTATCAAAGGAGATAGCACATTCTTGGCGGCAAGCCGGATGTACTAGCTCCTTTTTTTATCTTTAAAATAAGGAGGAAAAAATTATGAAATTAACAGATTTGATTGCAAGCGGTATGGAAAGTACAGCCGCGGTTGAATTACTACTGAATATATTATGGACAAGTGTTGCGGCTTTTCTGGTATTTTTTATGCAGGCAGGATTTGCACTTGTAGAAACTGGTTTCACGCGAGCTAAGAATGCCGGAAATATTACAATGAAGAACTTAATGGATTTTGTTCTGGGAAGTATATTTTTCTTTCTGATTGGATTTGCATTTATGTTTGGACAGGATGCAGGTGGATTTCTTGGTACGACCGGATTTTTTGATACCTATTCACTGGCAGATGAATTAGGTATGAAAAATGGTCTTCCAATCGGAGTGTTTATGATTTTCCATACTGTCTTCTGCGCAACATCAGCGACGATCGTCTCTGGAGCAATGGCAGAGAGAACCAAGTTTTCAGCATATCTTGTGTATAGTGCTTGTATTTCTATCTTTATTTATCCAATTACAGGACACTGGATCTGGAGCGATGGATGGTTATCGGGTATTGGATTCCATGATTTTGCAGGATCAACAGCAGTACATATGGTAGGCGGTGTATGTGCACTTGTAGGTGCAAAGATCGTTGGTCCTCGTATTGGTAAATTTGGACCGAACGGAAAAGTAAATGCGATCCCTGGACATAATATTGTTATTGGTGCCCTTGGTGTATTCATTCTCTGGTTCTGCTGGTTTGGATTTAACGCAGGATCGACTACAGCAGCATCCACATCAATTGGTGATATTGCGATGACTACAAACCTTTCAGCAGTTGCCGCTACATTCTGTGTATTGATGATTACATGGTTCAGATATGGTAAACCCGATGTTTCCATGACACTGAATGGTTCGCTTGCTGGTCTGGTAGCCATTACAGCAGGTTGTGATTATGTGTCAAATTACTCAGCATTATTAATAGGTGTCATAGCAGGTCTGATCGTAGTGTTCGTAGTTGAGTTCCTTGATAAAGTCGTAAAAATTGATGATCCTGTAGGTGCAGTTGCAGTTCATGGTGTGTGTGGTGCAGCAGGCACGATCATGACAGGTATCTTTTGTAAAACCTCTATATTAGAAGGAATGGGGATGAGCAGAATGCAGTTTATTGGAATACAGACGTTGGGTGTTGCAACAGTTATTGTATATGTAGCGATCATGGCATTCATAATTTTCAAACTGCTTGACAAAATGCATGGTCTCAGAGTCAGTGATCAGGAACAGATCGAGGGTCTTGATATGCATGAACATGGAATGAGTGCATATGCGAACTTCAGACTTCATGAAGATGAAAAATAATCAAATGGTTGAAGAATGATTAAGAAATTATAATAATAATGTAAGAAAAGATCAGATGTGCAAGACGTGCATCTGATCTTTTTACGTATCTCGTCTAATTTTTACAAAAACCTGTAATTGGATTTTTCATTCATTTGTTATGATGGCTATGGAGCGAATAAATTATAATGAGGAGAATGAAATGAAAAAGAAATCAGTAAATTATTTAATGCAGGCACTTACAATTTTGCTGACTGTTTCAAGTTTGCTTGCTGGATGTGCAGGTGTACAGAGCAGTGAGGCAACAGTTTCAGAAGAAGCAGTAGTAGAAACTCAAGAGGTGAATACTGCAGCAGATACATCAAATGTGGAACAGGTGGAAAAGACTGAAATACCTAAGTATATTTTTCTTTTTATAGGAGATGGAATGAGCTATCCACAGATTCAGTCAGCATCCTATTATCTGGGTGCGACTGGTAGTGATGGTGGGGTTGATGTAAAGGAACTTTCTTTCATGGATTTTCCGGTTGTGGGTTCAGCTCAGACGTTTGACAAAACCTCATTTTGCCCGGATTCGGCATCTACTGCGACATCAATATCCACAGGCAATAAAACATATAGTGGAACAATCAATATGGATACAACCATGACAGAAAAGTTCGAGACGATTTCTGAAAAACTGAAAAAACAGTTAGGTTATAAAATAGGAATTTTATCAACAGTAAATCTGAACCATGCTACACCGGCTGCATTTTATGCTCATCAGGAATCCAGAAATAGCTATTATGATATTGGATTGGAAATGATCAGCAGTAACTTCGACTATTTTGCAGGAGGTGGATTAAAAAAGGTTACCGGCGAAGAAGAAAATCAGGAAGATCTTTATCAATTAGCACAGGAGGCTGGTTACACAGTTGTTAAAACGCAGCAGGAAGTGAATGGAGTCACGAGTGCAGATTCTAAAGTGATCATTATAGATGAGAAACTAGCTGATTCAGATTCGATGGCATATGAGATGGATACTGATGATACACAGCTGCAGCTTTCTGACTATGTAAAAAAAGGAATTGAACACCTTGATAATGATACTGGCTTTTTTATGATGATTGAAGGTGGAAAAATAGACTGGGCATGCCATGCAAATGATGCGGCAGCAAGTATTCATGATACGATCGCATTAGATGAAAGTGTAAAAGCAGCAATTGAGTTTTATGAAAAACATCCAGATGATACCTTAATCATTGTAACGGGTGATCATGAAACCGGAGGTCTTTCGATTGGTTATGCTGGAACAAATTATGATACATATCTTACCAATTTAGAAAATCAGAAGATTTCATTTGCAAAATTTGATACTGACTATGTAGAAGGCTATGTGGAAAACAAAACATCATTTGAAGATGTACTAAAAGAAGTAAAAGCTAATTTTGGATTAATGACAGCAGAAGATTCTGATGCGGCTACGAATTCTAATCTTGTTCTGACTGAATATGAATATGAATTACTCAAAACGGCGTACGACAGAACGCTTGAAACAGGAGCAACCGATCAGGAAGAAATGTCACAAGAAGAATATGTATTATATGGAACATATGAGCCTTTATCAGTAACAATTACGCATATTCTGAACAATAAATCAGGTATTTCATTTACTTCTTATTCACACACAGGAATTCCGGTACCAGTATTTGCACTTGGAAATGGACAGAACCAGTTTGAAGGATATTATGATAATACTGATATTTTTAATGCTTTAAAAACACTGACGGGCGTAAAATAGAAATGAAAGAAGGAATTTAGCTCATGGATAAGCTGAAAAAAAATATTGGTTTTCAGCTGCCGGTCATCCTATGTATCATTTTAATTCTTATCCTCATAATCCTTCCCACGGGTTATGAGGATAGTATTATTTATCAGGGTACTGATCGTTGCAGTGCAAAAGTCCTAAAAACGGATGAAAGTGAAATTATAAGTACAGGACTTATTAAATCAGGAGAACAGACATGTCAGATCGAACTCCTGGGAGGGAAGTTCGAAGGTACGATCACACAGGGATATAATCTGTTAAATGGTTCACTTGAAAGTGATAAAATTTTTGAAGTGGGTGACAGAGCTTTAGTCGTTATCAGCTATCAGGAAGACAAAATACTATCAGTGAATATGATAGATCATTATAGAATTGGATATGAAATTGTATTGTTGATTCTATTTGCAATTGCACTAATTGCATTTGCCAGAGTGATTGGGATTCGTTCATTACTATCATTTGCAATTTCTATTCTAAGTATATGGAAAATTCTGGTGCCACTATGTTTGAAGGGATATGATCCTGTCGTGATCGGACTCATGCTAGTCTGTATGATCGCGGTTGTAATTTTGTCTTTGGTTTATGGTTTTGATAAAAGGTTTCTTTCTGCATTTTCAGGAGTTCTGCTGGGTATATTGATCACATGTGTATTAGGTATATTTTTTACGAGTTTATTTAAGATACATGGAGCAATCATGGCGAACTCTGAAAGCCTGCTTTATTCCGGATATCAAAATCTAAATCTCACAAGAATTTTTATGAGCAGTATTTTCATCGGAGCATCAGGAGCTGTAATTGACATTGCAGTAGATATTACGTCTGCGATAGCGGAGGTAGTACAAAAAAAGCCTGAAATTGAATGGAAAGAAGCATCAAAATCAGGCTTTAATATTGGTAGAGCCGCAATGGGCACGATGACAACTACTTTATTGCTTGCATATTCCGGAGGATATCTGGCTTTACTAATGGTTTTTATGGCGCAAGGGACGCCAATTGCTAATATTCTAAATTATAAGTATGTTGCTGGGGAGATTATACAAACAGTTGTTGGGTGTTTTGGGTTGGTTGCAGTAGCACCCTTTACAGCAGTAATAGGTGGATGGTTGCTGACGAGGGATCAATTGACCGGAAGTGTAACAATAAATGAAGTGCCTTCATCAGAAGAACTCCTGACCTGAATCTGGCCCTTGTGTAGCTCTACAATACTTTTGGCTATTGCAAGACCTAGTCCATAACCACCAGTTTCCAGATTACGGGATTGATCAGGACGGTAAAAGCGTTCAAATAAATGGGTTTTGGCATCCGGTGGAATGACTACACCTGTATTTTTTACAATGAGTTGAATTCTATCCTGTATTCTGAATACCGAAAGGACAACAGTCTCTTTAGCAGGCGTATATTTACATGCATTATCTAAAAGAATTGAAATCAGTTCCTTTAGCTGTCCAATGTTACCGTTTACTTGTAAGCCGTCTTCGATCTGCGTTTCCAGAAGAATATTCTTTTCAAAAGCGATCGATTCAAAGGGGAGTGAAACTTCAAAAGACAAGTCGCTCAGTTGAACAGGGCTCATATGGATCACCGAACGACCGGCATCGGTCTTTGCCAGAAATAACATATCCTCGATCAGTTTTTTCATGTGGTCAGCTTCTTCTTTAATATATCTAAGCCATTTGATCTGATCGGATATCGTGTCACTTGGATGATTCATCATAATACCGGTGTTTGCAAGGATAACTGTCAGTGGGGTCTTTAACTCATGTGAAGCATCGGCAATAAACTGCCGTTGCTGATCCCAGGCCTGTTCAACTGGTTTCACGCTCCATTTGGCCAGACGGATACTGACGAATAAAAAAAGAAGAAGGCCCAGAGAAACTGCGAAAAGCAGAATTATGACAAGATGGCGGAAGGATTCATCCTGTATGGATGTATCAAGAAAAGCGATTCTTGTATCGGAGGCATTCTGAACCACTTTAAAAGTAAGATTCAGATCTGGTATGCTTCCGGAGGTCTTGTTAGATGTTTCGACATATTCTACTGCAAGATCTAAGGTTTCCTGTGCGATCTCCATGTTGTCCCGCAAGAATGAGCTTACTGTTCCACTCGAATCAATGGTTACAAGGAAGGCAGCATAATTTTGAAAACGATTTTCCAAATC
This sequence comes from Lachnospiraceae bacterium, assembly GCA_028689715.1. Classification (GTDB taxonomy): domain Bacteria; phylum Bacillota; class Clostridia; order Lachnospirales; family Lachnospiraceae; genus SZUA-378. The sequence continues at coordinate 12,354 of JAQVCQ010000016.1, forward strand.
ATGGGCGCCAATCTGCAATTTTGGTGCTCCTTTTTTGTCGTCTTCAAATAAAGTGTCATCAAGAATTTTATTTGTTTCAGACTGTTGCCTTTGATAACTTGTCAGAATAACGGCGAATGCCATTGCAAACAGAATCAATCCGACTGAAAGCATATTGAACAGAACAAATTTACTTTTTAATTTACGAAGCATCTGATTCCTCCAGGTGGTAACCTACTTTTCGTACTGTTCCGATTGTTACGTGCGAACCCAGGTAGTGAAATTTTTTTCTTAAAAATGAGACATAAGCTTCTACATTGTTATCTTCAGCATTTGACTCGGTACCCCATATTTTGATTAGTATGGATTCTTTTGGGAAAATCATACCGGGATTGCTCATAAGCAGTTTAAGTATCTCAAATTCTTTAAAACCAAGCCTCACTGACTTTAGACCACTGTGCAGCATGTAAGTGTCAAGATGAAGCGTAAGGTCTGAAAAAGATAGTGTTTCTAAAAGAACTTCCCCCTGTCTTCGGGAAAGAGCTCTTACCCTTGCAAGCAGTTCTTCGGGAACAAAGGGCTTCGTCATATAGTCATCAGCACCGAAATCAAGACCTTCTATTTTATCACGTATTTCATCTCTTGCAGTAAGCATGAGAACAGGAGTTGCATTTTTATTCTGACGCAGCTTCTTAACGACTTCGAATCCATTCATTTTGGGCAACATCACATCCAGAACGATCACATCATACTGACCTGATAACGCATAATCAAGGCCTGCTTCTCCATCATTTACAATATCAGCCTGATATTTTTGTTCCACCATGATCTGACCGAGTGTATCAGCCAGGCGAATCTCATCTTCAACAATTAAAACTCTCATTTGATCTGTCTCCTTTTAAATATATGTGATACGAATATGGAAAAGTATATATAAATTCAATGCATATTTCATATTTGTTTTCTATTTTACTATATGACAATAGTATAAGAAGTATTTCTTAAAATAGTCTGAAAAAAGTATTTTCACAGTTTCAGACTAATTTAAGTTTGTGGATCTAAAATAGCACTAGAAACAAAACAGGAGGTGCTGCTTATGAGCCAGGAAATTTTTAAACGTTATGAAAAAAAATACCTATTGAATGAGACACAATATGAAACATTTCGAGAGAGATTGAGTCATTATATGAAAGAAGATCGATATGGCAACTATACCATTGGAAATATTTATTATGATACCAGACAATATGATCTGATCAGAAATTCCATAGATAAGCCATTATATAAAGAAAAATTCCGAATCAGAAGTTATGGAGTACCAAGCGGTCAGGATAAAGTATTCCTTGAAATCAAGAAAAAATTTGATGGAATCGTGTATAAAAGGCGTTCTGAAGTTCCATACTGTGAATTAATAGATGTCATGGACGGAGGTTTGTCAATAGAAAAGACGCAGATCATGAATGAGATCAGTTGGTTCTTTCAAATACATCATCCGGAACCAAAGGTATATATAGCCTATGACCGACTGGCGCTTTATGGGATGGAAGATCCTGAACTGAGGGTGACATTTGATACAAATATAAGGTGGAGAAAAGATAAACTGGATCTTTCGGCCGGAGATTACGGAGATGAGATCTTGCGACCAAATCAAATATTAATGGAGATCAAAATACCGGGTACGATTCCTTTGTGGATGTCGGAAGCTCTGACAGAAGCCGAGATTTACCCAACGTCCTTTTCAAAATATGGTACGTGTTATCAAAAATATCTTTTTCACGACTTGCTTCCAGAAAATACTTATCAAAATAACAATAGTAATATTGCATATAATCCAGGAGGAAAAAAACAATGCTTAGCAGTATCTTAGAGGTAACATCAACAACGACGTCAGTCACAATGCAGGGATTCCTGATCTGTTCTATTGCATCACTAATCATGGGAGTGCTAGCATCGATGATCTATATGTACCGTAACTCCTATAATAAAAGTTTTGTGATCACGCTCGCACTGATGCCGGCAATGATTCAGATCGTAATCATGCTTGTAAATGGGAATCTGGGAACGGGTGTTGCAGTTATGGGTGCATTCAGCCTTGTTCGATTCAGATCCGTGCCAGGAACGGCACGTGAAATCAGTAGTATCTTTTTTGCAATGGGAATTGGACTGGCCACAGGGATGGGGTATATTGGTTTCGCAGCAGCGTTTCTATTATTAATTGGAATCGCGACAGTCCTACTGATCAATTCCGGGTTCGGAAAAAATAAAATGATTGAAAAAGAATTAAAAATAACGATTCCTGAAAATATTGATTATAATGGTATCTTTGACGACCTGTTTGACCAGTATACGCTGGAAAATAGTCTGGAACAGGTTCGTACCACAAATATGGGCAGTTTGTTCGAATTAAGGTACCGGATCGAACTGAAGCATGAAGAGCAGGAAAAAGAGTTTCTTGATGCGCTCCGGTGCAGAAATGGAAATCTTCCTATTATATGTGGAAGAAACTCCGGGAAAGGCCAGGAGTTTCTATAATAAACGATTTGTTATGTTAGCTGGATTTTGTTTCATGGACAGAATCCTTCAAATATGAACCAGTCAAAGTTCGAGCTGTTATCAGCAAGTTCTTTTTCTGAATGGATCGTCCATGCTACAGACAGGTTCTTATATAAACTGCGGCAAATAGTTCGTGATAAAGAACGCTTATCAATACAATTATATGCTACAAAAGTAGGACGAGTTAAAAAATTAAAAAGCAGGTGACGCACCAGGAACAATGCCGGAGAAAATTCTCCTTCTCTTAAAAAGTTGGAGGAGAGTTGACCACGGACGACCTGTGGACGATTTTTTCGATACCAGTACACTGCCAGTGGATGAAATGATTCAATACAGTATGCCCCATGATAATGACTCAACAGTTCATCTGATATTCGGCATACATCGCAGCGTAATCCTTCGAGTTTATATTCTATAATGAGCGGAACGCGTCCATCTACGACCGCCAACACTTCTTCCAATGTAGGAATCGTTTCATCAGAGGAAAAAAGGTGTAAAGATTTTAATTCAGAAAGTGACAGTTCAGATACTTTCAAATTTGTTTTACAGATCCGCTTTAGTGTAAAATCATGAAAGACAACAGGAATTCCATCTTTACTCAGTTGCACATCCAGTTCAATTCCATATCCGGCCTCCACAGCTCTTCGAATAGCGAGCAGGGAATTTTCCGGAGCATCCGATTTATTGTCGTGAAGACCACGGTGTGCATAATAACGGAAACCTGATAAAATTTTGAGTGAGGCCGGCTTTTTCAGCTGAGGCATGATTGCAGCCAGATAAAGAAAACCTAACAATAGTAAAATGAATAAAAAAAGAATTAAGTAGAACATATTCGTATCTCCATTTCATAATAAACACCATTATTATATCACTTTTTTTCCAGTATGCCATAAAAATAATGAAAGAGGTTTGACAAAGCCACATGCATACTATAGCATATTCAGAGAGATGAAACAGTCACAAAATCCAGTAACGATCGTAATATTTGAGTAAAATGTACTGGAGTGGCAAAAAGAAAAGGTTTTGATGAAAGGACAGAATATGATCAAGTTAATTATAAGTGATATTGATGGAACACTGGTTCCGGATGGAACGGATCAGATCAATAGTGAAATTTTTAATGTAATCGAGACACTATACGAAAAAGGAATCAGATTTGCAGCAGCAAGCGGTCGCCAGTTCATTAGTATAAAAAAACTATTTGAGCCTGTTTCGGATAAAATTTTTTACATACCGGATGGAGGGAGCGTTGTACGTACTCTGGATGAAACAATATTTGAAGAAACAATTCCCCAGAGCATAGCAAAGGAAGTGGCAAAGGATATTCTGAGCATTCCTGAATGTGATATGATGATCTGCGGTATGAAGGGAACTTATGTGATGGATCAGAACAGCAAAATGGCAAAATGGCTGAGTGATTCGTATCATTTTGATGTTGAGGAGTTAACGGACCTGGATGCAGAAATTGATGATGAGATCTTAAAAGTATCTTTGTATCATGAGAGTGATGCAGAAGGAAAAGCAGAAGACTTTTTTATGGATAAATGGAAAGATACACTTCAGTTGAGCTGCGCAGGGATCATGTGGATCGATTGTTCACATAAAAACGCAAATAAAGGGATTGCACTAAAACATTTGCAGGAATATCTTAAGATCACAAAGGAAGAAACAATGGCATTTGGGGACAATATCAATGATCTTGAGATGATTGAGAATGCCGGGATCAGTTATGCGATCGGTAATGCACGGGATGAAATAAAAGCGGCAGCAGATCGTATTGCGGATACGAATGTCAATGATGGTGTTTTGAAAGAACTGAAAAAGCTTTTAGAGAAAAATGAATGACAAATAAGTCTAAAAAGTGTATAATAATGCGCAGTAGTTTACATTAATGAAATATCGAATTTGAAATCAGTTTGATGCAGATCAATCTTTTCTGAGTCATATTTTGTTAATACCTACTCTCTTTCAGGCTCTTACTGCTCATGCAGTAGGAGCCTTCTCTCAATGTAAACATATTATTCGGAGGTGTTTATGAAACGTTTTCAAAAAATGACACAACTTACAAATAACCGATTTTTAAATTTGTTCCATCTGGAAGCAATAAATAAAATGGGTGGAATATTTGATTATTTTTTTGTATCAAGAAATGATAAAGAACATCTCAAACTGATCACGCACGGTCTTGAGCCGGAAGGGATCGTTATTTATGCATTATTAAGAACAGATCCTTCAAAGCTAGTAATGATCAGACAGTACCGATATCCACTGGATGAAGAAATTTATGAACTGCCTGCAGGTCTTGTGGATCGGGGAGAGAGCACCGATGATGCTGCAATCAGAGAAATGCTGGAAGAGACTGGAATGAAACTTACATTATACCATGGCGGTAACCCCGCTCTTCGAAGGCCTTTTTTTATGGGAGCAGGCTTTACAGATGAAACAAGCACAACTGTCTATGGGTGGGCAGAAGGAGAAATGAACGCAGAGAATCAGGAAGATTCAGAGCAGATCCATACACTGATTATTGATCGGACTGAGGCGAAAAGAATCCTAAAAGAAGAGAAAGTGTCAATGAGAGGTGCCTATCTGCTCATGCACTTTATTCATGCTGATTCAGAACGACCATTTGCCTTTTTGGAATAAATGCACACAAAATGTAAAATATAAGCAATTAATATGCATAATTTAATAATTTAAAATGCACAAACTAGATTGACAATATGAGATACAAAGATTATAGTAATCTCAAAGTGCTTGTCTCAAAAGGTGCATCTCTAAATGAGATTTTCATTTTGAGATGCACCTTTTGAGATTCTTGCCTGGGAGGTCAAAATTGAAGAAAGTAACCATGATAGAAATAGCCAAACATCTGGGACTGTCCAGAAATACGGTAGCAAAAGCATTAAGTGGGAAACCTGTAGCTGCCGAGACACGATGGGAGATCATTAAAACAGCAAAACAGCTGGGTTATGCAAAATTAAATCCGCAGCTTCTTGATGAACTGAATAAAATGAAAGAAATTCGAAAAGGATCCATTTTACTGCTATTCAACAGAGCGGAATCGATGTTTTGGAAGGCAATTCTGACTGGAATCAGTGACGAGTTAAAAGACCATCATTACAGGATGCAACTTCATATTGTGGATGAAGCAGATACAGACGGAAAAAAAACGCTTCAGATGATTGATGATGATGTTCAGGGTGTGGTTTTTTTGTGTGCATTTTCAACGGAATTCATACAGGAAATTGCAAAAGCGGAAAGACCGATGACATTTTTTAATGCGACAATTGATCCGGCATGGTATCTCCGGTATGGCAACGTGGTATCCATGGAAGGTAAAAATGCAGTATACCAGCTGACGCGGCAGGTCATAGAAGAAGGCAGAAGAACATTTGCATTTATTGGCTATCCGGAAGGAAGCATTAACATTAAAGACCGTATGGATGGGATGATACAGGCACTGAATGAAGGCGGAATTGAAGAAAAAGAGCGCAGATTTTTCACAGAATACAAGAATGACAGTTATTACAATTATACAACTGTTGAAGAAGTGATTCAGTCTCTTGAGAGTATTCCAGATGTGATCGTATGTGCAAATGATGACATTGCCAAATTTGCTGCATCGGCATTATTCAAACGAGATTTAAGTCTTGCAAAGCAGGTCAGGCTGATCGGTTTTGATAATACGATCGAAGAGGATTTTTTTAAACAGGATATTCTGACAGTCCATATCAGAAAAGAAGAACTTGGCAGAAGACTTATCAAAACAACAATTGATAAAATAGAAAATCCTGATTTGGACAACTCATTTATTATGGTAGCAACTTATCCGATTTATAAAAAACACATTACAAGGAGTAATTGAAATGAAGATTACAAAATTAGATCAAAACTGGATCATGAGGGATTGCGTGACGGATAAAACGTACCCGGCCTGTGTTCCGGGCTCGGTATTGGCAAGTCTGATCAAGGCAGATGCCATTAAAGATCCCTACTACGGAACCAATGAGTATGAAATAAGAGATTTATTCTGGCAGGATTACTCATTCGAAACGTCTTTTTTTATGGATGAAAATGATCTGAATGAAGAAAAGACAGATCTTGTTTTTCATGGTCTTGACACCCTGGCAGAGGTTACCCTGAATGGACATGTGATCCTGAAATCAGAAAATATGCACAGAACCTATCGTGTAGCGGTAACTTCGATCCTCATACATGGTGAAAACAAGCTTCATATCCTTTTCCGTTCACCACTGCAGTTTATAAAAGACTATCAATATGAAGAAGGAAAAGAAATTACATTTGTGAACAGTGGATCCATACCTGGGAACCAATTATTGCGTAAGTCACATTCCATGCTGGGTTGGGACTGGGGCGCTCAACTTCCGGATGCAGGACTTTTTCGTGATGTAGAACTGGTTGGATATTCAGATCCTATTCTGGAAGATGTATTTTTTAATCAGGATCATGAAGGTCAGACAGTGAAACTCAGGACTAAAATTGTACTTTCGGGACTTGATGATTTTGATGCAAATAACAGGAGCGAAAAAGAGTATCAGATGACGATCCGACTTGTGGATCCGGAACATCGCGAACTCAGCCGGGAAACACTTGATGTCAGGAATGAAACCTTTGAAACGGAGCAGATGATTTCGAATCCGCATTTATGGTGGCCGAATGGGCTCGGAGGACAGCCTTTATATTTGTTTCAGCTGACTTTTCTTTGTGGAGAAGAGATGTTGTGGCAGAAAGACTATACAATCGGTCTTCGGACTCTGACTGTCAGCAGAGAAAAAGATGAGTGGGGATCAGAATTCGCATTTATGATCAATGGAGTCAAGATCTTTACAAAGGGTGCCAACTATATTCCTGAAGACTGCGTCTACCCGAATATTGATGTGAAAAGACTTGAGTATCTTACTGACTGTGCGGTACGTGCAAACTATAACTGCCTGAGGATCTGGGGTGGAGGCTATTATCCATCTGATCTGTTCTATGATCTCTGTGACAGAAAAGGGCTGATCATATGGCAGGATTTTATGTTTGCATGTAATGCGTATGATGTTACGGATGAGTTCGCTGAGAATATAGTTCACGAAGTGATTGATAATGTTAGAAGGTTGCGACATCACGCATGTCTTGGCTTATGGTGCGGTAACAATGAAATAGAATCTGCATGGGTAAACTGGGATGGTTTTAAAAATGAAAAACCGGCATTAAAAGTAGATTACATTAAACTGTTTGAATATATTCTGCCAAAAGCAGTAAAAGAAGCTGGAACAGAAAGTTTCTTCTGGCCATCATCTCCTTCGTCAGGAGGAAATTTTGATCAGCCTGATGATGAAAATAATGGGGATACCCATTACTGGGCTGTCTGGCATGGATTACTTCCGTTCAGTGATTACAGAAAGCACTTTTTTAGATTTTGCTCAGAATTTGGATTTCAGTCATTTCCATCCATAAAAACAGTCAATACCTATACCGGAGAGGGAGATCGTAATATTTTCTCGAAAGTAATGGAAAGTCATCAGAAAAATGACGCAGCCAATGGGAAAATGCTTTATTACTTATCAGAAAACTTCTGTTATCCAAAAGATTTTGAGAATCTTCTTTATGTAACACAGATTCTTCAGGCATGTGCAATCAAATATGGAGTGGAACACTTCAGAAGAAATCGTGGCAGATGTATGGGAAGTCTGTATTGGCAGATGAATGATAACTGGCCTGTTGCATCCTGGTCAAGTGTGGATTATTTTGGTCGGTGGAAAGCACTTCATTATTTTGCTAAGAATTTTTACGAGTCGGTCGCAGGAAGTCTGATGATCGAAGGTGAGCAGGCACAGGCATGGATTCAGAATGAGACCCTGCAGTCTGTTTCTGCTACAGTTGTACTTTCATTAAAAACAATAAATTTCGAGATCATCCATACACAGGAAGTACAGACCATACTGGAACCATTGTCTGCACAGATGATCCTGCCTGAAGATTATCATGAGCTGATGTCAGGATATTCTAAAGATGAATTGATCTGCGAAATGAGAGTACGTTATCCAGATGGGAAAGAACGAATCATATCAGAGACATTTGTACCATATAAGCATATGAAACTGTCAGACCCTAAAATTTCATATGAGATCTCTGAAGCAGAAGAAAGCTTTATGATATCAGTCAAAGCAAATTCTTTTGCAGCATTTGTGGAACTTGATCTGACGGAAGCAGATGCGATTTTTGAGGATAATTACTTTAATCTGTCAGGGAATGAACCAGTAAATATAAAACTGGAAAAGGCAGATATCTGGAACACAGAAAACGTCGGCATGACAGATCTGGAGAGTATGTTAAAAATAAGAAGTCTGTATGATACTTATCAGTCGTAGAGAAAGGAATCAATATGGGAATTACATATTTTGAAGCAGAACGTATTTTTAAACTGGACGGAAAAGATACGACATATCTGATCGGTCTTGTAGATGAAGAAAAATTTGCAGGACATATATATTATGGAAGTAAAATAGAGGATCATCAGGTTTCACATTTACTAAGACTAAAGGAAGCACCATTTGTTCCAACAGAAAATAATAGAGATAGATTATCATTCTATGACAGTTTTCAGTGGGAGTACCCAACAAGAGGAATTGGAGATTTCAGGGAAGATTGTCTTGCAATCGAAACGCAACAGGGTCATTGGGCATTGAAGCTGACTTATAAGGACCATAAGATCAGTCGTGGAAAAAAGGCGCCAAAGGGGCTTCCTGGTGTGTTTGGCGATGAGAATACTGCAAGTGTTCTGGAGCTGATCTGCGAAGATGCAGAATCAGGATTCGAGGTCATTCTTACCTATACTGTTTTTGAAGACAGCGATGCAGTGATCAGAAGTGCGACTATCTGTAATCAGACAGCAGAACCGGTATATCTGACCAAAGCGTTATCTGCATGTATTGACATGGACAACGAAGACTTTGATCTAATCACATTGCACGGAGCCTGGGCAAGGGAGCGACATATTCAACGAAGAAAAGTCGGATATGGAAGTCAGGGCGTATTTTCTGTGAGAGGTGAGTCAGGCCACCAGGATCATCCGTTTCTTTGTCTTGCCGGTTCGGATACAAACGAGGATTATGGAACGGCATATGGAATGAACCTGATCTATTCCGGCAATTTTACGGCACAGGTTCATCAGAATCAGTTTGAAAATGTTCGCATGACAATGGGAATTCATCCTGATGGATTTCAATATCTGCTGGAGGCGGGAGATTCGTTTCAGACACCTGAAGCAGTATTGATGTATTCGGGTGAAGGAATTGGAAAAATGAGTCGGGAATTCCATGATCTGTATAGAAATCATCTGATCAGAAGTCCATACAAAGATAAAAAAAGACCAATACTGATCAATAACTGGGAAGCGACCTATTTTGATTTTGATACCGATAAATTACTTTCAATCGCACAGGAGGCTTCAAAACTTGGAATTGAAATGCTTGTCATGGATGACGGGTGGTTCGGAGACAGAAGCAGTGATAACTGCGCTCTTGGAGACTGGGATGTAAATGAAGAGAAAATCAAAGGTGGACTTCCTTATCTGGTCAGTGAAGTGAATAAGCTGGGTATGAAATTTGGAATCTGGTTCGAACCTGAAATGATTTCACCGGATTCCGAGCTTTACCGCGCACATCCTGACTGGGCTATTTCAATACCGGGCAGGACACCGGGACTTGCCAGAAATCAGCTGGTTCTTGATTTTTCCAGAAAAGAAGTGGTGGATCATATTTATGCCAAAATGGAAACTGTATTAAAAAGTTCTAATATTGAATATGTAAAATGGGACATGAACAGACCTTTAAGTGATATTGGGAGTGCAAATCTGTCTGCTGACAGACAGGGTGAACTTTATCACAGATATGTCCTTGGTGTATATGAATTGCAGGAGCGTCTGATCACACAGTTTCCGGAACTGTTATTAGAGAACTGCTCCGGTGGTGGCGCAAGGTTCGATCCGGGCATGCTTTACTACAGTCCGCAGATCTGGTGCTCTGACGACACAGATGCAATTGAGAGACTGGCGATCCAGGAAGGTACAGCGATCGTTTATCCATTATCTACGATTGGTGCACATGTCAGTGACTGCCCTAACCACACAGTTGGAAGAGTCACTCCTTTTGAAACAAGAGGATACGTTGCGCTTGCGGGAACCTTTGGATATGAGCTCGATGTTACAAAGATACCGCAGGAAGACAGGGACATGATACCTGCCCAGGTCGAGATGTATCACAAATATAATGATCTTGTCAGAATGGGAGATTATTACAGAATAGCTTCTTATCGTGAAAATCATTATTTTGACTGCTGGCAGGTTGTTTCTAAAGACAAAAAAGAAGCACTTGTGACCTATATACAGGTCTTGAACCGAGCAAACTGCAGGAGCAGGATCGTGAAACTGAAAGGACTGGACCCAGAGCAATATTATCGTGTTGACGGAATGGAGAACGTCTTAAGTGGAAAAGCTTTGATGTGTGCGGGAATCTGCATGGATAAACTCTGGGGTGATTTTAAGGGAAGCCTTGTTTCAATCCATGCAGTTTAGAAAGGATGATCAAATGAATCAGGAAAAAAGTAAAGGAACAAAAAGCAGACTGGATCAATTATCAACAGAAATGAAACATCATCTGAAAACAGTCATCATACCATTCTGGAAAGAGCTGCATGACAATGAAAATGGTGGTTTTTATGGTTATATGGATTACGACCTGAAAATAGACAAAGAAGCTGAAAAGGGATGTATTTTAAATAGCAGGATTCTTTGGTTCTTTTCGAATGCATACTTATTATTAAAAGAAGAAAGTCTTTTAAAAGAGGCAGTACATGCGTATCGTTTTATGAGTGAAAAATGTCAGGATCATAAAAATGGAGGGATCTTCTGGTCTATGTCCTTTGATGGCAGACCGGTAGAAACAATTAAACATACTTATAATCAGGCTTTTGCAATCTATGCGCTTGCATCTTATTATGATGCGTCCTGTGATCAGGATGCATTAAGGGAAGCAATGGAATTATTTGAACTGATCGAAACGAAATGCAGAGATTCGTCAGGTTATCTTGAAGCGTTCGATGAAGCATTTCAGGCCATTGATAATGATAAATTATCTGAAAATGGAGTCATGGCTGATAAGACAATGAATACACTTCTTCATATTTTTGAAGCGTATACAGAATTATACAGAGTGACGAAATCAGAAAAAGTAAAAGGCTGTCTGGAAGAGATTCTTTTAGTATTTGCTGATAAAGTATATAATCCAAAGCTTCACAGGCAGGAAGTGTTCTTTGACAGAGACTATAATTCAATACTAGATCTTCATTCCTATGGACATGATATCGAGACTGCATGGTTGATCGACAGGGGATGTGATGTACTTGAAGAAAAAGATCTGATAGAAAAAATGGAAACGATAACCAAGGATCTTACAGATCAGATCTACAGAGTTGCTTTTGATGGAAGATCACTGGCAAATGAAGCAGAAAATGGCGAAGTGAATGAAGACAGAATATGGTGGGTCCAGGCAGAAACCGTTGTCGGATTCTTAAATGGATTTCAGAAAACACCGGAGAAAATTGAATATCTTGATGCGGCTGAGGCAACATGGAATTTTATTAAAGAGTCTCTGTGGGATCACAGAAATGGAAGCGAATGGTATTGGAAAGTTGATAAGGATGGGAATCCGGATGAACAAAAACCAATTGTTGAGCCGTGGAAATGTCCATACCATAATGGAAGAATGTGTTTAGAAGTGATAAGGAGAGCGGAAAATGCTTCATAAAAAATTTTACGAAGAGATAAAGAAATACGAAGAACTGATCAATAAAAAAAATGAAAAAACAGATTTTTATAATGGGATCTATGACAGATACAAAGATCCTGTTTTAACAAGAAACCACATACCGGTATTCTGGAAGTATGACCTGAACCCTGAGACAAATCCTTTATTTATGGAAAGACTGGGTGTCAATGCGGTTATGAATTCTGGTGCCATTGAACTGAATGGCAAATTCTATCTGGTAGCAAGAATTGAAGGAAATGACAGAAAGTCCTTCTTTGGAGTAGCTGAAAGTGATACCGGAGTAGATGGTTTTAAATTCTGGGATTATCC
>JAQVCQ010000016.1:25130-26374 GCA_028689715.1 Lachnospiraceae bacterium
CAGAAAAAATGGCAGAAGAACTGACTGTATTTATAGAATCACTTGGTGAACACATATGGGAGGATACAAAAAAATAAAGAAGAGAATTGTAAAAGATTCTGCTTTCTGGTATAAAGAAACGATAGAGACAAATGGAGGACATCTTATGATTAACCAAAAACAGGAACAGCCAGTATTTTTAGAACCTGTCATGAAACAGATGGTATGGGGAGGAAACAGACTTCATGAAATATTTGGGTATACAATACCCGGAGATGATACAGGTGAATGTTGGGCGGTCAGTGCGCATCCAAACGGTGATTGTGTGATAAAAAATGGAGTTCATCAGGGCGAAAAGTTATCGGAACTTTGGGAACAAAATCGCGACTTTTTTGGTGGCATAACAGGAGACAGATTTCCTCTGCTTGCCAAGATTATAGATGCCAGAGATGATCTGAGCATTCAGGTCCATCCGGATGATTCTTATGCTTTGGTTAATGAGAATGGGTCCTATGGAAAAACAGAATGCTGGTATATTCTGGATGCGCCAGTTGGAGCGAAGCTCGTAATAGGGCATAGTGCAGGGAGCAAAGAAGAGCTTGCTGAACTGATCAATGAAGAAAAGTGGGATATGCTACTTACATCGATTGAAGTGAAAAAAGGAGATTTTATTCAGATAGATCCTGGAACCGTGCATGCGATCACGGCTGGAATCCTGATTCTTGAAATTCAACAGAATAGTGATATTACTTATAGATTGTACGATTATGACAGATTGAGCGATGGAATAAAACGTCCTCTTCACATTGATAAAAGTCTGGATGTGATTCGGGTTCCTGCAGCTGATCCTGAAACCATGGTCAGACATTGTGCTGATCTGGAAGCGGACAAAATGCATCTTCTGGTGGAAAGTGCTTACTATAAAGTATGGAAATGCAATGTTGTACATGGCATGGAAATAAAAACAGAAGAGCCATTTTATATTGTAAATGTGGTCGAAGGTGATGGACTGTTCAATAGTGAGCCGATTAAAAAAGGAGATCACTTTATTATACCTGGAAATTATGGGATGATAAAATTCATTGGAAAGATGGAACTGGTTCTCTCAACAGTGTCAGATAAAAAATAAAAGGATAGGTTGGATAAATCATGATCGCTTCAAATTATAAAGATATGCTTCAGGAAAAATCTGTTATCAGAGAGTTGTTTGGTTATGCATTGAACCGTGCAAAAGAAATAGGGTATGAAAATGTCTTTGATTATTC
>JAQVCQ010000016.1:26474-37267 GCA_028689715.1 Lachnospiraceae bacterium
ATGTGTGGACAGATCTCTCGGGGAATTGGACATAATTGTCCGCCCTCCATCATACAGCTTGCGGTTGCAGAAACAATCATGCTCACATCAGATCTCTCGGTGTACGAAAGAAATAAAAATATTCTCTACCATGAACTTATATCTCTTGGGTTTAGCTGTGTTGAACCTGGAGGAACCTTTTATATTTTCCCTAAGGCACTGGAAGAGGATGCCAACAGTTTCAGTCTGAAAGCAAAAAAATATGACCTCTGTCTGGTTCCTGGTGATAGTTTTGGATGTCCTGGTTATTTTAGAATGGCATACTGTATTGATACCGAAAAAGTAAATCGCTCATTGACAGCGCTTCGGTCCTTTGTAAAAGAAGAATATAACAGATAACACCTTGAAGGATTTCTCCCACCTGGAGAAATCCTTTTTTCTTTACATTGATTTTACAAACAGCAAACCAAACCCTGCTATTTTGAATGCCGATTTAAGTGTATCTTATTAATTGTCAAAAGAAATTATAGAAAAGAATGTTTGAAAGAGGAGAACGTTATGAAGAACAGAATGAGTAAATTAATAGCACTTCTTGCAGTATCAGCAATGGTAATGGGTACACTTGCAGGATGTGGAAGTACAGAAGAAGCAGCACCAGTTGAAGAAACAGTTGTTGAAGAAACAGCTCCGGCAGAAGCAGCACCAGAAGAAGCAGCACCAGCAGAAGAAGTAGCTCCAGCTGAAGAAACAGCAGATTTATCAGGCAGTATTTCAATGGCGGGATCAACATCAATGGAAAAACTTGCAACTGCACTGTCAGAAGTATTTATGGCAAAATATCCAGGCGTTACAGTAACAGCTGAATTCACAGGATCCTCTGCAGGTATTGAATCACTTGCTGCTGGAAGTGTAGATATTGGAAATTCTTCCAGAGCATTAAAAGATTCTGAAAAAGAAGCAGGCGCAGTTGAAAATATCGTTGCAATTGATGGAATCGCAGTAGTTGTAGATCCTGCAAATGCAGTAGCAGGACTTACAAAAGACCAGCTGATCGGAATCTATAAAGGTGAGATCAAAAACTGGAGTGAAGTTGGCGGAACTGATGCACCAATCGTTGTAGTAGGTAGAGAAGCAGGCTCCGGTACAAGAGGTGCTTTTGAAGAATTACTTGAAGTAGAAGATGCATGTGCATATGCAAATGAGCTTGACAGCACAGGAGCTGTTATGGCAAAAGTAGCTTCCACACCAGGAGCGATCGGATACGTATCACTTGATGTAGTTGATGAAACAGTCATCGCAGTAGCTCTTGATGAAGTAGCGCCAACAGAAGAAAACATTAAAGCAGGAAGCTATTTCTTAAGCAGACCATTCGTAATGGCTACAAAAGGCGAAGTGGCTGAACAGAGCGAAGCTGTACAGGGATTATTCGAATTCCTTGCATCTGACGAAGGAAAAGAACTGATCAAATCAGTAGGGCTGATCACTGTTGAGTAGGTAATAAATTGACAAATAGTTGAAAACACATAGGATTCAACTGCAGACTTAAGTGCATTCAAAAAGCATGCAGATAGGTAGAAATATGACAAATAACAAAGCAAATACTTTTTCGATCATAGGTAGTCTGAAAACAAAGTCAAAAGTGGAAAAGAGTGCTCAGGTGGTATTTACCACCTGCGCTTTCTTTGCTGTACTGGCAGTTTTTTCAATTACTATTTATATGATATTAAATGGCGCGCCTGCTCTATCAAAAGTTGGGATTGGGGACATTCTGTTTGGGACAGTCTGGAAACCTACTGCGTCTGAACCGTCTTATGGTATTTTATATGTAATCCTCACCTCAATCATTGGTACTTTTCTTTCTATATTAGTGGGTGTTCCTATTGGCCTTTTTACAGCAATATTTCTTGCTGAAGTGGCACCAAGAAAACTTGCGGGAATCGTAAAACCTGCAGTTGAACTTCTTGCAGGGATCCCTTCGGTTATTTATGGACTTCTGGGACTTCTGCTTTTGAACCCAGTCATGTATAAATGGGAACTACTCATTTTTAAAAATGATCCGGATCACCAGTTCACAGGTGGAGCCAATCTTATTTCGGCGGTCATCGTTCTTGCGATCATGATACTGCCGACTGTGATCAATATTAGTGAGTCTGCAATCAAAGCAGTTCCTAAACATTTAAAAGAGGCATCCCTCGCACTTGGTGGATCCCATATCCAGACGATATTTAAAGTCATGATACCGGCTGCAAAATCAGGAATCGTGACAGCGATCGTTCTTGGTGTAGGCAGGGCGATTGGCGAAGCAATGGCGATCAGTCTGGTTTCGGGAAGTTCTGTTAATGTCCCACTGCCGTTCAATTCGGTCAGATTTCTTACGACTGCGATCGTAAGTGAAATGGGTTATGCTTCTGATCTTCACAGAGAAGTCCTTTTTACGATCGGGCTTGTTTTATTCCTCTTTATTATGATAATCAACCTTCTCCTGACAAAGGTCTTAAAGAAGGGAGAAAATGAAAATGACAAATAGTATCTGTAGAAAAAAAATCAGAGTGTCCGATCATATTTTAAAAGTGCTGATCTACATCAGTGCATCTCTTTCGATCCTTTTACTGGCATGCATTGTGGGATTTGTATTTTTTAAAGGGATTGGATCTGTAAGTGTGGCATTTTTGACCACAGAACCCAGTACGATCAATGGAACATTTGGTATTGCGGGGAATATCGTAAATACACTATATATTATTGCACTGACTCTTTTGATCGCAACACCGATCGGAGTTGGATCAGCAATATATCTGAATGAGTATGCAAGACCGGGACGGTTCGTAAGACTGATCGAATTCACAACGGAAACGCTGGCCGGTATTCCATCTATTATATTCGGGCTTTTTGGAATGGTATTTTTTGGAACAACTTTAGGGTTTAAGTACTCTATTCTGACAGGTGCCCTGACACTTACGATCATGGTACTTCCTCTGATTACGAGAAACACACAGGAAGCATTAAAAACTGTTCCTGATACTTATAGAAGTGGTGCACTTGGTATGGGTGCCACAAAATGGTATTTAATCAGAACGATTCTATTGCCATCCGCCATGCCCGGTATTATTACCGGTGTGATTCTGGCCGTCGGAAGAATTGTTGGAGAATCCGCAGCACTCTTATTTACAGCAGGAAGCGGCTATCTTTTACCAAAGACTGCAGCCGGAGCGATCAATAAAATATTTGAATCGGGCGGAACACTTACCATACAGTTATACCTTAGTATGTCAAAAGCAAAATACGATCAGGCTTTTGGAATCGCGTTTGTATTGTTAACAATCGTACTCCTGATCAATATCCTGACAAAGTATCTTGCGAAGAAATTTGATGTAAACCTAAAAGCCTAACTGAAGAAATGATTATAGATGAATTGAAAAGAGGATATATGGAAGAGACGAAAATCATCACACAAAAATTAAATCTGTATTATGGGCAGAACCATGCGCTCAGAGATGTTAGCATGCAGATCAAAGAAAAAGCGATCACTGCTTTTATTGGACCGAGTGGATGTGGTAAATCCACATTTTTAAAAACACTGAACAGAATGAATGATCTTGTTGAGGGTGTCAGAATTGAGGGAACGGTCTCTATTGATGGAGAAGACATCTACAGCCCTAAAGTTGACACGACACTTCTTAGAAAAAAAGTCGGAATGGTATTTCAGCAGCCTAATCCATTCCCGATGAGTATCTATGACAATGTAGCTTATGGTCCACGTATTCATGGTATCAAATCCAAGGCAAAACTGGATCAGATCGTAGAAGAAAGCCTTGTTGGTGCTGCCATTTTTGACGAAGTCAAGGACAGACTGAAAAAGTCAGCACTTGGATTATCTGGAGGACAGCAGCAGAGATTATGTATTGCAAGAGCGCTTGCGGTGGAGCCTGAAATCTTACTGATGGATGAACCTACATCTGCGCTCGATCCGATCTCAACACTTAAGATCGAAGACCTTATGATAGAATTGAAGTCGAAGTACACGGTTGTAGTTGTGACACATAATATGCAGCAGGCTGCAAGAGTATCGGATTATACAGCTTTCTTTCTGGTAGGAGAAGTGGTAGAATTTGATGCAACAAATAATATCTTTACACGCCCAAGAGAGAAGCGTACAGAAGATTATATTACCGGAAGATTCGGTTAAGGAGATTACCATATGACAACAAGAGTAAGTTTTGAACATGAACTTGAAAATCTAAAAAATAGTCTGGACGAAATGAGTCTGCATGTTGAACATTCCATTGACAAGCTTTTCAGCGCAATGGAGCATATGGATCAGGAGCTTGCAGAATATTTATATAAAAACGACAGAGTTGTAAATGATATGGAGAGAAGTATTGAATCCCAGTGCCTTTCCATTATAACAAGACAGCAGCCGGTCGCTGGAGATCTAAGGCTTGTCTCATCAGCGCTAAAGGTCGTAACGGATATTGAAAGAATCGGAGATCATTCAGTTGATATAGCAGAACTGATCCTTCGCTGGAAAGATGTTGAATTACTTAACTATTCTGCCCATATTTCACCAATGATCGAAGCTTCAAAGGATATGGTGCATCGAGCCGTTTCGGCATTTACCAACAAAGATATGGATGCAGCCAAGGATGTCATTAAGAGCGATGACGTTGTGGATGAGCTGTTCAATAAGGTGAAGTTCGATGTAATTGATCTGTTAAAAAGAGGGACGGATAATCCGGATATCTGTATTGACATCATGATGATCGCTAAATATCTGGAAAAGATCGGAGATCATGCAGTAAATATTGCTGAATGGGAAATTTTCAGAGAGACAGGTTCGATCAGAGATATCAGGTTATTGTAAAATAACTTTAACGAAATTAATTTACACATTCATTTAATAAACTTTACGATTTCTTCATAATCTGATAAGATTTACGATAGTGATACTAGTAGATAACAGATGATGGAGGAATTAAGATGACCAAAGATGATTTGGAAATGATCTTGAAGTTTATAGGTGGTCTTGGGATGTTTTTATATGGTATGAATGTCATGGCTGACGGATTACAGAAATCTGCAGGTGGACGTCTCAAGAAACTCATGGAGTTTTTAACGAAAAACAGGGTTGTAGCAATACTTGCGGGAGCGGCAATTACTGGAATCATTCAGAGTAGTTCAGCAACAACTGTTATGGTCGTTGGTTTCGTGAATGCAGGGGTCATGAATCTGACTCAGGCGGTCGGCGTTATTATGGGGGCCAACATCGGAACGACCGTTACAGCATGGCTTGTTTCTATGAATGAATGGGGAAGCATGCTCAAACCGGAGTTTTTTGCACCGGCATTATTAGGGTTGGGGGCATTTCTTATTCTCTTCAGTTCACATGAGAGCAAGAAAAAAGCAGGAGAGATTCTGGTCGGTTTTGGTATATTGTTTATCGGATTGTCATTTATGTCAGGATCAGTTGCACCTTACCGTGATTCACCAATTTTCACCAATGCGTTCGTTGTGCTTGGTAAGAACCCATTTCTTGCAATACTAGTTGGTACAGTTGTAACAGGAATTATTCAGAGTTCTTCCGCTTCAGTAGGTATTCTGCAGACACTCGCCATGAATGGCATCGTATCCTGGCAGTCAGCTGTATTTATTACACTTGGTCAGAATATTGGAACCTGTGTAACAGCAATTATTTCAAGTGCAGGTGCAGGCAAAAATGCAAAACGCGCCTCGATGATTCATTTACTGTTCAATATGGCAGGAGCGGTAATTTTTGGAGCAATTATGTATGTAGTATTTCTTTTTAATGCATCCTGGGCGGCAGAGAAGATCAGTAGCGTACAAATCTCGATTTTTCATACAATTTTTAACGTTTCCTGTACGATTATTTTATTCCCATTTGCAGACCTCCTTGTAAAAATGTCAGGATGGATCATTGGAGAAGAAAAAATGCCTGAAATGGAAACGAAACCGGATATTGTTGCAAGTGTAGCAAGACATCTGGATCGCAGAATATTAGAAAACCCTTCTTTTGCTTTGGAAACGGCTTTAAAAGAAGTCAATTACATGGGTGAGATCACGTTCGCCAATACAAGAGCAGCAATTGAAGCGGTCCAGACAGCAGATAAAATTCTGATCGATGAAGTACTTGAAAGAGAGCAGGTGATCAACCAGCTGGAGAAGATGCTGATGACCTTCCTGGTCGAAGTCGATAACCTGTCATTAACAGAAGAACAGCATATTGTCATTAAGAACCTTTTTTATACGATCAGTGATCTGGAACGTGTCAGTGATCATTGTGAGAACATTGTTCAGTTGGCAGAAGTTCGCAGAAGAGATAAAATTTCATTTTCAAAAAGAGGAATTACAGATCTGGATGAAATCGCATCTGAAACACTCCGCTCGCTTGAATGGGCGTTAATAGCCAGAAAAGAGCATGATAAATCAGCAAGTACCATGACAGATGATTTTGAGACGAAGGTCGATCTGTTAGAAGAAGAAATGAGAGAAAGGCATATTCAGAGACTTTCAAAGGGAAAATGCGTTCCTGAAAGTGGTGTGATTTTCCTCGATATTCTTAGCAACCTTGAAAGAATTTCTGACCATGCAAAAAATATAGCAGGGTATGTTGTGACGGAGCGATAATCTGAATACTTCCCAAACATGACCTGTCAGGCAGAGGGGAATTGAAATGCAGAAAATATTTGTAATAGAAGATGATGAAAATATACGAAATCTGGTAAAAGTCGCACTGGAGGGTTATGGTTTTTCTGTCAGTACATTTGAGACAGCAGAACTGGCACTGGATGAGTTTGAAAAAGTCATTCCTGATCTGGCATTGTTCGATATAATGCTGCCTGGAATGAGTGGACTGGAGGCAATCAAAATCCTTCGGGGAAAAGAACAGTTCAAAAAAATGCCGATCATTGTTCTGACGGCCAAAGATAAAGAATATGATAAAGTAATTGGTCTTGACGGTGGTGCGGATGATTACATCACCAAACCATTTGGCGTATTAGAACTGTCAGCCAGGATCAGATCGCATCTTCGCCGATCAGCACAGGAACCGGTACCTGAGAATAAAGGGCATCTAAACTATGGGGCTTTAAGTATAGACATGGCAGTCAGGGAAGTATTTGTCGGTGAGCAGAAAATTTCTCTTACTTATAAAGAATATGAATTACTTTTATATCTTGTGGAAAATAAAGCAAGGGTCGTTGAACGAGAAGAACTGTTGAATGAACTGTGGGACTATAATGCAGAGATTGAGACCAGAACTCTTGACATTCACATTAGAACATTACGGCAGAAACTCGGTGAAGAAGCCAGTAAATATATTAAAACTGTGCGGAGTGTAGGGTATCGCTTTGCGACAGATGAGGAATAGTTCATGAGGAAAGCTCTGATTGTCAGATTTTTGAGTGTACTGATGCTCGCGTTGGTAATGAGCAGTACAGTCGCATATTACTTTTATGCTGAAAACATGTTAAAAAGTAATGTTAATTCCATGAGGACGGTAATACAGGCTGTTGATTTTGGAATTGATTATACAGCAGATCTGCAAAAACAGGTTCAACAACTGGCAAAGAGTACGGATAAGGATAAAGTTCAAAACAAGCTCAGAATTACAGTGATCGATCTTGCGGGAACAGTACATGCTGATTCCCAGGCCTCAGACATTGCCAGTATGGACAATCATATCGGGCGTGAAGAAGTTAAGATGGCATTGACCTCTGAATATGGGTTTGCGATCCGATACTCGGATACACTGAAGAAAAACATGCTCTATGTTGCAAGTGTATCAACAGATAGAAATATGATCATCAGAATAGCTGAAGAATTCACCGGTCTGGAAGAATACTTTACTACAATCTTTCCGTTTTTACTGATTGGGATGGCGATCGCATTTTTGATTTCGCTTATTTTGACCTATCGTTTTACCAACACCATTACAAGACCATTACATGAGATATCTGATCAGATGGCTAAAGCGAGAGGGAATGAACTCGATTTTTCTTTTCGACATTATAAATATGAAGAGTTAAATATTATTTCTGATACAACATTAAAACTTACTGCTGAAATCAGGGATTATTTTAAGAAGAACGAATTTGAAAAAAATATTCGTCAGGAATTTTTTTCAAATGCTTCCCATGAATTAAAGACTCCGATCACATCAATCCGAGGATATGCTGAATTGTTGGATCAGGGTTTTGTAAAAGACGAAGAGACTAAGAAGGATTTTATTACAAGGATTCTCCGTGAAACCGAGAATATGACCGGATTGATCAATGATATACTTATGATTTCAAGACTTGAGACAAAAGATGCGCAGGTAAGTTTTTCAAGAGTCAGAATTAGTCCTCTGGTCAATGAAATATTTGAGTCACTGGAGCCGATCGCAGCAGAGTATGGTGTGAAACTCCATCAGGAATGTGAACCTATTATTATAGAAGCCAGTATGAAGCAGCTTCGGGAATTGATCATGAATCTTGTGTCGAATGGAATCAAGTATAACAGACCAGGAGGAGATGTGTGGGTCAGTGTTTCGAAAAAAGCTGAGAACATGGAGCTGGTCGTAAAAGATAATGGTATGGGAATTTCTAAAGATGACAAACAAAGGGTTTTTGGAAGATTCTACAGAGTAGACAAAGGCAGGAGTAAGCGAAGCGGCGGTACAGGCCTTGGATTATCTATTGTAAAGCATATTGTAGAATTTTATGATGGAGAAATCAGTCTTGAAAGTGAATTGGGAAAAGGCAGTACCTTTACAATTTTATTACCATTTGAACGAAAACAACAGGAAATGGAAGAAAGTTGACAAATTATTACGATAGGGATACTATTTTTATATCGTATAAAGATGTTGATTGCATATCATTATATTGATACTTTGGGGGAATGTACAATATAACAGATGAAAGTCTGTTGTGATCGTGTGAAAGGAGTTCATATGAAAGAGGCTGTAAAGAAGGAAACTGCCAATGCAAAAGCAACGAAACAAGAGACAGTAAAAAAAGAAACTGTCAAGAAAGAAGCAGTAAAAAAAGAAGCTGTGAAAAAAGATGCTGTGAAAAAAGAAGCTGTAAAGAAAGAAACAACTAAAAAATCACCAGTCAAAAAAGAAGCAGCAAAAAAAGCAGTCAGTGTGACCAGTACGATTCAATTTGAACTGGAAGGTAAGATTTACTCGGAAGAGCAGCTTATGAACAGTGTTAAAGATATCTGGGTCTATGATTACATGCGAGAACTTTCGGAACTGAAAACAATTGATCTTTATGTAAAGCCTGAAGAGAGCAAGGCATATTACGTGATTAACGGTGATATACTGGGAAGCTTTTATATCTGAGTTATATTCTATGATCATATAAATTTTAGGAACCGTGTCGACAGGGCGGTTCCTTTTTTCATAGTTTTTTTAGAATTAATTTTCAAAAAGAGTGTTGACAACTATTTGGCAGAGTGATAATTTATGGTAAGAAGGTGTTAGCACTCGAATGCAAAGAGTGCTAACAACTGAAAGGTGAGATGCCCATGCAGTTGGATGACAGGAAAATGAAAATACTTCAGGCAATCATCCGGAACTATCTGGAAACGGGAGAACCTGTAGGATCAAGAACAATTTCAAAATATTCAGATCTGAATCTGAGCTCTGCTACGATCAGGAATGAAATGTCTGATTTGGAAGAACTGGGGTTTATCGTCCAGCCACACACTTCGGCAGGAAGAATTCCATCGGACAGAGGATACAGACTGTATGTTGACAGTATGATGGCTGAAAAAGAGAAGGAAGTCTCTGAAATGAGGGAAATGCTTCTTGAAAAAGAAGACCGGCTGGAGCATCTGTTAAAACAGGTGGTTAAAGTACTTGCAATGAATACAGAGTATGCAACGATGATCACAACACCAAGGTATCAAAAAAACAAATTAAAGTTCATTCAGCTTTCAAGAGTCGATGAACAACAGCTTGTTGCCGTGATCGTTGTTGAAGGAAATATCATCCGCAATAATATTCTTGATGTATCAAGTGAAATTGATGATGAAACACTCTTAAAACTGAATATTTTATTAAACACCAATCTGAATGGACTTACACTTGATGAAATCAATCTTGGAATGATCGCATCCATGAAACAGCAGGCTGGAATACACAGTTGCATTATTGGAGAAGTTCTTGATGCAGTTGCGGAAGCTATTAAATCAGATGACGATCTCGAAATTTATACCAGTGGGGCAAATAATATTTTCAAGTATCCTGAATTAAGTGATCACACCAGAGCAAGTCAGCTGATCACAACGCTTGAGGAGAAGAAACAGCTTGAAGAACTGGTTGCCAGAAATGCAACAGAAGAAAATGGAATCCATGTTTATATTGGAGATGAGACACCGATAGCCACAATGAAGGACTGTAGTGTCGTCACTGCCACATATGAGCTGGAAGATGGTATTCAGGGAACAGTTGGAATCATCGGTCCTAAAAGAATGGATTATGAAAAAGTAATCCATACCTTAAAATCCTTAATGAGCGAACTGGATGCAATTTACAGGAAAACATAAGCATTCATCGTAGTAATAAACAGAATTTTGAAAGAGAGGAAGATAGTTGTGACTGAGCACGATAATAACAGCAGAAATGTCGAAGAAATCATAGAAGAACTGATGCAGGACGAAACGAATCAGGTGCAGGATGAAGCGACAGAACTGGCAGAAGATAAAACAGCTTTGGAACATGAAGAAGCACCGGAAACTTGTCAAGATGATGAAAAACAGGAAGGCAAGTTGTTTAAAAAGAAAGAAAAGCCAGATAAAAAGCATGA
>JAQVCQ010000099.1 GCA_028689715.1 Lachnospiraceae bacterium
GAGAAACAGTAAAAGGAGAATTTTAAGTATGCATGAAGGATGTTCAGGAAGTTTTCAGGATGGAAAACAGGTAGTAGATAAAATAAGGATGATGGGTTTTTCAGAACAGTATATGCCTATGCCGCTGACGATTGATTGTGAATGCGGTGAAAGCTTTGAAATGGAAAAATTCGAAGACAAGTGCCCGATCTGCGGTATGGTATTTGGTGTCACACCGTGTCATGCATTTGATCCGTCAAACGTTATGGCAGCAGGAATAGGGTACGAATAGGAACTAAGTTAAAAGTAATGTAAATATATAGTAAAGGCTTTTATTATTGGGAATCAAATCAATAATAGAAGCCTTTTTTAGTAGCGCAACAGGGCAATAAATAGTAATAACACCGCAATTATAGTGAATGAATAATTCTGCATAATGTCTTATATTCATTATAGCAAGAATGATATAAGGAGGAGTTCAAATGAGTGAAGCAAAGGTCTGGGTAGAAAAGGTAAAGATACCTACATATGAAATTGGTGAAGCTGAAAAAACACCGATGTTTTTAGAAAAAAGAGTATATCAGGGGAGCAGTGGCAAGGTATATCCCTATGCTACGATCGAAACGATCAGCGACCAGAAAACAGAGAAAGAATATACAGCAGTATATTTAGAAAATGAATACATCAAAGTCATGGTACTGCCTGAACTGGGAGGCAGAATCCAGCGCGCCTATGATAAAACAAATGGTTATGATTTTGTATATTATAATCAGGTCATTAAACCGGCACTTGTCGGGCTTACCGGACCATGGATCTCGGGGGGAATAGAATTTAACTGGCCGCAACATCACAGACCGACCACATTTTTACCGGTAGATTATGTGCTTGAAGAAGCGGCAGCAGATGGAAGCAGATCAGTTCTTATCCATGATGTGGATCAGATGTATGGAACCAAAGGAATTGCAAAATTTACATTATATCCTGGAAAAGCATATATTGAAATAACAGGACAGCTATATAACAGGACGCCATATGCACAGACCTTTTTATGGTGGGCAAATCCTGCTGTAGCTGTAAATGAGAATACACAATCAATTTTCCCGCCTGATGTACATGCAGTCATGGATCACGGAAAACGTGATGTTTCAAGATTTCCAATAGCAACAGGAATTTATTATAAACACGATTACAGTGAAGGTGTAGATATTTCCCGTTATAAAAACATTCCGGTTCCGACATCATATATGGCTGAAAAATCAAAATATGACTTTGTAGGCGGATATGACTATGCAAAAGAGGCCGGAATCCTTCATGTAGCAGATCACCATATTTCTCCTGGGAAAAAACAATGGACATGGGGATGCGGTGATTTCGGTAAAGCATGGGATAAAAATCTGACAGATGAAGACGGTCCTTATATTGAATTAATGACAGGAGTATTTACAGACAACCAACCGGATTTTACATGGCTGAAACCATTTGAAGAAAAAACATTTAAGCAATATTTTATGCCCTATAAAGCAGTAGGTCAGGTCAAGAATGCAACAAAAGAAGCAGCGTGTAAACTGGAGTACGGGGAAAATACGGTATCGATAGTTGTATATACAACATCTGTCTATGAAGATGCAAAAGTAATCCTTAAGCATAAAGGTGAGATATTAGCGGAAGAAATAGCGACAATTTCACCGACTAAAGTCTTGAAACGCGCGTATCCGTTCGAATATCTGACAGCAGAGGAACTGGAATTACAGGTGCTGTCAGCACAAGGGAAATGTCTGGTCCGGTATCGTCCAGAAAAGGCAGAAAATATCCAGATTCCAGAGCCCGCAAAGCCTGCGAAAGATCCGTCTGAGATACTTACAACAGAAGAACTTTATCTGACGGGTCTTCATATTGAACAATACAGACATGCGACCTACCAGCCGGATGATTACTATCTGGAAGGATTAAAGAGAGATCCGGGAGATATCAGGATCAATAATGCATATGGTTCTCTCTTGATGAGAAGAGGAAGATTCGATCTGGCAGAATCATACCTGTTAAAAGCATTGGAACGACTGACCGAAAAAAACCCGAATCCTTATCACGGAGAGACATATTATCTTCTTGGAGTATGCAGGTTCTATCAGAGTCGTATTGAAGAAGCATATGAGTATTATTATAAGGCGACCTGGAGCAATGAACAGCAGGAAATGGCATTTTATTATATTGCAGCAATAGACGCACGCAGAGGTGATTTTGATAAAGGGCTGGAACATATTGAAAAGGCACTGATCAAAAATAGTCATAATATAAAGGCAAGAGGATTGAAAGCCTGGTTATTAAGAAAAACAGGTCAAATGCAGGCGGCTTCAGCTATGATTCTTGAGAATCTGCAGCTGGATCCATTTGATTATGTGTCAGGATATGAAGAAGTGAGATTAAGTCAAGACAGAGAGTCACTGGTTTCTCTGAAAAATAAAATGAGAGATTTTGATGAAAATTACTTAATGACAGCAAAGGATTATGCAGAATTTGGCGCGTATGAAGAAGCAGTGGATCTGATCAATGAATGCCACGCAATGTCACCGCTTGTAACATATTATAAAGCATATTATCTGAACAAACTCGGCAATGATCCTAAAGAAACACTGATACATGCAGAGAACCTTTCTTCAGACTATTGTTTTCCAAACAAGCTGGAAGATATTGAAGTCTTCAAATTTGCAATCAGTCAGGGATGTTATGCTAAGGCGCCATATTACCTCGGTAATCTGTTCTATGATAAACTGCAGTGGCAGGAAGCAATAGGATACTGGGAGATGTCTGCAGAAAATGATGCTAAATTTGCAATTGTACACAGAAATCTTTCACTTGCATATTATAACAAACAGGGTAATCCGGAAAACGCAAAACGGGAAATGGAACTTGCCTTTGAACTGGAACCATATAATGCAAGGATTTTCCTGGAAATGGATCAACTCTATAAAAAGTTAAATAAGAGCAATGCGTTAAGACTTGCAGAATATGAGAAAAATCATGCCATCATTGAAAAAAGGGATGACCTTTATATTGAATACATTACACTGTTGAACTTATGCGGCAGATATGAAACTGCATATCAGAATATGATGAACCATCATTTCCATCCTTGGGAAGGCGGAGAAGGAAAAGTAACAACACAGTATAAAATTTCACTGGTCGAGATGGCAAAAGCAGAAATTCTGAAGGGCAATTTTAATAAGGCGGAAGACAATCTGAGAAAGGCACTGAACTATCCTGAAAATCTTGGAGAAGGGAAACTGGAAGGAACAAAAGATAATCATATTCATTACTATCTTGGTATCATCAAAGAAGCAGAGGGAGACCAAAACGCTGCAGAATTGAGCTTTCTTGAGTCGACCGCTGAAACGGATGAACCATCCGGTATTATGTACTATAATGACCAACCTGCAGATATGATTTTGTATCAGGGTCTGGCATATTTAAAGCTTGGAAAAACAGCAAGGGCAAGAGCCTGCTTTTATCGCCTGATTGATTTTGGGGAAAGGAGTCTGGAGAAAGAAGTAAAAATTGGATATTTTGCTGTTTCGCTGCCTGACTTTTTGATCTACGAAGAAGATTACCATAAAAAGAACCAGGCACATTGCAATTACCTGATCGCACTTGGAAATATTGGACTTGGTAATTATGAAGAAGCTATGAAATATCTAGAAAAAGCAGTCATTCTGGAACCTTCACATCTGATGTGTCCAATTTATAAAAATATGATACAATCAATACAAAGCTGAAGATTACAACACAATACAGAACTGATAACCGTGAATGATTTAACATGAATGGTAGGGGGTATCATATGTCATATACAAAGACAAAAGATGTATTGGGAACTGTAAATCGCGGTGATGTTGCGGAATCAGGTCTATGCACATTATGTCGCGCAGATTGTACCGGTAAATGTGAAACGTATCTGACAGGAATGCTTGGGAGAGAAATGCTCTATCCAAGGGATTTCGGTATGGTAACAGCAGGAAGCAGCCAGCAGGTCGGTCCAGAATTGTCTTACCAGGGGCTCAGGATCAATGGGTACCTGTACGGATCAAGCGGGCTGAGAGAAGGATTAACCCATTCGGCTGATGACTGCATTTTTCCAAATGTATCGATTGAAACAGAATTTGGTGTCCAGCAGAAAACAAAGTCCAGAGTACCTTTTATGACAGGAGCTCTGGGATCCACCTTTATTGCAGCAAAATATTGGGAATCATTTGCAATCGGAGCTGCTCTTTCGGGCTTTCCGATCGTGATCGGTGAAAATGTTGTTGGAATTGACAAAGAGGCAGTGATCGATAATGGAAAAATAATCAAAGCTCCAGAACTTGAACGTAGAATTGATACCTATTTAAGATATTATGATGGGTACGGTGCTATTCTGGTACAGATGAATGTAGAAGATACCAGAAATGGTGTAGCAGAATTTTTGATTGAAAAGTATGGGAATAAAGTAATCATTGAATTAAAATGGGGACAGGGTGCAAAATGCATTGGCGGTGAAATACAGGTAAATGATATTGAATATGCTGTATTTCTGAAAAAACGTGGTTATATTGTAGACCCTGATCCTGAAAGTATACAGGCAAAAGAGGCTTTTGAGAGTGGTGCGTTGAAGGCTTTCTCAAGACATAGCAGACTTGGTTATACAGATCTTGCAACAGCAGAAGAAGTCAGGGATGCATTTATGAAATCTGTAGCACATCTGAGGGAAATCGGATTTCAGAGAATCACTTTAAAGACCGGAAGTTACGGAATGGAAGCGTTGGCAATGGCAATTAAATTTGCCTCTGAAGCAAAGCTTGATCTGTTAACGATTGATGGTTCGGGTGGTGGAACAGGGATGAGCCCCTGGAATATGATGGAGCACTGGGGCGTACCTTCATTGCTCTTGCATGCAAAAGCATATGAATATGCTTCTCTTTTAAAACGGCAGGGAGTGAAAGTAGTCGATCTTGCTTTTGCAGGTGGAATTGCCAGAGAGGATCAGATTTTCAAAGCACTTGCTCTTGGAGCACCTTTTGTGAAATCTGTGTGTATGGGAAGAGCCATGATGATTCCGGGATTTCTTGGAGCGAATATAGAGGGAGTCATTCATCCGGAAAGACGTGAAAAAGTAAGCGGAAACTGGTCACAGCTTCCGCCATCGGTAACAGGAATAGGTATGAAGGCAGAAGAAATTTTTGCTGGTTATTATGACATACAGGAGAAAATAGGGATAGATGCCATGAAAGAGATTCCATATGGTGCAATTGCGATTACAACATTAGTTGATAAATTAGGTTGTGGTCTGCAGCAACTGATGGCGGGTGCAAGAAAGTTCTCCGTGAGTGAAATTTCCCGGGATGATTTGTTTTCTGTGACCAGAGACGTTGAGAAAGAGACCGGAATCAGTTTTGTTACACATGCCCAGGATGAACATGCAAAACAGATCTTATACTGGTAATGACTTAATTAGTTTCGGAATCTAAAAATTGAAACAGTGTTTCTTTTGAAATACCAATGCCTTCAATTGATTCAAGAACTGCATGTTCTGAAATATAATGAGGGACGACCATGATGTTTAACTCGTGATAGGCTGTTTGATTTGCAGCATCCAGATCTTTGACGTACTTTCCAGACCTGATCGCGTTCCTGAATACTTCCGGATCGATCAGGTCTTTTAATATGTCAGAAAGTACATCGATATTTTCTATATCAGCACGCTGTTGAAACCGGGCATTAAAAATTGTTCTGTTATAGGCCCAGAGATCTACACCCAGTTCTTTTGCAAGGAACATACCACGGATGCATAAATCACTGTGCTTGCCAAAATTTTCAGGTCTTGGATGTATTTCAAAAGGATGAAAATGAATGGTAAGGTCAGGATGTGATTTTTTATATTCAGTTAACTCATTAAAACTCTGATAACAAAATGGACAGATATAATCAAAATAAAAAGATATATTTTTCATAAGTTCGGCTCCTTTCAAGATATGAAATAAGTATACGTCTAATATGGAATGGAATCAATTAAGAAAGAATAACGAAAGTATAATGAATCTGTGAAAATCACACTCTACGATTCGTAGGTTGGATAAAAAACAAAAGAGGGGTATTGTGTAAGAGAGCAGGATGACTTGTATTGAACGGATCATGGAAAGGTAGAGAAGAAATATTATGTATGTAACAGGAAATGTAATTAAGAACTTACGTGAGAAGAAACATCTTACACAAAAAGAGCTGGCAGAAAAGCTTTTATTAAGCGATAAAACAATATCAAAGTGGGAGACAGACAGAGGGTTGCCTGATATTTCACTGATCAGCCCTTTAGCAACGATACTTGGAGTATCAGTTGCAGAGTTATTGATGGGAGAACAGATAGAAAACGGAAATCTTTCAGCCAATATGAAAAAAACGCAGTTTTACGTCTGTCCGGTCTGTGGTAATGTGATACAGGCAATTGGATGCGGAGCGTACAATTGCTGCGGAATCTTATTGCCACCAGCAGAAGTTGAGGAACCGGATGATATGCATCTGATTCAGGTAGAGACGATTGATCATGAATATTATATCCATCTGGAACACACCATGACAAAGGATCATTATATTTCATTTATTGCATATGTGACATCGAACAGGGTCGAACTGGTAAAATTATATCCTGAACAGGATGCAGAATGCAGGTTCGCAAAAAAGGGACATGGATTCCTTTATCTATATTGCAATCAGCATGGTCTTTACCGTATTATGGTATAAAAGGCAAAGAAGGCAAAGAAGGAAGGATACAAAGATGTCATTTACAAGTTTTATGGTCAACAGATCTTTTCGCAAAGGAGATACGATCAGGGATGCAGGGCTGACAACACCGGAAGATATCAGGCGTTATGACAATATTCAATATGGACCTGATGAAAAATGGAATCTTCTGGACGTATATAGTCCATGCGGAAATACAGAGAAACTGCCTGTAATCATAAGCGTCCATGGTGGCGGCTGGGTATATGGAAGCAAAGAAGTCTACCAGTGGTACTGTATGAACCTGGCGCAGAGAGGATTTGTGGTCGTGAACTTCTCTTACAGATTGGCACCAAAATTCAAATATCCTGTGCCTTTGGAAGACACCAACAATGTATTTAAGTGGGTGCTTGAACATGCAGAGGAATATGGAATGGATCGGGATCGAATCTTTGCGGTAGGAGACTCGGCAGGCGCTCATATGCTGGCACTTTATACCTGTATCTGCACCAATCCGTCTTATGCCAAATCGTACTCCTTTCAGACACCAGAACGATTCGCACCAAAAGCAGTTGGGTTAAATTGTGGTGTATATGATATTTTTATGGCGATCAATGATAACGCTATGGGGATGATGAAACGCCTGATGAAGGATTTTCTGGGTAGGAAATTTAATGAAAATGCTGCAAAAGCAAATCCAG
Organism: Lachnospiraceae bacterium; assembly: GCA_028689715.1. Classification (GTDB taxonomy): domain Bacteria; phylum Bacillota; class Clostridia; order Lachnospirales; family Lachnospiraceae; genus SZUA-378. Next base: position 7,425 of record JAQVCQ010000099.1, read on the forward strand.
TATCATTTTTAACAAATGAGTTTCCACCAGTTTATCTCATGACTTCGACCGGTGATTTTTTGTTGAATCAGGCACCTGTCATGGTAGAAAAACTGAAAGAACTTGGTATACCATATGAATATAAAATATATGGAGCGAAGGAAGACAAACTTCCACATGTGTTTCACTGCAATATTAAAACACAGGATGCAAAAATCTGTAATGACGAGGAGACTTTGTTCTTTTTAAATCAATAAATTAAAACAATAAATAGAAATTCTCAAAAGTGCTTTTTCATAATTGAAAGAAGCGCTTTTTTTGACT
>JAQVCQ010000017.1:0-17835 GCA_028689715.1 Lachnospiraceae bacterium
TTCCGACAACCATTTATAATGCAACAGATACGGAATATTATGTTGATGATTCGGTACTCAGGATTGGGGATTATATTATTAAACCGGATTCAAATGATAAATATGCAATCAGTAAAAAAGCATCCCTGATCGGAGTTTATAATATCAATAAAGGATACGCAGACTTCAAACAGATCAATATTTTATATCAGAATGAAGAATACTCAATCGTGGAATCGAATACACAATATGGTCTGAATGTTTATGATTATATCGTATTGGATGCAAATACCGTGAATGAGGATGACATCATTTATTAAAGAAACGAAAGGAATATTATATGATCGGGAATAATCTGGAACATGTTAAAAATCAGATAAATGATGTGTGTAATTCTACGCAGAGAAAAGTTCAAGGTATTACATTAATTGCTGTCAGTAAGACAAAACCGGTCAGTCTGCTTGAAGAAGCATATCAGAATGGATGCCGGGATTTTGGAGAAAATAAAGTACAGGAGCTCATAGATAAATATGAAAGGCTGCCTAAAGATATACGCTGGCATATGATTGGACATTTACAGCGCAATAAGGTCAAATATCTGATTGGTAAAACATATTTGATCCATAGCGTTGATTCGTATAGACTTGCTGAAGAAATCAGCAGGGAAGCCGTTAAAAAATCAACGGAAGTGAATATTCTGATAGAGGTTAATATTGCATTAGAAGACACTAAATTTGGTGTGTTGCCGAAAGATACCTGCGAATTGATACGCCAGATCAGTCTTCTTCCTAATATAAAAATAAATGGTCTTATGACGGTAGCTCCCTATACAGATGAACAGGAGACAAACCGTCAATATTTTGCAGCCCTCAGGGATTTATCTGTTGACATAAAGAGTAAAAACATTGATAATGTTAATATGAATGTGTTATCGATGGGTATGTCAGGTGATTATACTGTCGCAATACAGGAAGGTGCCACGATGATTCGTGTTGGTACGGGAATATTTGGAGAAAGAGACTATTTAAATAATTAATTAGTTTTTTTCACAATGTAAGGAGATATATATGGGAGTAATGGATAAGTTCTTAAATGCAATGAAATTAAATGATGATGATGATTATGCATATGATGATGATTTTTATGATGAAGATGAAGTTGTCGAAGAAAAGCATAAGAAAAGCATTTCAAAGGATGTTTCAGAGGATTTAGAAGATAAAAACAGTAAAAAAAATGCACCAAAGGTGACTCCCATGAGGCAGACCAAACGTAATATAGGTGCTGGAATGGAAGTATGCGTTATTAAACCTTCATCTGTAGAAGATGCAAGAGAAATAACGGAAACACTTCTGGCCAACAGAACTGTTGTGTTGAATCTTGAAGGACTTGATGTTGATATTGCACAGAGAATTATAGATTTTACATCAGGTTCCTGTTTCGCGATCAGCGGTAATCTTCAAAAGATCTCACATTATATTTTTATCATCACACCTGCCAGTGTTGATATTTCAGGTGATTTCCAGGATTTATTTACGGGATCTTTTGATGTCCCATCTTTAAACAACTAATTATTGGTAAAAGATTACTTCCTGCCTAAAGCGGGAAGTTTTTATTGGAGGAAATTATGTCATCACGTCTGCAGGTACTATATCAGAAGAAGCCTAGTTACGATATTGTTTACAGCAATGGTTTTGATGATCTCTGCCTTGAATTTGATGCGCTATCAATTAAGGAACGTAAGATATGTATTGTAACTGATCATTGTGTAAAAGAACATTATGAACAGGAACTTTACAAAATTTTTAAAGATAATTGTATTCAGTGCATTACATTTTCATTTCCGGAGGGGGAACAATCCAAAACACTTGATACAGTAAAGGAATTGTATGAATTTCTGATCAATGCAAATTTTACAAGAAGTGACCTTCTTGTTGCGCTGGGCGGTGGAGTCGTTGGAGATCTGACCGGTTTTGCAGCTGCTACATATTTACGTGGAATTGATTTTATACAGATACCGACAACATTACTTTCACAGGTAGACAGCAGTATTGGTGGAAAAACAGGTGTTGATTTTGATCAGTATAAAAATATGGTCGGTGCGTTCAATATGCCTAAATTGGTCTATATGAATCTATCGACTTTGTTAACTTTAAGTGACAGACAGTTTTTTTCCGGCATGGCAGAAGTACTTAAATCTGCGTTGATACGCGATACGATTTTTTATGAATGGCTTATCACTAATTTTTATGAAATAGCAGAACGAGATCTTTCTATTCTGGAAGAGATGGTATTCAGAACTGATCAGATCAAAAAAATGATCGTAGAAAAAGATCCGACTGAACAGGGCGACCGCGCATTATTGAACCTTGGGCATACAATAGGGCATGCAATTGAAAAGTATAAAAATTTTGAACTGATGCATGGAGAATGTGTAGCGCTCGGCTGTGTTGCTGCAGCGTATATTTCCATGAAAAAGAAGTTGCTTTCAAGTGATGAATACTATGAAATCCGTGATATGTTCGTTCCGTTCAATCTGCCGATTTCGATCGAGAATATCGAACCTGCTGAGATCCTCAGGCTGACCAAGAGCGATAAAAAAATGAGTCATAAGGGAATAAAGTTCATTTTATTAAAAAAGGCAGGAAAGGCTGTAATTGACAGTACAGTAACGGATGAAGAAATACTGGAAGCAATTAATGAAATTCATTATACGCAAGAGGATATTAAGGAATGACAAGGAAAAAAAAGCTTTTATTTGTTTTTGATTTTCTATTAGTTATCATATTGATCTTACTTGATCAATATACGAAGTATTTAGCAATTATTAATTTAAAGGAACAGGAAGCATTTCAGATCTTATCAGGAGTGCTGGAATTGAACTATCTTGAGAACAGAGGAGCAGCTTTTGGAATGTTGCAGAATCAGAAACTGTTCTTTGTATTTATTGCAGCTATTATATTAATTCTGATCCTGTATTTTCTTTATAAATTACCAGATAAAAAGAAATATACTATATTACATATGTTACTGACAATGATCGCGGCCGGTGCTGTTGGAAATATGATCGACAGAATCAGATACGATTATGTTGTCGATTTTATTTATCTTGTTATCATTAACTTCCCTATTTTTAACGTAGCGGATATTTATGTAACAGTTTCAACATTTGTACTCGTCATCTTAATACTTTTTATTTATAAAGAAGACGATCTGAGCTTTCTGAGCTTTAAACAAAATAAGATTAGAGAAATAAAATAGTATAAATAATATGAGGTAAACCATGTCAGATTTTCAGTGTATCATTTCAGAAGAATCGGAAGAAGAAAGAATTGATAAATTTATATCTGACGAAGTGGAAGGACTATCACGTTCCTATATACAGACACTTTTAAAAGATCAAAAAATATTTGTAAATATGAAACCGGTCAAAAGCAGTTACAGATTAAGAGCTGGTGATGAGATCACTTTTTCAATTCCGGAAGCAACTTCACCTGAAATCGTACCGGAAGATATTCCACTTTCGATTTTATTTGAAGATAAAGACCTTCTGATCGTAAATAAACCAAAGGGAATGGTCGTTCATCCGGCTGCCGGTCATTACACGGGAACACTTGTAAATGCTGTGATGTTTCATTGTAAAGATGATCTTTCAGGAATCAATGGTGTTCTTCGCCCGGGAATCGTACATCGTATTGACCGTGATACCACTGGATCTTTGATCATCTGCAAAAACGATGCCTCACATAAATCAATTGCTGAACAGTTAAAAATGCATTCAGTAACAAGAAAGTATAGAGCAATTGTACATGGTGTCGTAAAAGAAGATTCGGGAACAATAGATGCTCCGATTGGAAGACATCCAAACGACCGTAAAAGAATGGCCATCAATCAAAAAAATGGAAAACAGGCAGTCACACACTATAAAGTACTTGAAAGATTCAGAAACTGTACATACATTGAATGTGAGCTGGAAACGGGAAGAACGCATCAGATTCGTGTTCATATGTCAAGCATAGGACACCCACTGCTTGGTGATAGTGTCTATTCCGGAAAATCCGAGACAAAACTGACTGGGCAGACACTTCACGCCATGATCATTGGATTTCAACATCCTTCTACAGGTGAATATATGGAATTTGAAGCGCCTCTTCCTGAGTATTTTGAGACATTATTGAAGACTTTGAAATAATGAAATGGAATGATTTATTCTATTTTTTTCTGATAATTTGTCATATGAATTTGAGTGCTAACCAGATTATATAGTATAATATGGTTAGCATTTTTGTTTGAAATTGGTAAAATATTCTGATTTATATTGAATTATTTGTATAATTTATATATAATATAGTTAGTAATACAACAATGTAAAAAGGATGGTGAGTGTATGAATACAATAATCACGATAGGGCGCGAATTTGGATCTGGTGGACGTGAAATAGGAGAGAAGATAGCACAGCATTTTAAAATTCCTTTTTACGATAAGGAACTACTTGCAAGAGCTGCAAAAGAAAGTGGATTTTGCGAAGAGATGATCAAAAATCATGATGAACGTCCAACGAATTCCTTTCTTTATAATCTGGTCATGGATACTTACTCCTTTGGCTATAATTCATCTGCATATATGGATATGCCGATCAGTCATAAAGTATTTCTTGCACAGTTTGATGCGATCAAGAAAATTGCAGATGAAGGTCCATGCGTAATTGTAGGAAGATGTGCAGACTATGCACTTGCAGACTATAAGAATTCTATACATCTTTTTATTTATGGTGATATGGAGGTTAAAATTGATAGAATCAGTCAAAAATATGAGATGGATCGTGAAAAATCCAAAGACCTGATCAACAAAAAAGACAAACAGCGTCAAAGCTATTATAATTATTATACTTCAAAAAAATGGTCCCAGGCAAACAGCTATGACTTATGCGTAAATAGCAGTATTCTTGGCATCGATGGAACAGTAAATCTGGTCCTTCAATTTATTGAAGACTTTGAAAATCGCTCTGTATAGTTTTAAATGGCGACACTTATAAGGAGTGTCGCCATTTTTTTTGCATATACTGGAAAGGGTCATGATATTTTCCTTATTTTTTCCTTATTCTGAATGTATATCTGGGGAAGTATCACGATTATTATTTCGTATTTTAACAGCATTTGCTGCTTTTTGTTTATGTTCATCTTCAATTGCAGCATAATAATCAATGGTAGTATTTATATTTTCATGTCCAAGAACATCTGCGACCAGACGAATATCACCAGTCTGTCGATAGAGAGCCGTTCCATAGGTACTACGAAGCTTATGCGGTGTGATTTTTTTGTTTGGGATTGCGATCTGTGCATATTTTTTTACCAGATTTTCAATTGCATCTACACTGATTCTTTTGCACTGCATAGAGAAGAACAATGCTTTTTCGTGACCGCTGACCGGAATGAGAGACTGACGCTCTGTAGAACAATAATCAATGAGAACTTCTTTTACTTCATCACTGAAATATAGAATATCCTGTCCACCGCCTTTTCTGACAATGGTGATCGTATTTACCTGAAAATCCAAATCCGTTTCATCCAGACCGGCACATTCAGATACACGAATTCCTGTTCCCAGCATTAAAGTCAAAATGGCAAGATCACGTTTTTTTGTTTTTTCACAGTAATTTCTCTGGCGTTTTGACATCTGCCAATTACCATATTCGACCGTATTCATAACAGCATCAATTTCATGAGGATTCATACGTACAATATTCTTGTCTTTTTTTAACTTTGGAAGTTTTACCAATGTCATTGGATTTTTCTGTATATATTCATGTTCATAATGATATTGGAATAATCCACGAAGTGGAGACATTTTTCTTGCGATCGATTTTTTTCCATTTTCATGTTTTTCACCAATTTCATTTAATTCTAGGAAGCGTTGGAATTCTACAATATCTTCAGAAACGAGATGCTCCATGTCTGAGAGTGTAAATGCGGTGATGTCTTTATTCTTGAGAACTGGATTCTTTTCCTTTAAAAAGCGAAAGAAAGTCAAAAGATCATAGGAATAGGAAATCAATGTCGAGGTCTGGGTACCAAGTTCCTTATCGTGGATATAATCAATGGCAAATCCTGGCAACTGCGATAATAGTTCTCGAAGTTTCCGTATCTGATCCTTTTTCTTGTTTTTGTAGTATTGAGAGTCTTTTCCCATAAAATGATACCTCCAGGTTGATACTATATTATAACACACCATCTATCGGAAAAACAGATATTTATCCGATAGATGGATTTCACTTCTATTCATCATTCTTTGTTCAGGAACAGATTTCGTCAGAATCCAGCACGATCGTAAAGGGTCCATCATTGATCATTGAAACTTTCATATCCGCAGCAAAAATACCAGTCTCAACTGTTTTTATTTTATTATGGCATTCAGATACAATATATTCAAACAGTTCATTTGCATGATCCGGTTTTCCAGCCTTTATAAATGATGGACGATTTCCTTTTTTACAGTCTGCATATAGCGTGAACTGTGAAATCAACAAAAGGCTTCCCGAAACATCATTCAGAGACAAATTTGTCTTTCCATCCTGATCTTCAAAAATGCGAAGCTGGGTCATTTTTGAGACCATTTTGTCGGCTACTGCTCTCGTATCTTCGTTTGAAATTCCAATCAGTACAAGAAAACCTGAATTTATCGCTCCGACAATTTGATGATCAACAGTTACAGATGCCTCGGACACACGTTGTATTACAAATTTCATAAAATATTTCCTCACATGATAATAATAGTTTTACATTCATACTTATATAGTATAACATGTTATGATGTAACACAAAATAAATTACTTGAGTTGTAAGTGAGGAATTTTTATGAATTTACAAAGATTAATGAGTCAGACCAGAAAAGCGATTGATACTTATAAATTAATTGAAGAAAATGATAAAATTGCAATTGGTATTTCAGGCGGAAAAGACAGTCTTGCTCTTTTATATGCACTTAATGGGCTGAAGGCTTTTTATCCAAAAAAATTCTCGATTTATGCAGTAACGGTTGATCTGGGTTTTCAAAATGTTGATTTTGATCAGATCAGTAAGATCTGCGAGTCACTGGATGTTCCGTACGTATGTATAAAAACAGAAATTGTTGATATCGTATTTCATGACCGTAATGAGAAAAACCCCTGTTCTCTTTGTTCTAAAATGAGAAAAGGGGCTTTGAATGATAAAATGAAGGAGCTAGGATGCAACAAAATTGCGTATGCACATCACAAAGATGATTTAATTATTACTATGCTTCTGTCCATGCTTTATGAAGGTCGTTTTCATACATTTTCAGCCAAGACTTATCTTGATGACACCGGTCTTACTGTGATCAGACCACTGATACTGACTTATGAAGCGGATATTATTGGTTTTATTAATAAATACAAGATCCCTGTAATGAAAAGTCCTTGTCCGGCGGATGGTCATACAAAACGGGAATATGCCAAGACTCTATTAAAACAATTATCTAGAGAGAATCCGGGCGTGAAGGAACGAATGTTTTCAGCGATCAGTAAGGATCTTTTGAAAGGATGATATATTGAATTACTTGCATTTTGAAATAATTAATATTAAAATTTCATTACCTGAAAACATTGTCATAGTATGGTAGAATCAGATATTCTCCAGAATGAATGACATCTTTCGTAATGGAATTAATTTTAACGATCTCGTTCATATACACATCTTTCGAATCATATCCGGCGTTCTGATAATTTGAAGAAATTGAGTCCAGTGAATCTCCATACTCGATCATAACACTTTTAAAATATTTATAGGACATTTTACTTTGTTCAGACGGTGTATTGGCCTTTGAAAAGATTCCACCAAATGTCAGAGCAAGAAAAATAATAATAATAAATGTAATGATCAATGTGATGATCTGTCGTTTGACTTCTTTTCTACGATTAATTTTCCTTTGTATACGAATCTGCTCTCTCATCATCAACCTCCTTAAGAACCTGCTCATAAAACTTTACTATGAATCTAATACGCAATAAAGAACATTTGTTCTATACTCAGATTATATCGAACAAATATTCGAATGTCAACTGTTAAAACGAGAAAAATCGAACAAATATTTGGAATATATGTTTGCTTTTTAGTTTTTGCTATGCTAAACTAATAAATAGAAAACAGGGAGGAGTCAATATGAGCTACGGGAAAATAACAGGAAAACAAAAAGAGATACTGGAATATATAAAAGATGAAATATTAAAGAGAGGCTATCCGCCGGCTGTCAGAGAGATCTGTGAGGCCGTAAATTTAAAATCAACTTCTTCTGTTCATTCCCACCTTGAGACACTTGAAAAAAATGGATATATCAGACGCGATCCAACGAAACCAAGGGCAATTGAAATCGTTGACGATAGTTTTCAGATGGTCCGCAGAGAAATGGCAAGTATTCCGATCATTGGGCGTGTTGCTGCAGGTCAGCCTATACTGGCTGAAGAAAATATTGAAGGATATTTCCCAATTCCTGTCGATATGGTACCGAATGCAGACACTTTCGTTTTAAATGTAAAAGGTGATAGCATGATCAATGCAGGGATCTATAGTGGGGATCAGATTTTTGTTGAAAAATGCAATACAGCGCGCAATGGAGATATGGTCGTAGCCCTGATTGATGATTCCGCAACAGTTAAGACCTACTATAAAGAAAATGGTCATTATCGACTTCAGCCGGAGAATGATTCAATGGATCCGATTATTACAGACCATCTGGAAATTCTTGGAAAAGTATTCGGAGTATTCAGATTATATAGATAATCATTTGTAATGAAATCTTTATCAGTTTTCATGCACATCAAAAAAGGACAAGCAGTTTATTGTTTTATCAATAATCTGCTCGTCCTTTTCATTATTATTTATAACTGATCCATTGCAATCTGTTTTCCATCTCTCCAGATACGTTCAAGATTATAGAACGTTCTGTTCTCCTTATCAAAAATATGTACAATGATATCTTTGTAATCCATCAGTGCCCAGTTTGCAGTGTTATAGCCTTCGATTTTAGGACTTCCATATCCAGCGCGACCAAGCGTCTCATCCACACTGTCGACCATAGCCTGTACCTGATTTCTGTTCGTACCGTGTGCAATAATAAAATAATCTGCAATGACAGAAACATTGCTGATATCAATGATTCTGACATCTTCTGCTTTTTTTTCTTCTAATGCTTTGATGGCAATTTTTGCCATTTCTTTGGATTGGTTCATGTGTACTCCTTTTTATAATATTCATAGGTTTTCTGTGTCATGGGATCGATCTCACAAGGCATAGTCTGAAGATATTTTAAAGTATCTTCCAAAATCATGAGTAACGCTTTGTTAATATCTTCAAATGCGATCCGCCTGATCAGATTCAAGTTTGGTGCCTGAGATCTGTTCGGTTCAATATAATCTGCTACAAAAATGATTTTCTCCAACAATGACATATCCGGTCGCCCCGTCGTGTGATTTAATATGGAATTGATGATTTCTCTGTCATTGATTCCGTATTTCTTCATCGCAAGAAAACTACCTAGTTTTGCATGAAGCAGAAAAGGGTTTTTATATTCAGTATCAGTGATACTGATATTGTATTTTAGACACATTGAGATTTTTTTATCATTATCGATGCACTTGGCGCAATCATGTAGAAGGCCTGCTATTTCAGCTTTATTTACATTTTCTTCATATCTCATTGCAAGTGCTGCTGCTGTATAGGATACACCCAGCGTGTGCTCGAACCTTTTTGGATCCAATGTTTTTTCAATTAATTTACGGATTTTTCTGCCGCTGTATGATTTTGTTGTCATATGATAACCCACCATGATTACTTGTCATTTTAATAATACAGATCACTTTGCCTGATATAGTTTGTTTTTTCTGATATAGTCCATTACCAGATCAGGTATAAAATATTTTACTGATTGATTATTCCTGATTTTATCCTTTAGAACGGTAGACGAAATATCATAACGTTCTGAAGTGAAAATTGTAATGTCTGCATTGAATTTATCTTTCAGTATGGCTGTTTCCTGGTTCAAACGCTCTAAAGGGTATCCTTCCCTGACGGAAACTGCAAGTGTACAATTTGCTAGAACGATTTCAGGATGCTTCCAGGAGGATATCGAAAGAAGCGTATCCGCACCGACAATAAAATAAAACCTGTCATCAGGATAAAGCTGCTTACATGTTAAAAGTGTTTCATAAGTATAAGTAGGACCGGAACGATTGATCTCAATATCTGAAACAGAAAAATGTGGATTATCACAAGTTGCAAGCTCTGTCATTCTTAAACGATGTATATGCTCTGTTACATCCTGCTTCATATATGAATTTCCGCTTGGAATGAAGATTACACGATCAAGTCCGAGCTGTTCACGTGCAGTCTCCCCAATGATTAGATGTCCATAATGTATTGGATCAAAAGTTCCTCCAACAATCCCTGTTCTGTATGCTGATTTCATGCAATCCATAAGCCGAATCCTCTTATTTAGGCAATTCTATTTTCTTGTGGTCTTTACTTTCTTTATAAAGAACTATTTTTTTACCAATGACCATCACGACTTCAGAATGTGTTCTTTCTGATATAATGGAAGCGATTTCTTTTGGATCATCAATACAATTCTTTAAGACAGAGATTTTAATTAATTCTCTTGTATTAAATGCTTCCGCAACTGCTTCTGTGACCTCAGGTGTCAGAGATGCTTTTCCAACCTGAAAAATAGGTTCAATACTATTTGCAAGACTCTTTAAATATGCTCTTTGCTTACTTGTCATGTTTATTCTCCATTTACTTATAATAGTCAAAAGACAGACCGTACATTCTTACCGTATCGCCTTCTTTGATTCCAGCTGCTTCCAGGTCATCCAGAATGTTGTTATCTTTCAGGAATTTCTGGAAGAAACTAAATCCCTTTTCAGATTCAAGATTTGTATAGCCAAGCATTTTCTCGATCATTGGACCTTCTACAATATATTCTTCAGCCTCTGCATCATAAATAACTGTATAAGCATCACTGCCAGTCATTGCTTCAGCACCTGGGAAATATTCCTGTTCAAAAATGATCGGTTTATCATCCACTTCTTTTAACATACTGGCAACATAATATAGCAATTCTTTAAGTCCCTTGCCACTGACTGCTGAAATAGGAAATACTTTGATTCCTTTAGGCTCGAATTCATCTCTGATTCGTTTTATAGGATCATCTTCTTCAAAAACGGAATCCATTTTATTTGCAGCAATGACCTGCGGTCTTTTTGCGATTTCTTCATTATAAGCCGTAAGTTCTTTGTTGATCGTATAAATGTCTTCTATCGGATCACGACCTTCTGTAGAAGCAGCATCTACAACATGGATCATTACTTTTGTACGTTCGATATGCCTTAAAAATTCATGACCAAGGCCAACTCCTTCTGAAGCACCTTCAATTAATCCTGGGATATCAGCAATAACAAAACTGTTTCCGTCATCCAGATCGACAACGCCAAGATTTGGATTGATCGTTGTGAAGTGATAATTGGCAATTTTAGGATTGGCATTTGTTACTCTGGATAAAAGAGTAGATTTTCCAACATTTGGAAAACCAACAAGTCCTACGTCCGCAATGACTTTTAATTCTAACAACATGTCAAGTTCTAAAGCGGGCTGTCCAGGCTGTGCATATTTAGGAGCCTGCATGGTTGGAGTTGCATAATGCTGATTACCTTTACCACCGTTACCACCAGTAAGAAGGACCTGTCTTCTATTCTTTCCAGACATATCTGTTATGACTTTTCCGGTATTGGCTTCCTTGATTACGGTACCTTCCGGAACTTTGATAATAATATCTTTTCCGTCTTTTCCACGGCAATTCTTTTTCCCGCCTGATTCGCCATCTTCTGCTTTGTATTTTCTGATGTGTCTGAAATCAGTCAGTGTATTCAGCCCTTCATCTACTTCAAATATAACATCGCCACCATGGCCACCATCACCACCGTCTGGACCACCATTGGGAACGTATTTTTCTCTTCTAAATGATACATGTCCATCGCCACCTTTTCCGCTTCGGACATATATTTTTGCTCTGTCAGCAAACATAACTACACCTGTCTTTCTTAATTTGTTTTCTAATAGGGAAATCAAATCAAAGCTACTTAACTATCTTACATGATTATTTATCTAAAATAAATACATTTTACAAAAAAGAGGGCTTCAAACATAAAAAGTTTGAAGCCCGACATTTCACTGTGATTATTGTTCTACTGGATATACGGAAGCTTGTTTTTTATCTCTTCCTTTTCTTTCGAATCTTAAGATACCATCTGTTAAAGCAAACAAAGTATCATCACCGCCGCGTCCTACATTCACACCAGGGTGGATTTTTGTTCCGCGCTGTCTGAATAAGATGTTTCCAGCTTTTACAAACTGTCCATCAGCTCTTTTTGCACCAAGTCTTTTTGACTCAGAATCCCTGCCGTTCTTTGTAGAACCAACTCCTTTTTTATGAGCGAAAAATTGAAGGTTCAATCTTAACATGGCTTACACCTCCTCGAATTTTAGTAAAATATATTTTTTACCATATTGATGTTTGACTTCATTCAGACCCAGTACCATAGCATCCATTAAAATGCGGCTTCCTTCAGATGGAATCTGTTTGAAATCCAACCTGATCATTCCGTTTTTTTCATTCTCTTCACATAAAAATTGTTCATGTAAAAGAGAATCCATGGAATTAATTGTATTAATAATCAGCATTGAAGCAGCAGCACATACGATATCTTTACCATATTCCGCTGACTCAGCATGACCGTTCGTCTGAAATCCTTTATAATGACCTGCTTGGTCTTTATAAATTGTTACTGTTATCATAACAATTCCTTTGCATTACAAAATTAAGAATTGATCTTGTCAATTTTTACTTCTGTGTATGCTTGTCTGTGACCGTTTTTCTTATGGTATCCGGATTTTCTTTTGTATTTGTATACAATAACTTTTCTTGCTCTTGCTTGATCCATAACCGTTGCAGTTACAGTAGCTTTAGCTACATCCGCTCCAACTTTAAGACTTCCGTCACTCACTGCGATTACCTGATCAAAAGTTACAGAATTACCAGCTTCTACTTCCAGCTTTTCAATTTTGATCACATCACCTTCGGAAACTTTATACTGTTTTCCACCTGTTGCAATAATAGCGTACATAATAGGCACCTCCTATTTCCATTACTCGCTAGCTTTGGTGTCTGCATTTTCTGCATCCTTATAACCTCGCTATGCGGCATACTCAGATATTATAGCACCGAGTTTTTTTATTGTCAAACATTATTTTAATACATCTGAATGATATGCAAAAAAATAAGCAATCACCTGCGCGCGTGAACTGAATTTTTCTGTTTCAAGCATTTGCTTTATTTCTTCACGTGAATATAATGCAGCTTCTATCATTTCATTTTCAGAAGTATGGTCTTCAAATTCTCCTTCAGCTTCTATAAATGCGACCTGTGTCATAATATCCGATATTGCAACAGCTGCAAAAGAAGGCGGAAGAATTTTATTGATCTTCTTTAATTTTAGTCCGGTTTCTTCAAACAATTCTCGTTCAATACATGCTTCTATTGTTTCATGATCTTCTTTCATTCCTGCTACCAGATTATAGATGCAACAATTGATGCCCATTCTGAATTCTTTCAGTAAAAGTAATTTTTCATCTTTGATCACAGCCATTGACACGCCATTCACTGTTTTTCCAAGATCCTCAATGGAATGAATCTCTTTTCTACTGACGATCTCGTATTTCTTTTCGCGTCCTGCCTTGTTCTGATATGTAATTTCATAGTTTTTCAGATATCGTCCGTCTTTTACTTTTTCAAATTTTATGAACTGCATATGGCACCATCCCGGATACTTTATTTATGATTTCATGTAGTTGTATTTGGAACATTCATTTTTAACTGAGTTACAAGATCATTCTCAGTTTTTTTTCTGGTCATCTCAACCAATCCCAGAACTGTCATATCTATTACATCCGTCTGAACCGGATCACTTTTTATGGAATCAGATAATATATCAAGTAGTTTGAGATCCTGTTCTTTTGTCTCCATATTGATAAAATCAATAAGTATGATCCCTGAAATGTTTCGAAGCCTGATCTGCTGTGCGATTTCAAGTGCAGCTTCATGATTGATCTGTTCATATACTTTGCTCTTGTGAACAGATTTCTGCTTAGAACTTTTTCCGGAATTAACGTCTATGACTGTTAATGCTTCAGTCTGATCAAATATCAGATAGCCACCACTTTTCAGCCAGACTTTTCTGCTGGTCGCATCCTGAATCAGACTATCGATCCTGTATAGTTTTCCAAGGGACAACATAGGATCTTGATAAAACCTTATTTTGTTGTTTAATGCTGGAATCTGTTGCGCAAAACGTAAAAGCTCTTCATGCACGGATGAAATATCTGTTATGATATCCTGAAGATCATCGAAATCGACCTGCATCAGCCTTTTACAATAGGCAGGACTTGGTGAATATAGCCTTGTGCCTGCAGGCATATATGCTGCTTTTGTTATCATCTGTTCCATCGTTTCTGACAAACTTTGTGCTTCCTGCTTTAATGCTTCCAGCAGGACTGGATTCTGCAGACATTCCGCTGCATTGGTCCTTATGATCAATCCTGTCTTTTGAATAGGAAGAGTTTCTAATAAATTTTTTAATTTTGATTTTTCTTCTTTTCCAAGTTTACTTGAGACACCTTTTCGTATATCGGGATAAGATGCAACACAGTATCTGCCACTGATCGATAAACGGCAGGTACATTCCGGTGCTTTCTCACCAATGCTATCTTTTGTGATCTGAATCAGTATTTCATCCCCGCAACGTAACACCTGCTCCGGTTTGAGGTGATCTAATGGTAAAAAACATTTTCGCCCCTGATCGATCTCAACAAATGCCGCGCTGATGTTCGTGATGATATTTTGTACTTTCGCCAGATAAATATTTCCGGTAAGAAGATTGGTTTCTCCGATGATATCTATCGTTACAGGTCTGTCATGTTCCAACATAACAGCAATGATTCCACGATACAATCCTGTAATGATCATTTTTCTCTTTTTTTCCGACATGGAATCTCCTATGCTGTATAACCGATCTCATCAAGTGGAATGAAGATCTGTTTTCCATCTTCCATTTTGCTTGTATAGGTCTCAAGGCGTGTAACCTGTAATGCAAACTCTGAAAGCGTCAGTTCCTGACTGACAGCATATGCATGAAAGACAAGACTTGGCTTTATATTACCTGAACTGCTCGCATCAACTGTTAATATCACAGAATTATCTATAATTTCCCATGAGAATAGATAGGGTTTTAAATTAAATTCTTTTTTACTTTTTTTTGTTTCCTTTTCCACCATGATACAATCCTGTTCAAGGAAAGCCTGTAATATCTGCTGCCAGTTTCCGTCAGGTTCATAACCTTTTCTGAAACAGATTTTGTATTTTGCAGCCGCGACGCTGGCCATAGCATTACCTGCGTCATCTGGGAGAATCTTAACACTTAATATTTCTATCCCATCTGACATTGCAGAATTAAGTTTTTGCTTCAGATCTTCACAATTCAGCATGGAATTGACTTCAATGTCAAAATATTCACCCTGACTCTCAAGTCCAACACCGAGCGGTGCTGCAAATGACATGACCTGATGTGGGCTGTAACCACCTGTATAAGTAACATCGATTTCTGCACGGCGTATCGCTTTTTGAAAATATCTCATCATATCAAGATGTCCGATAAATTTCATGACGCCTGTTTTGGAAAATTTAATTCTGATTTTCATAACAGACACCTCCCTGAAATACGGTTGCACCACACCCCTGACACTGCACACGGCAGTTCGGAGATCCCTGTGCATTCTGGGCCTTTTCCCATTCACGTATTAAAAATGTTTTGGTCACACCACAGTCTATAAAATCCCATGGCAGTATTTCATCCAGTTCTCTTTCTCTTGTTGTATAAAATGAAAGATCGATACCGCATTCTTCTAAAGTTTCCATCCAAATATCATTTTTAAACATTTCACCCCAGGCATCGAACATACAGCCTTTCTGGTAAACCTTTAATAAAACTTCAGACAACTTTCTGTCTCCACGGGCAAGAAGTCCTTCTAACATGCTGACATCTGCTTCGTGCCAGTTGTATTTGATGCTTTTCTGGTTCAACTGAGTCATAATTGCACTTCTTGTCAGATAAGCCTTATCAATGAAATCTTCTTTTGTGTTCATTGGCGACCACTGGAAAGGAGTAAATGGTTTTGGGATAAAGAAGGAAGTACTGGCAACGATCTGGATCTTACCTTTTCTTTCTTCTTTTGGAATTGTTTCATAATATAATTTTGCTATTTCATTGCATAGATCAGCGATTCCACGAATATCTTCTTCTGTTTCTGTTGGAAGACCCAGCATAAAATAAAGCTTTACGCGATTCCATCCACCCACAAAAGCATCATGTGCTCCCTGAAGAATGACTTCCTCAGTCAATCCTTTATTGATTACATCCCGAAGTCTCTGACTGCCGGCCTCAGGAGCAAAAGTCAGACTGCTTTTTCTAACATCCTGCACTTTTGACATAACATCAAGCGAAAAGGCATCGATTCTTAAGGATGGCAGTGAAATATTCACCTTTTTTCTGGCACATTCCTCTATCAGGAAATTGACCAGTTCCTGAAGGGACGAATAATCACTTGAGCTTAAGGAACTAAGAGAGATTTCTTCATGTCCTGTATTCTTAAGCATTTTAACAGCATATTCTTTCAGCGTTTCAACATCACGTTCTCTAACAGGACGGTAGATCTGGCCTGCCTGGCAAAAACGACATCCACGAATACAGCCTCTCTGGATTTCAAGAACAACACGATCCTGCGTTACTTTAATAAAAGGAACGACCGGCTTTTCTGGATAGTATGTGTCTGTAACATCCATAACAATTTCTTTTCGTACGGTTTCCGGTACGCCTTCTGCTATTGGATAAAAAGCTTTGATGGTTCCATCTTCGTTATATTCTGTCTGATAAAACATAGGAACATACATTCCGGGCATTTTGGCAGCTTCTAAAAGAAATTCCTTTCTGCTTCCACCGGAATTTTTCACTGTTTTATATAGATCAATCAGCTGATAATATGCTGTTTCTCCTTCACCAATATAAAATATATCAAAAAATGCAGCAATTGGTTCAGGATTATAGGTACAAGGTCCACCACCGATCACGATCGGATCATCCTGTGTTCTTTCTGAGGCAAGAAGCGGAATCTGCGAAAGATCCAATATCTGTAATATGTTGGTATAGCACATTTCATACTGAATCGTAATACCCAGAAAATCAAAATTTTTCACAGGATCCTGTGATTCAAGTGCGAAAAGGGGTATCTTTTCCTGTCTCATGATTTTATCAAGGTCAGTCCATGGTGAATAGACTCGTTCACACCAGACATCCTCTCGTCTGTTAAACATATCATAGAGGATCTGAATACCCAGATGTGACATCCCAATTTCATAAACATCAGGAAAACACATCGCAAAACGGACCGCTACTTTGTTGCGGTCCTTCATAACTGCATTGATTTCATTTCCTATATACCTTGCAGGTTTTTCGACCTGAAGCAAAATTTCATCTTTTAAAGCTGTATTATTCATGTTACCCTTTCTATCAATCATGCCGCTGTAATTTCTTAAGCATCATAGCATAAATTATAAACACAATTTATGATCGTTATCTACACGAATCTTCGATTCGGCAGTCATATTATAGCATAAGGGTGATAAAAAATACAGCTTCTTTCTGGTACTTTTATAACGCTGCGTTTATGTTTTACCTAACG
>JAQVCQ010000017.1:17935-37198 GCA_028689715.1 Lachnospiraceae bacterium
AAACACAATTTATGATCGTTATCTACACGAATCTTCGATTCGGCAGTCATATTATAGCATAAGGGTGATAAAAAATACAGCTTCTTTCTGGTACTTTTATAACGCTGCGTTTATGTTTTACCTAACGCTGGGATAATTCAGTCGTGATATCTTCCCACGAGATTCCTTTTTCTGCCATTAATACCATCATATGATATAAAAAATCTGAAATTTCATACTTGATCTCTTCTGGGTTCGGATTTTTTGCAGCAATTACAATTTCAGTGGCTTCTTCTCCAAGTTTTTTCAGGATCTTGTCGATTCCTTTATCAAAGAGATAATTGGTATAAGAGCCTTCTTTTGGATGAATTTTTCTGTCTTTTATAACACCAAATACATCTTCAAATACTTTGTTTGGATTGGTGTCATCATATTCCTTTTTCACAAGATCAGTAAAGAAACAGGAATAATTACCGGTATGGCAGGCTGCTCCGATCTGAGAGACTTTTGCGAGCATTGTATCCAGATCGCAATCAATGGATAAGGATTTTACATGCTGAAAGTGTCCGCTTGTACTTCCTTTCAGCCAAAGTTCTTGTCTACTTCTGCTATAGTATGTCATTTTACCGGTCTCCAGAGTCATTTCATATGATTCGCGGTTCATATAAGCGACCATAAGGACCTGACCTGTCTTATAATCCTGAACAACGACTGGAATCAGACCATCTGAATTCAATTTGAAATCATCCCAATTCAACTGTGGTTCAAATGTATTCACTAAAATACCATTTTCACTGGAAAGTTTTTTTAGGCTGTTGATCTCTTTCATATTTTCGTTCACGAGATCGCCGGAAATGCCGCTGATTCCTTTCATGCTTAAAATATTCAGCATCTTATCAAGAGATATTTGTGGAAGCATGGCAAGAACAGGAAGTTCTGTAACAGCAAGACTTTCCTTTAATGATAATTCATCCAGAGAAACCAATTCACTGATATATTGTTCAATCAGTTTTTTATATACCTTAATTGTTTTAAATTCACGAAATGCACCAGCTATTTTATCCTGTCCGAATTTCGCAGATACTTCCTGAATCAGTTCAAGGTTACTATCTTTAGATAAATTCAGAATAGCTTTTTTACAACCAGCATAAAGAATTTTTTTGACGTCTTCCATTCTGTTGATATGACCGGCACCTGTGATTGGCACGCCTGCACGCTGTGCAATTTCTTTCATCAGGAGCAAATGTTCTTCATGTTCATTATCCTGCGTAGAAAGATCCATGATCATGATTTCGTCTGCACCACATTCACTATAGCTGATTGCAAGTTCGAGCGGGTTCATACTGATCACTGAATTATCCTGTAATCCTTTAACAGCATTTCCGTTTTCAAGATAAATACAAGGTATAAATTTTTTATATTCCATAATACTCAGTCCTTTCCGCCGTTAAGAGTTTCGTTAATATTATAAACATCCTTTTGTGCTTAAAACACCTTCCAGTCTCGGTTCTAATCCACAGGCTTCATCCAGTGCTTTGGCAAATGATTTGAACATTGCTTCTACCATATGATGTGTATTTTGTCCGGACAGCATTTTAATATGAAGATTGATTCCTGCTGTATAGGATATGGCGTAGAAAAATTCATAAATTAATTGCGTATCAAGTTCACCTACCCGTTCACTTTTCCAATCGCATTCAAACGTAAAGTAAGGACGTCCACCAAGATCGATCGCACAAAGTGCCAGTGCATCATCCATTGGTAAAATACATGATCCAAAGCGTTTAATTCCTGATTTGTCACCAAGGGCTTCCCTGATCGCCTGTCCAAGAACGATTCCGGTATCTTCAACAGTATGATGACCATCTACATTAAGGTCTCCATTTACTTTTAATTCCAGGTCAAAAAAACCATGTTTGGAAAATCCCTCCAGCATGTGATCAAAAAATCCAATACCAGTATCAATTTCATATTTTCCGCTTCCATCAATTTGCAATGCCATAACGATCTGCGTTTCTTTTGTGTCTCTTCTTACGGATGAAATCCTGCTCATAAATAGCCCCCTAATCTAGATAAGTCAAATCAATGCGGTTATGACTCAAATCTGACTTTAATTGAATTCATATGTGCTGTTAGTTGCTCCTGGCGTGCAAAATATTCAATATCTTCATGAACTTCTGCCAACGCATCTTTTGAATAGGAAATGATACTAGATTTTTTAATAAAATCATCAACACTGAGTGGTGAGAAGAACCGTGCAGTCCCATTTGTTGGAAGCACATGGTTTGGACCTGCGAAATAATCACCCAAAGGTTCTGAGGAATATTCACCAAGGAAAATGGCACCGGCATTTTGGATTTTTGGCAGCAGACCAAAAGGATCCTTTGTCAAAATCTCAAGATGTTCGGATGCAATGTCATTGACAGTATCAATTGCATCTTCCATAGTCTCTGCAACCAGAATATATCCATAATGATCAAGCGATTCTTTTATGATCTCTGCTCTTGGCAGTACTTGCAAAAAGGAGTCCACTTCATCAGATATTTTTTCTGCAAGTTCCATATCTGTTGTAATGCAGATACCTGAAGCAAGCTGGTCATGTTCTGCCTGTGATAACATGTCAGCAGCCACATATCTTGGGTTTGCAGTCTCATCTGCCAGAACTACGATCTCGCTTGGACCGGCTACTGAATCGATACTGACATAGCCATAAACTGCTTTTTTAGCCAGAGCGACAAATATATTACCAGGACCAACGATCTTGTCGACTCTAGGTATCGTCTGTGTACCGAACGCCATGGCCGCGATCGCCTGGGCGCCACCCACCTTATAGATCTTATCTACGCCTGCTATTTTTGCTGCGGCAAGTACGGAAGGATGCACCTTTCCATCTTTACCGGGCGGTGTAGTTATGACAATTTCTTTTACGCCCGCAACACGTGCGGTTACAGCGCACATTAAAGTGGAGGATGGATAGACTGCTTTGCCGCCCGGAACGTAGATTCCAACGCGCTTGAGCGGTGTTATTTTCTGACCTAGAATGATTCCACGTTCATCCGACTCGAACCAACTGTTCTGAATCTGTCTCTTATGATATTTTTCAATATTCGCAGCAGCTTTTGCCATGATCTCCAGATATTTAGGTTCTGTGAGTGCAACTGCCTGCTCAATTTCTTCTTCCGTTACTTTTAATGAATCAGAATCGAGCCTGATCTGATCGAACTGTTCGGTATAATCAAAAACTGCTTCATCTTTTCTGATCCTGACCTGTTCAATAATATCATTTACGATCTTTTCATATTCACCATAGTGATTTGGACTTCTCTTGAGCAAGTCTTCAAGAATATTGTGTTTACTCTCTTGATTTAGTTTGATAATTTTCATTTACACACCCCATTGAGCTTATTTCAATTTTTTGGGTCAATTATTTTAAAGTAATTCTTTTAAATCATTTATAATTTTTTTGATTCGTTCGGATTCCATTTTCATACTGACCTGATTTACGATCATTCTTGCTGAAATAGGACAGATCTCTTCAAGAACCTCAAGACCGTTCTCACGGAGTGTTGAACCAGTTTCAACGATATCCACGATCACATCTGACAATCCGACAAGCGGGCCAAGTTCAACAGAGCCATTAAGTTTAATAATATCCACTGTCTGATGCTTTTTATTATAGAAGTAATCTTTTGCGATATTAGGATACTTACTTGCTACTCTTATCATCTGGTGATGTTCCAGCAGTTCTTTTGATCTTGAGGGACCACATACACACATCCTGCATTTCCCATATCCAAGATCCAGAACCTCATAAACTCTTCTGTTTTCTTCAAGAATGGTATCTTTCCCTACGACGCCGATGTCTGCAGCACCATATTCCACATAAGTAGGAACATCGGGTCCTTTTGACAGGAAAAATTTTAATTTTAGTTCTTCATTTACAAAGATCAGTTTTCGAGAATCTTTGTCTTTCATTTCTTCACAGGTAATCCCTATTTTTTCAAATAGAGCCATTGTATCTTTTGCAAGTCTTCCTTTTCCTAACGCGAACGTCAGGTAGCGTTTATCGTCCATCATTGTCATGATAATCCCTGTCCTTTCCGGATGTCGTCTTCAGTGTGCTGTGAGACTCTTTCAGAATGCAGATGATATACCATGATATTATCACTGGATGTATATTCAATCAAACATCCGGCAGATTGTTTCTTTGAAAACAGGATATAATCTTCAGTAGATTTATTTTTGTCCCTGAAAATGATCTCCACTTTTTTTCCTTCAGCTCTTAATGCTCCAGTAAGTTTTAAAACAGCTTCGAAATCAGTTTCCTCGCAAAGCATGACACACTTTTTATTTTTTATTTCAGGCATAATGCCCTGTCTTGAAAGTGCTGAAAGCAGATCATCTACTACGATCATAAAACCGATCGCTGGCGATTCTTTCCCGAACTGCATTAAAAGCGTATCATAGCGACCACCTTTTACAATTGCATCACCAACACCAAATGTATAAACTTTAAAGATCACACCTGTATAATAATTATACTTACTGAGCATTCCAAGATCGAACGCAACATATTTTTCCAGACCATAGCAGGTCAGTATACGATACACCTGGAGCAGTCTATCAATGGCTGCTAGGGATCGATCGTTTTTTACATATTTTTTTGCTTCTGAAACAGATTCAGCATTTCCAAAGAGATCCGTTACTTTTAATATAATGTCAATATAAGCATCATCTACAGACTCTTCTTTTAAAAGTTCCTGTGCACCAAAGTGATTTTTATTTGAGATAAAATCTTTTAAATGAAGTTCTGTTTCAAGGCTGAGTCCTGCTTCCTCGCACAGACCTTTGAAAAAATCAATTTCTCCAATACTGACCTGAAAATCTGTCAGTCCTGCATTGATCAGTGATTCTATTGATAATGCGATCATTTCAGCATCTGCATGCGCTGAATCATCGCCGATCAGTTCAGCACCGAACTGAGTCACCTCTTTTAACTTGCCCTGTAGTTCAGAAGTATTGGTATATGTGTTGCCAAGGTAACAAAAACGCATAGGCATGCTTTCTTCCATAAAATATTTCGCAGCACATCTTGCAATGGAAGGGGTGAAATCCGGACGCAAAACAAGTGTATTTCCTTCTTTATCAAATAATTTATACAATTCTTTTGATGAGACAGTACCTACCTGTTTTGAAAAAACATCAAAAAACTCTAAAGTTGGTGTCTGGATCGACTGATATCCATATTCAAGGATCTTCTGATGCAACCGATCCTGAATATTTAGTTTCTGTACGAATTCTTCACCATAAATATCTCTTACACCTTCAGGTGTATGTAATAATCTTTTTCCCATATTGACCTCTTATCATTGCTTTATCATATTAACGTGTTATCATGCTACCACGTGAAATAATGCTAGTATACAAGATATAAAAGCATCTGTCAATATCTGTAACAATGATTAATTATCTTCACGAGAATCGCCTCCATGTTCCCTCACAGAAAGATCTAATTGAATCCCATCTAAAAATGGTACCAAAATTCCCTTCCTATCCTTTAAAAAGAATTTTTCATCTAATTCTTCAATTCGAAAACTTTTTCGCCCACCGTTTTTTGCACGCACCAGATAATGGTCAAGTTCATCTTTTGTTAAATAATATAATTGATCTCTTGCAGTGAAATAGATCAAAAAAAATGAAATCCCCTTTTGGCGTTCAAAATCTTCCATAAATGCAATCTGGTGCTTATGAATATTCTGTAAAGAAAAACAGTCACTTCCACATTCTTTGGCATCAAAACAAATTGGAATACCCTGCACTGCTCCAATATAATCAACGGTGCTCTTCTGCTCAAAATAGGCAAGCGTGATGTGCCTTGAAGCTTTATCGATCCGTATTGGTGTGATGGGTGTGGGGATTTTCTGTACCAGAGCAAGACCACTTTTTTTATACTGTTCTATGGAATGATTGATCATTTCTTCTAACGATGATCCGCGCAGTCCTCTGGAATTCCAGGTTCCCATGTGTTATTCCTCCATAATCTTATGAAATATTGCCGGATCTGAAGCAGTGAATGTTTTTTGAGAAAGATGTGCCAGGGAACCACTCATGACCGGAAAAGTAATGCTTTCTGCATGTAAAAGTTGTCCTTTGATATGAAATGTTTTTTTATAAAAATCGTTCAATGCTGCATCTCCATATTTTGGATCACCCAGGATCGGATGCCCGATCGAAGACAAATGTGCTCTGATTTGGTGAGTCTTTCCGGTAATTAGTTTTATTTTTAACAGTGTGAACTGTCGATTATTCTTTAATGGAACATATTGAGTAAGAATTTTTGAAGCTTTTATCACTGAATCAGTCAGAATGTTAGAAGAATTAGAACTAGAACAAGCATGAGCCATTGCTTCATCCTCACTTAGCACTTTGACCATGTTAGTCAATTCATCTTTGATCAAATACCCTTCTAAAGTCTCTGAATTTTGGATCATTCCTTTTACAATACAATGATAGTACTTATCAAGAGTACGTTCCTTCAATAAGACACCAATTTTCTGTAAAGCTTCCAGTGATTTTCCAAAGATCACAAGACCACTGGTATTTCGGTCGAGCCGGTTACAGACAGAAGGTTTAAATGTTGAAAGAGCGTCCGTTGAAACAGAGCTCTGTTCCAATAGGTATCCGATGAGTGCTTCATTTAAGGAAATATCTTCTGGCTCAGCTTTTTGAGATAAAACACCTTGTTTTTTATTCACTAGAAGAATCTGTTCATCCTCATAAATAATCTGAAATTGATTTTTTAATACGTGATAAGCCTTTTTACATTCAGATATGATCTGATCTGTTTCAAAATTATGACTTCCACGAAATTTCAATAATGTTTCTTCAGAAAAAAATAGTTCGACCGTGTCTCCTATCATTAAGAGTTCACTACCGTCAGCTTTTTTCTCATTTAATGTAATATTTTTTTTCCTTAACATTTTATATAAAAAACCGGATGAAGCTTCTTTTAAATATTTTTTAAGATATTTGTCAAATCGCTGTCCGGCTTCATTCATTGATATTATTTCTTTTTTCATAATTCCCCGATTAAAGGCTGATCGCCATGATGATTTTTAAAATTTCTTCTGCCGGATTTTTGCGTTCATTTTGAGTTGCTTTCGAATCGGCTGAGACCTGTTCAAGAGAATCGCTCTCCAAGCCCGCATCAGTGTCTTCCCAATTTGCAAGGATTGCCAGAAAGGAATCGAGATCCCTGCTGATCTGAACGTCACAGGTAAGTTGATTCTGGTTCAGAATATCTTTGATATGTTTCGATGCAGCATCCAGCTCGCAGTTCTCATGCTCAGAATATGCATACACAGTATTACCGGATACGGTCACGGCAGTCAGCGGAAAATTTTTACTATATGCTGTTAAAAACAATTCATATGCAATCAAACGATCGGAGGCAGCAGATGCAATGATATTAACGATATCTTTTGAAGATTCACGGGCTTTTATGAACATGATCGCCTCCACCATGCTTTTGCTGGAAGGCAGCATACCAAGCACAGCTACGATGGTAAGGATATTGGCATTCGTTCCAGTTACAATGTAACCTGCCGCAAATAAAACAAAAGAAATTGCAAAATAAATGATTGTGCGGATTATGACCTGTTTTCTTCTATAAGGAATATATCCATATTCACCTTTTTTCTTTTTCATGTCGTCTCCATTCTTCTGCCTTAGAATTGGCAGCTTGTTATGCGTAATGTGTAATAGGATCATCAATATACTCGAAATTTCATTTCAACATGCGAAGTCCAAGCAAGATACACTTATGAGGTATTATTTTTGAAAATAAATAAAACAAATTCATAGGAATGCTATATACAGAAATAGTCCTTCCCCGCAATGAATCATTCAACGCTTTTTGGACTACCTGTTCAGCTTCGACCATCGTATATTTTTTAAAAGTAAAACTTGTACCATACTTTTCAGCACGTTCAAAAAACTCAGTTTTTACTGGTCCCGGACAGACTGCAGTTACAATGATCTGATCTTTTCTGAGCTCTTCAGAAAGCGCTCTGGAAAAACTTAATACATAAGCCTTTGATGCAGCATAAACTGCAAATCCAGGCTGCGGCATAAAAGAAGCACTTGAAGCGAGCTGTATGATCCTGCTTCGCTTTTTCATATATGGGATGCTCAGATAAGTGATCTGCGTCAGTGCTCTGCAGTTCAGGTCGATCATGGATGCCTGTTCTGTAAGCGTAATCTGCTGAAATTGTCCGACATAGCCAAATCCGGCACAATTGACCAGCATTTTTATGACTGGAGTCTCCTGTTCCAATATTTTCTTATAATAGGATATTCCTTCTTCATTGGACAGATCACATTCAAGGATCCTGCTGGGACAGGTCAGAATGGAAGCAAGCTGCTCCAGCCGGTCTTTTCTTCTTGCAATCAACCAAATTTCATCTACCTTAAGTTTTAAACGATCGATCTGTAATGCAAATTCTCTTCCCAGGCCAGATGAGGCACCGGTCACAACAATGATATTCATAGGAAATCTCCTTTTGATTTGTTATTTTTTTCTATGAACATTCCGGATCGTTTTTTTCTTCCTGTCCGGACTGGTGCTTTTTACAACAACACTGCTTTTAGATACAGTCTTTGAAGTTGCATTCTTTGTAGTCTTATTATTGTTTTTTGAAACTGTATTATTCTTTGAAATTACATTGTTTTTTGAAGCCGCACTACTTTTTGAAGCCGCACTACTTTTTGAAGCCGCACTACTTTTTGAAGTCGCATTGCTTTTTGATGCTGCATTGATTTGTGAACGTAATTTTCTTGGTTTGATCAGGCATTTTTTATCAAATCCGATGAGATCTTCACGTCCGGCTTTTCGAAGCGCCTCCATGACAAGATCATAATTGTTTGGATTGCGATACTGGATCAATGCACGCTGCATTGCTTTCTCATGTGGATTTTTTGGAACATATACTTGTTTCATAGTCCTTGGATCCAGTTCTGTGTAATACATCACAGTTGAAATCGTTGATGGTGTAGGATAGAAATCCTGTACCTGTTCTGGCATATATCCAAGATCTCTTAAATATTCTGCAAGTTCAATAGCTTCTTTCAGGGATGAACCTGGGTGAGAAGACATCAGGTATGGAACCAGAAACTGATTTTTACCTGCTTTTTCATTTAGTTGATAATATTTATCGGTAAATTTCTGATAAACAGCCTTTTGTGGTTTACCCATTTTTGATAAGACCGCATCTGAAATATGCTCCGGTGCAACTTTTAACTGACCACTGACATGATGTTCGATCAATTCTTTGAAAAAATTGTCATCTTGATCCTCAAGAAGGTAGTCAAACCTGATTCCTGATCGTACGAATACTTTTTTGACTTTCGGTATTTGACGTAACTTACGTAAAAGATCAAGATAATCGCTATGATCAACGATCAAATTTTTACAGGGATCAGGGAATAAACATTGTTTATTCTTGCAAACACCGTGTGTCATCTGTTTTTCACAGGACGGATGCCTGAAATTAGCTGTTGGTCCACCAACATCATGGATATATCCTTTAAAATCAAGATCTTTTGTCAGTTCTTCAGCTTCATGTAAAATTGAATCATGGCTTCGAACCTGTATGATACGCCCCTGATGAAAAGTCAGCGCACAAAAATTACATCCTCCAAAGCATCCTCTGTTACTGATCAGCGAGAACTTGATCTCTGCAATTGCAGGGACACCACCCTTCTCCTCATAGGAAGGATGATAAGTCCTCATATATGGTAATGCATAAGCTGTATCCATTTCTTCGGTCGTTAATGGTGGTTGTGGCGGGTTCTGAACAATATACTGACCATTTGGGTAGGCTTCTATCAATGTTTTTCCATTAAAAGGGTCAGTATTTTCGTATTGCTTCATAAAACTTTTCGCATAGATTTCTTTTTTTAACTTCATTTCTTCATATGAAGGAAGCATGATCGAATCATAAATGCCTTCGAGTATTTTAGTCTTATAAACAGTACCTTTAATGAAGGTAATATCTCTGACATCAATTCCACTTTGAAGAGCCTGAGCAATTTCTACAATGGACTGTTCTCCCATACCATAGGAAATCAGATCAGCCTGGCTGTCCAAAAGGATCGAACGTTTAAAACTGTCGCTCCAGTAATCATAGTGCGCCATTCTTCTAAGGCTTGCTTCAATTCCTCCAATTATGATCGGTGTATTTCGATATGTCTGGCGAACAAGATTACCATAGACTACAGTTGCATGATCAGGTCTTTTCCCAGGTTCACCACCGGGCGTGTAAGCATCCGTCTGCCGTCTCTTTTTTGAAACATAATAATGATTCACCATGGAATCCATATTTCCTGAACTAATTAAAAATCCAAGACGAGGCTCGCCGAAAATCTGAATACTCTCTTTGTTCTTCCAGTCAGGCTGTGCGATCATTCCAACAGTAAATCCATGTAACTCAAGTGTTCTTGATATAATAGCAGGTCCAAATGATGGATGATCAACATATGCATCTCCTGATATATAAATAAAATCCAGCTGTTCGATTCCTCTATCCAGCATTTCCTGTTTCGAGACAGGCAAAAACTTTAACGACATAATACCTCTTTTCTATTCATTGTAATTCTTATCGATTTAAAATTTCGTAATAATTGTTTATATAATAGTCGGCAAGTTTTTTCTTTTCTTCCCGCTGGTTCGCTGAATAGGGATCTTCTACAGCGCAAACAGTCATACCTGCAGCTTTTCCCGCCTGGATGCCAGGGACAATATCTTCAAAAACAAGACATTTTTGCGGTATGACTTTAAGTTGCTGTGCTACAAGAAGATAGATATCCGGCGCAGGTTTCCCTTTTTTTACATCACAGGATGTTCGAATGATTTCAATATATTGATCCAGATTATGTACTTTTGCAATATTAGTCACAAGCTCTACCGAATTACTTGTAGCGATCCCCATTTTAAGCCCTTCCTGTTTACAGTGAGTCAGGAACTCTAAAACACCTTGTTTTAAGGGAACTTCAGTCATATATTTATCCCATGCCAGTTGATTCCAGTCGGCCTTGATTTTTTCTATACTGTCCTTTAACTCAAACCTCTTTTTAAAATATTCAGCGGTTTCTGTAAAACTCATTCCTTCGATCTGAGATTGCAGATCTGCAGGGAGTGATATCTGAAAACGGTCGAGATATTCACGATCTATTGACTTCCACATCCACATGGAGTCGACGAGTGTACCGTCAAGATCGAAAATAACAGCTTCTTTATCATTTAACATAAAATCCAGCCTTTCAAATTATAGTGCAGAGGGACGCTCAAAGCAGAGCGCTATTTCCTCTCTAGTGAGTGGTCTGTAAGATCCTTCGGCAAGTGATTCATCCAGCTTCAGGTCGCCTATCTGAACTCTTTTTAGAGTTAGTACGCATCTATCCACTGCCTGAAACATTCGTTTGACCTGATGATAACGGCCTTCCATGATTGTGATACGGATCAGATTTGATTCGTTTACTTCATGTTTTAAAACTGCAGGTAGTGTAATCTTATCATCACCAATATCAATGCCCTGCTCTAATCTGCATCTGTCTGATTCGTTTAACTCCCCATCAAGTTGAGCAAGATAGGTTTTAGAGATATGCTTTCTGGGTGATAAGATTTTATGTGCAAAATCTCCGTCATCTGTGATCAGGAGAAGCCCGGTGGTATCTTTGTCAAGTCTGCCTACCGGAAATAAATTTTTTCTGTTTTCATTTTTTAAAAGTTCGATTACTGTTGAATTTACATTATCATTTGTTGCAGACACAACTCCGGCAGGTTTATTCAACATATAATAAGCATATTTTTGGTAAAGAACCGGTACCGAATCAAGACAGATACGATCCAGTTCCAGATCGATTTTATAATCGGATTTTTTGATTGTTTCACCGTTCAAGGTAATTCTACCTTTGCGAATCAGTTCTTTTACATCACTGCGTGTGCCAATTCCTGAATCTGCGAGGTACTTATCTAATCTCATTTTATCAGCTCCTGTTTGCTGTTATCATACCATATTTGCATTACAAAGTAAAAGCCGGTATCCTACGATCTGCCTGTTAGAAAGACAGTTCATTAGATTCCGGCTTATATGAACAAATTAAATCAGATCCAGACTGATCCCGCCTCCAGAATGATCGATGTTTCCAGAAACTTCCTCTTCATCCATAGGATAAAGTTCAGCTCTGTTCGCCTTGATCACATCATTACAATTAGTAAGGGAATTAATCAGATTAGAATACTGTGTCATGGTTGTATCTATTGAAGCTGTTACGAAATTCTCGAGATTGCTTAAAATATCATCAGTATATTTTATCGCAGAGGCTTTTACATTATTTGCTTCCAGAGTGGCGTTATCAAGTATTTCCTGCGCCTGTCTTGTAGCAAGGGTAACAACTTCGTTTGCCTGTGCATATGCCTGTTGCATAATCTCATGCTCATTGATCAGTTCGTTGGTGTGGATCGTTGCCTCATTGATCAGTGCTTCGGCTTTTTCTCTTGCATCATTTAAAATTGCTTCCTTATTGCTTATGATCTTCTGGTACCGTTTTATTTCATCCGGTGTCTTTGTACGAAGTTCACGCAATAATTCATCTATTTCTTCTTTATTTACAATAATCTTAGTATTGGATAAAGGCTGATACTTACAACTGTCGATATATTCTTCAATCTCATCAATCAATTGTTCGATTCTGCTGCTCATATTTCGTATTTCTCCATTCTAATATTATAGTCATTGATCTATCTTTTGTATCCGTATTTTTCATATACAAGGTCTGCAACAAATGCCGGTACACAGGGAAGGATATCGCCATTAAAGCTTGCTATTTCCTTAACACTGGATGAGCTCAGATAAGCGTATTCAAGACTTGTAGTTAAAAATATGGTGTCAATTTCTTCATTGGAAAGCTTTCTATTCGTTTGGGCGACCTGCAATTCAAATTCAAAATCTGTAATTGCTCGAAGCCCTCTGATTACTACATGAATATGATTGCTTTTTGCATAGTCGATCAGCAGACCACTGAAAGAATCCACTTTGACATTTGGAAGATCTTTTGTCGCTTCTTTTAATATATTAACACGTTCCTCTACAGAAAACAATGGACTCTTTTGTGTATTATTTAATACACTTACAGTGAGTTCATCAAAGATCTGTGATGCACGAACGATCACATCAAGGTGTCCATATGTTACCGGATCAAAACTTCCTGGATAAACAGCAGCTTTCATGATTCATCCTTCTCTCTTTGCATAAAAATATGCTTATTCGTCTTATAATTTTTAATTTTTATAATCTTAAAACCACATTCTTCAAATGAGTTGACTTCTCGTTCGATTGAAGCTTCGCAAATAACAACCGTCTGCTCTGTAATGTTTTTCATTTTGCTCAATGCTCGCAGCACAGAAGACTCTTCCATGAGATGATATGGCGGATCCATAAATACAAAGTCAATAACGTCATCATTTAATTCTCTTAATGAGGATAACACATCTTTTTTCAGTACAACAGTCTGATTTTCAAATTTTGTAAAATTTATATTTTCTTTGATACAATTTACTGCGGCAGTATTGTTCTCTACAAAATAACACTTTTGGGCACCTCGGCTCAAAGCCTCTATTCCTATTGCACCACTTCCACTGTAAAGATCGACAAAAACACTGCTTGGAAGGGAAAACTGTATCATATTAAAGAGAGTTTCTTTGATTCTATCCGTTGTTGGTCTTGTATCCAGTCCTTCAGGTGTTTTTAATTTCAGGCTTCTTGCCGTTCCAGCAATTACGCGCATAGTAATCTCCTAACATTATAATCTGATTTTTGTACCTTTTCCATCACGTTTTGCAGCCTTTACCCTGTTAAGATCAATTAATTTATCTTTATAACTGATAGAACCGGAAGACAGACTGTTCGTATAATGCACTGCTTCAATATAATCATCCTTGGTAAGTTTCATTCCTCGGACACCCAGGGCTGCTTTCTTTTTCTCAGGGATCTCATCGACCTGGAATCTTAAAAAATACCCTTCTTTTGTCTGTAAAATAATATGTTTCTGATCCTGGAAAAGTGTAACACTGACCAGACAGTCGTCATCCTGAAGTTTTGTGGCCATGACAGTTCGTTTATTGACATCAAATTCTCCGCCATCAACAATTTTCATCATAGACTGTTTTGTTACAAATAAAACTCTGTAAAGATTAAGTTCTGTCTGTCCCGTCATAAATAAAATTTCTTCCTTAGAAGAATCATAATTACTTACATTATCGATTGGAATCCCTTTATCACGAAGTTTGCTGAAAGGCAAATCTGTCACTTTTACAGTATGAAGCTGTCCAGTATTCGTAAAAATACAAATCTTGCCTAAATTACTGCATTTAAATATATATTTATTTTCAGACAGAACAGTATCTTTATTTCTTTCAAATGTATTCATGTCAATCGTTTTAGAGTAGCCAAAGCGGTCCATTAAGAACATGACATCCATTTCTTCAATCTTGTTTTCGACATAGACTGCTTCTGTTCCATTTTCAATCACAGTCCTTCTAGGTCTTGAATTTTCCTTTTTAATACGGTCAAGTTCGTTTAAAAGTACCTGTGCCATGGAATCTTTTCTCGACAGAATATCCTCATATCTGTAAATATTTGCCATTGTCTCATCGTGTTCTGCAATCAGCGCCTGTATTTCCAATCCAATCAATTTATACAGTCTCATTTCGAGAATAGCATTTGCCTGATTATCAGTAAACATCAGCTGCTGAGCCATGATTGCTGATTCTTTCGATTTGAACTTGATTCCTGTTGTTTCACCAGTTACAAGGCACGCTTTTGCCATGTTACGATCTTTGGATCCACGAAGGATTTCTATGATCAGATCAATTACGTTACATGCTTTGATCAGACCTTCCTGTACTTCCTTTTTTGCGAGTTCTTTATTAAGAAGGTTCGTGTATTTTCTTGTTGCTACCTCGAACTGAAATTCCACATTACGACGTATGATTTTTTTCAGGCCCATAGTCTCAGGTCTCTGGTTGTCAATAGCAAGCATATTCACACCAAAGGTATCTTCAAGCCTGGTCTTTTTATACAGCATATTTATAAAATTATCAGGATCAGCATCTTTCTTCAACTCAATGACGATTCGAATTCCTTCTTTTGATGACTGGTTCATGATGTCTACGATATCCATAGTCTTTTTTGACTCAGCCAGTGCTGCAACATCGGATAAGAATTTTCCAATATTCAGACCGATCATGGTATATGGAATTTCAGTAATTACAATATTTGTTTTTCCGCCTTTTACTTTTTCAATTTCAACTTTTCCGCGGACTCGTATCTTTCCAGAACCTGTCTCATAGATTTCAGAAAGTTCATCTTTATTAATAATGATGCCTCCGGTCGGAAAATCAGGTCCTTTTATATGTTTTAATAATTCAGAAGTCGTGATATCAGGGTTTTGTATATATGCTTTTACAGCATCGATCACTTCTGCAACATTATGAGGTGGGATACTGGTCGCCATACCAACCGCGATTCCTTCTGCTCCGTTAATCAAAAGATTGGGAATCTTAACAGGAAGTACAGATGGTTCTTTTTCTGTCTCGTCAAAGTTAGGAAT
Source organism: Lachnospiraceae bacterium (assembly GCA_028689715.1). Lineage (GTDB taxonomy): Bacteria > Bacillota > Clostridia > Lachnospirales > Lachnospiraceae > SZUA-378. The sequence continues at coordinate 33,584 of JAQVCQ010000017.1, forward strand.
AAAGTCAACAACATCTTTATCAAGATCTCCTAGAAAAGCTTCCTGCGTGATCTTGGCAAGCCGTGCTTCTGTGTAACGCATGGCTGCAGCACCATCTCCTTCAATATTACCAAAATTTCCATGGCCGTCTACCAAAGGGAGTCCCTTTTTGAACTCCTGTGTCATAACAACAAGAGATTCATAAATAGAGCTGTCTCCATGCGGGTGATATTTACCCATGGTATCTCCAACGATTCTTGCACTTTTTCGATAAGGTCTGTCATACCGGATTCCCAGCTCATACATATCATATAAAGTCCTTCGCTGTACAGGTTTAAGACCATCTCTTACATCAGGAAGTGCACGGGCTATTATAACACTCATGGCATAGTCAATATATGATTTTTGCATGACCTCTGAGTATTCTGTTTTTACCATTCTGTCATCCATATGTTTTTACTGCCTTTCTATCATAAATTTCCTGCGGTCTGGGACCGGATTAAGAAAATGAACATTCAAAATCAGATCACGAATCAGATATCAAGTTCTGCATCTGTGGCATGCTCATAAATAAATGCTTTTCTTGGCGGAACATCAGTACCCATCAGCATTTCTGTAACATCTGAAGCAAGTCTGGCATCTTCAATTTCGACCTGTTTCAGCATTCTTGTTTCAGGGTTCAGCGTCGTTTCCCAAAGTTGATTTGCATCCATTTCTCCAAGACCTTTATATCGCTGTAAGGTAAAAGGTCCTTTATGGGTCTTTTTATACTTTATAAGTGCAGCGTCATCATATAAATATTCTTCCTGACCTTTGGCAGGAACTGTTTTATAAAGTGGTGGTGTTGCAATATAAATATGTCCTTCTGAAATCAGCTCAGGCATGAATCGATAGAACAATGTCAATAAAAGTGTACAAATATGCGCACCATCCACATCGGCATCGGCCATAATGATTATTTTATTATATCTGAGTCTGGACAGATCAAAATCATTACCATACCCTTCAGAAAAACCACACCCAAATGCATTGATCATGGTCTTAATTTCAGCGTTGGCAAGTACTTTGTCTATGCTTGCTTTTTCTACATTCAGGATTTTCCCTCTGATTGGCAGTATTGCCTGAAACATTCTGTTTCTGGCCATTTTTGCACTTCCACCTGCAGAATCTCCTTCGACGATAAAAATTTCGCATTTAGAGGCATCTTTTGACTCACAGTTTGCAAGTTTTCCGTTAGAATCAAAGGAAAACTTAGGTTTTGAAAGCATATTCGTTTTTGCTTTTTCTTCAGTTTTTCTGATTTTTGCAGCCTTTTCGGCACAACCGATCACATTTTTTAAGCTTTCAAGATTACGGTCAAAATATCGTACAACTTCCTCACCCGTCACTTTTGAAACAGCTCTTGCTGCATCCTGGTTATCCAGTTTTGTCTTTGTCTGTCCTTCAAAACGTGGTGAAGGATGTTTGATCGAAACAACTGCTGTCATACCATTCCTGACATCTGATCCGGTAAAGTTAGCATCTTTATCTTTTAAAATATTCAATTCGCGGGAATAGGTATTGATGATATTCGTAAAAACTGATTTGAAGCCCGTAAGATGCGTTCCCCCTTCAGCATTATAAATATTATTACAAAAACCTAATACATTCTCATGGAATTCGTTGACATACTGAAAGGCTGCTTCAACTGTAATTCCTTCTGATTCTCCCTTAAAATATATAATTTCATGAACTGTTTCTTTGTTTTTATTCATATCCTGAATGAATCCGATGATTCCGTCTGGTTCATGATATTCAATATATTCAGGTTCTTCAAGTCTTACGTCTTCAAATATGATCTTTAAACTCGGATTCAGATATGCTGTTTCATGCAGCCTGCTTTTGATCTCATCTGATTTAAATCGTGTTTTTTCAAAAATCGTATCATCTGGTAAGAAATTCACATAGGTTCCAGTCTCTTTAGTCTTTCCAATTACAGGAATCAGACCGTTCTCCAATTCAACAACGGGAATTCCACGTTCATAACGATCCTCATGTATCATTCCATTTTTCTTGACTCTCACAGTCAATTTTTCAGAAAGAGCATTCACAACAGATGAACCTACACCATGCAGACCACCGCTTGTTTTGTATGCGCTATTGTCAAATTTCCCACCAGCATGTAACGTTGTGAAGACCAATCGTTCTGCACTCATGCCTTTTTCATGCATTTCAATCGGAATTCCTCTTCCATTATCCTGAATTGTTGCTGTACCATCTGCTTCTAACGTGACCCTGATCTCATCACAGAATCCCGCAAGATGTTCATCAACTGAATTATCAACAATTTCATATATTAAGTGATTCAGACCTTTTGTAGAAACACTGCCTATATACATACCTGGTCTTTTTCTTACAGCTTCTAACCCCTCTAATACTGTTATGCTTGACGCATCGTATGCATTCATCTTTGCCATGATTCACATTCCTCTTTCTTATAAATTCACAAATACATCGTGATTATAGCATAATTTTTATACAATTCAAAGAAAAAAGGAAGCATTTTGCCTCCTTTTTTGTTAAATCTGTCAAATTAATTCAAATTCTTTGTACAGGCAATCGCAAGGGAACCAGGTCCGATATGACAAGCCACACTCAATGAAAGGTGGTCTATATGAATAGGAAAATCCGGAAATTCTTCCATTAATTCTTTCTTTAATGACTCTGCTGCTTCGTCATTCTGTGTATGTGCGATCATAAGGGATATTTTATCTGGTTGTATTCCTTCAAAGCGCTCGAGCATATCTTTTTTGATTGCTGTGATCATAATACTTTTTGCCTGTGATACTGTTCTTGCTTTTGCAAATGCATCCAGCTTTTCACCCTGTATCTGAAGGACCGGCTTTAATTTCAAAATGGTACCAAGTGCAGCTGCAGCAGGCGTGATACGTCCACCTTTTTTTAGATAATGTAGTGTATCAAGCATGATATAGATGCTTGAGTTAAATTTATCCTGTTCAAGGATCTGCTTAATAGAGGCTGCATTTTCACCAGAAGCACTTAAGCGGATCGCATCCAATACAGATTGTCTCTGCGTTACAGAAATACGCTGGTTATTTACAACATGTACTTTTGAATCATAATCCTGTGAAAGCATATGTGCTGTTTCATAGGAGCCGCTCAATCCGCTAGACATAGGAATATGCACAATTTCATCATGTTCTTTAAGAAGAGCATCCCAGATCTGCATCACGGTATCAGGACTCGGCTGAGAGGTAGAGATTACAGAATTGTCCTGCAGCCTGTTGAAAAATTCATTTCTTGTCAGCGTAATGTCTTCATAATACATTTCATTATTTATCATAAATGGCATGGGAACAACAGAAATGCCAAGCTCTTTCGCTTGATTCTGTGTAATGCCACTATTACTGTCGGTTACGATTGCTACCTTAGACACTGATCTTCCTCCTGTGTACAAAATTCGTATTTTCCTATTTTACCTTTAGATTGTCCTAAAGTCAACCTGTTGAAATGCTTGGTCATAAACATATGTTTTTAAATTATGATGTTCCGCAAGCATAAAATCAGGATCTGTTTGCATTATTTGTTTTACTTCTTCAGATACTTCCTCTAATATTTTTGAATCCTGATAGATAT
>JAQVCQ010000100.1 GCA_028689715.1 Lachnospiraceae bacterium
GTGGTCAGTTTTGGCTCCGGTGCACCGGGAGGAATATTTTTTCCATTGCTTGTTCTTGGAGCATCTCTTGGAGGTGTTTTCGCAACGATCCTGATTCGATTTTTGGATTTTCCACCTGAGCTGTTCTATAATTTTGTTATACTTGCGATGGCAGGTTATTTCACAGCAATCGTAAGGGCGCCAATCACAGGGGTAGTTCTTATTATGGAAATGACAGGATCTTTTGCAAGTATGCTCCAGCTTAGCATTGTTGCGCTGATTTCATATGTTGTGGCCGATTTATTAAAAAGCCCTCCAATCTATGATGCATTGCTGGATAATCTTGTAAAGGGAAATCATAAAGAGCATAAGAAGGAGAGCAATCGGAGAATTATAATAGAATTGCCGATTCAGCATGGATCTAAACTGGAAGAAAAAGAGATCAAAGATATCGAATGGCCGGAAAAGACATTGCTGGTAACAGTGAAACGTGGAGAAAGAGAGATCCTTCCACAGGGGGACACCCTTTTAAAAGCAGGAGATCATCTGAGTATCCTGACGGATGTGAATCATGAAAGTGCAATAAGAGAAGCATTAAGAAGAATGAATGAAAGATAAAGAAAGCTGCCCACAATGCAGGTATCCATTTTTGAATCACAAAATGGACTTCCCTTTGTTGTGGGCAGCTTTTATTTTTTTGAAAAAAAATGAAACTAGTTTCAAAAATAAAAGACATTTACAACAAAAAAAAGGAGAGTTTGCATGAATGAATTGTACATATTGTGGAATAAATGAAAGTAAATTCATAAGAAGTCTAATGTGTTGAAAATAAAAACACAGAATGCTATAGTGAAAAAAACGAACGAAGGGGAAAAATAAATGAGCAACAGGATAGAAGATATAAAAGGTCAACTCATCGTATCTTGCCAGGCACTGGAAGAAGAGCCACTACATTCTTCCTACATTATGGGTAAGATGGCATTAGCCGCAAAAGAAGGCGGAGCATATGGAATCAGAGCAAATTCGGTTGATGATATCCGGGAAATAAAAAAAGTTGTTTCACTTCCGGTCATCGGAATCATAAAAAGAGTTTATTCTGACAGCCAGATCTATATCACACCTACCATTGCTGAAATAGACGAGCTGATATGTGTTTCTCCTGAAGTAATCGCTATCGATGCAACAAATAGAATGAGACCCGGTAATATCAGTCTTGAAAGTTTTTATCAGCAGATACGATCAAAATATCCAACACAACAGCTCATGGCCGACTGCTCTACAGTGGAAGAAGCTATTGAAGCAGATAAGCTGGGATTTGATTATATAGGAACAACATTGGTCGGATATACAGAATATAGCAGGAACTTCAATATCTCAGACAATGACTTTGAAATTATCAGAGAGATTCTTGGAAAAGTAAAACACAAAGTCATTGCAGAAGGAAACATCGACACACCTGAAAAGGCGAAACGTGTGATAGAACTGGGTTGCTATAGTGTTGTGGTGGGAGGCGCCATCACCAGACCGCAATTGATCACGAAGAAATTTGCTGCTGCAGTGAATTCACTTAAGGAGTGATGAAATGAAAAAATATATCGTAGTCGATATCGGTGGGACCATGCTGAAATATGGATTGATCAGTGAAGATGGAATTCTTGAGGAAAACCATGAGATTCCGACTGAGGCTGATAAAGGTGGACCTCATATTGTAAAAGTCCTAAAAGAGTTGGTAAAGCAGTTAAAGGCAAAACATGAGATTTCAGGCGTTGCAATTTCTACCGCTGGAATGGTGGATCCGGATAGTGGGCGAATAATTTATGCAAATGAATTCATACCGGATTACACAGGAACCCCACTAAAACAGTTGATCGAAACAGAATTTTGTATTCCCTGTGAAGTAGAAAATGATGTCTCCTGTGCCGGACTGGCAGAGCATCTGACCGGAGCAGCAAAAGGATCAAGAAGCAGTGTCTGTCTTACCATCGGAACTGGGATTGGCGGATGTATTATTCTGGACAATAAAATATATCATGGATGTTCGAATAGCGCTGGTGAAATAGGGTATATGAATATTCTCGGAAGAGTATTCCAAAAAGCAGCTTCCACAAGTTCACTGGTGGAAAGAGTAACGCATCATAATCCTGAACTTACGAACTGGAATGGAAAACTCGTTTTTGAACGTGCAAGAACAGGAGATAAGATCTGTGAGAAAAGCATAGAAGAAATGTGTGAAATACTTGGGTGTGGAATCGCCAATATCTGCTATGTGATCAATCCTGAGGTCATAGTGATCGGCGGCGGGATTGCAAATGATAGTGACTATTTATATGAAAAAATCCGAAAAAGCATGGATAAGTACCTCATTCATCCGATCAGTGATCATACAAAACTACACTTTGCGACGAATGGAAATAAGGCAGGCATGATCGGAGCCTATTATAACTTTAAGAACAGGCAGGAGGAGAGACGTCATGAGAGAATATGAAAAGAGCGTGATTCCGATCATTGAATCGAACTATGATAATTTCACGAACTCCGAAAGGACCATTGCTAATTTTTTCATTTCCAATCGTGAAAAAATAGATTTTTCAGCCAAAAATATTGCAAAGCATCTTTTCGTCTCCGAAGCATCTCTTTCCAGATTTGCACAAAAAGCCGGATATGATGGTTATCGGGAATTTATCTTTCATTATCAGAACACATTTGCCGAAACGGAGGAAGAAATCGGAAGTAACACGGAAGAAGTTTTAAATGTTTATCAGGAATTGCTGAACAAAACGTATAATCTGATCGACAAAGAACAGATCAACCGTGTGACCAGACTGATCGCAGACAAGAAAAGAATTTTCGTTTATGGTGTTGGAAGTTCAGGACTGGTCGCGCAGGAGTTCAAGATCAGATTTATGAGAATGGGTGTAGATGTGGAAGATATCACAGATACACACCTTTTGAAAATGAATTCTGTCAGACTGGATGAGAATACACTGGTAATTGGAATCAGTATCAGCGGGATGACAAAAGAAATCATTCAGGCGCTGGAAAGTGCAAAAGAAAAAAATGCAACGACAATTCTGCTGACATCAAAGAACAGCAATACCTATCAGGAATTATTTGATGAAGTGCTGCTGACCTCAGTCAGAAAAAATCTGGAATATGGGAATGTGATTTCGCCACAGTTTCCAGCACTGATCATCATGGATATTATCTATGCGAACTTCCTAAAAGAAGACAGAAAAAACAGAGAAGCAATCTATGATACGACTCTGGATGCAATTTTTGAAAGAAATCAGTAAGAAGGAGGTGTAGTGGGGTAGTTACAACATAGGTGGCGTATTAAAAAAGGAAGTAAAAAACAAAAATATAATTGGAGGATTACAAATGAAGAAGTTAATTGCAACACTACTAGTTGGTGTAATGTCTCTTTCACTGATCGCATGCGGCGCTGAGAAAGAAACAAAAGTGGAAGAAACAAAAGATGAAACATTACAGACAGAAGAAACACAGGAAACATCTGAGTCAACAGAAGCAGTCGAAGCAGATATCACATTATGGACTTATCCAATTGGTAAATTTGCTGATGCAGAGACTGTAAACGGATTTATCGCAACTTTTAATGAAAAGAACCCGGGAATCAATGTATCTGTTGAGTATCTTGATTACACATCAGGAGATGATCAGGTCACTGCAGCAATTGAAGCCGGAACAACACCTGATATTATTATGGAAGGACCGGAGCGTCTTGTAAGTAACTGGGGCGCCAAAGGGAAAATGGTCGACTTAAGTGATCTTTGGGATGCGGAAGCAATGGAAGATATTGCGCTGACAAGTAAAGCGATCGTGACAGCGTGCCAGTCACCTGATGGGGTATTTTATGAATATCCACTCTGTATGACAACACACTGTATGGCGATCAACTATGAAATGTTCGAAGCAGCGGATGCACTTCAATACATCAACGAAGACAGAACCTGGACAACTGAGAATTTTGAAAAAGCAATGCAGGCATTAAAAGACAATGGAGTTGAAACGACAGGTGTAGTTTACTGTGGTGGTCAGGGCGGTGACCAGGGAACACGTGCACTTGCATCCAACCTTTACAGTGCTAAATTTACAAATGAAGCACATAATGAATGGACAATGAATCAGGAGGCAGGCGTAAAAGGATTACAGAAGCTGGTCGATTTAAGTAATGCAGGACTTTTAAGCTATGATGCTGGTGCAGTTGCATCAGATGAACTTCAGCTATTTGCAAATGGTACGATCGCAATGTCATTTTGCTGGAATGCTTCCAATGAAGCACAGTATGCAAGCAGTGTTGCATTTACACCATATGCAGTTGCATTCCCATCAGAAGACGGTACACCTGAATTATGTGGAGGAATCTGGGGATTTGGTATTTTTGACAACGGTGATGATGTGAAAGTTCAGGCAGCAAAGAAATTTATTGAATTTATTGCAGATGATGAAGTACAGGGACCATTAAGTGTTCAGAGCACAGGATTCTTTCCAGTGAGAGCATCTTATGGAAACGTATATACAGGAACAGCAGATGAAGCAAGAATGTCAGTTTATGCAGAATTCATGAAATATTTATCAGATTACTATAATGTAGCTCCAGGCTGGGCTGAACAGCGTACAGCATGGTGGAACCTTCTTCAGCAGATCTTTGGCGGAGAAGATGTTCAGACCGCAACAGACAACTATGTTAAAATAAGTAATGAAGCAACACTTGCAGCTTCAAACAGTTAAGACGAAGTAATCATCAGCAGATCAGGCAAAGCATCTGCCTAGTAAGGCAGGTGCTCACCTAATCTGGAAGGAAGGATATTTTTATGCATAATAGTATTTCAAAAAGAAGCAGGGCTTTGATCAGAAGGGAAACAATTTCAGCATACTTATTCTTATTACCAAGTCTGATCTTTTTTATTGGATTTGTGATCGTTCCAATGTTCATGTGTCTGGGCGCCAGTTTTTTTAACTATACCATGACAGATTTTGAATTTATCGGACTTGGAAATTATGTAGAAATGTTTCAGGATTCCATTTTTATAAAAGCTTTTGTCAACACTGTAGTCATCGTAGTTGTTGCAGTACCTGCAGTCACAGTTTTCTCTTTATGGGTCGGAGCAGCAATCTATCCAATGCATGCAGTCAGCAGATCTTTTTTCAGATGTGTATTTTACCTTCCGGTAGTAACAGGAACCGTAGCAGTTGCAGTTGTATGGAAGTGGATGTTCAACAAATATACAGGGCTTTTCAACTATGTGCTGGATGGTGCAGGTGTGATCGATCAGAATATCAGCTGGCTCGGTGATGAAAAAACTGCTCTGTGGTGTATTATTCTGATTCTTTTTACAACATCCATCGGACAACCGATCGTATTGTATGTAGCAGCACTTGGTAATGTGGATGCCAGTCTGGTTGAAGCTTCCAAAGTGGATGGTGCGACCAATCTTCAGACATTCTGGAAAATCAAATGGCCTTCTATTATGCCTACTACATTGTACATCCTTGTGATCACAACAATTAATTCCTTTCAGTGTTATGCACTGATTCAGTTGCTGACATCTGGTGGTCCGAATCATTCGACCGATACTATTATGTACTATATTTATTATCAGGCATTTAAGCTGAATCGTTATGGATATGGAAATGCAATGGGTGTATTCCTTGCAATTGTGATTGCACTGTTTTCAATCATCCAGTTCAGGCTGACAAAAGCCGGAAATGTTGATTAGGAGGAATTGGACATGAACAGTGGTGTAAAAAAGACAAGTACTTATGACGTAATAACGATGCTCGCAATGTCTGTTCTGGCAGTGTTATTTATTTTCCCTGTATACTGGATCATTACAGGATCCTTTAAAGATGCAGCCGCGATCAACGCAGCGATTCCACAGTGGTTTCCACAGAATCCGAATCTGGAAAACTTTGTCCGTTTGTTCAAGAACCCTGCATTAAGATGGTTGTTCAACAGCATTGTAATCTCTATTTTTGCAATGGGTCTGACCTGTGTAACAGCAGCAATGGCAGGATATGCACTGGCAAAGAAAAGATTCATCGGACAAAAAGTATTATTTACACTTTACATCTGTGCCATGGCTCTGCCAAAGCAGGTCGTATTGGTACCTTTACTAAAAGAAATATCATTTTTGAACCTGCACAATACACTTTGGGCAGTTGTACTTCCAACAGTTGGATGGCCATTTGGCGTCTTTTTGATGAAGCAGTTCTCCGAGACCATACCTACGGAAATGCTGGAGGCGGCAAGAATCGATGGTGCTGGAGAAGTACAGACATTTTTATCGATCGTATTAACGATTGTAAAACCTGGGATCGGAGCACTGGCAATTTTTACATTCATCAGTACCTGGAATGACTATTTCCTGCAGCTGATCATGTTGAATTCGAAGGAAGTCCTTACCATTTCACTTGGTATTGCTAAACTGCAGGCAGAAATGTCCAATGATTTTGGGCTGATCATGGCAGGTGCAGCACTTGGTTCGGTTCCGATCATCATTATCTTTTTAATGTTCCAGAAATATTTTACACAAGGAATCACAATGGGCGCAGTCAAAGGCTGATCAGCTATGTTCGTATTAAGAGAGAAGAGAGTTTTTATTAACAGTTTTATTTGAAATAAAGAAATCAGGTAGATGTCATGATTTATACAAAAATTTCTGAAGCACAGAAGTATCTTGGGATGGATGAGAATCTCGATAAAGCGATCTGTTTTCTGATGTCTGATGCATTTAGAGAGCATAGCAGCAGAGAATGCGCTAAACTGGAAATAGATGGCAAGGATGTTACATTCAGTTGTTTTGAGATTGAAACAGTACCACCGGGCGAGTCCTGTACGGAAGGACATGAATATTATGGTGATATTCATATTATTTTATCCGGAGCAGAAACAATAGGAATTTCAGATCTTGATCAGATGAGTCTGCTCAGCAGTGATGCAGCACATGATATATCACTGTATCAGGGCAACATCCAAAACTGGATCACACTTACAGCTGGCGAGATGCTGATTGTTTTTCCAGGCGAACTTCATATGCCAAAGGTGATTGCAGGAAATGTGAATCACGCAAAAAAATCCGTAATTAAATTTCGTGTCAGTAAAAAGGAGATACAAGATAATGAATAAAGAGAAGTATCAGGGCATCATACCGGCGTTCTATGCCTGTTATGACGAAAATGGAGAAGTAAGTGTCAAAGCGGTCAGAGAACTGACAAGATACTTTATAGACAAAGGGGTCAAAGGGGTATATGTAGGAGGTTCTTCAGGAGAATGCATCTATCTGAGTAAAGAAGAAAGAAAGCAGACACTTGAGGCAGTCATGGAAGAAGCAAAAGGGAAACTGACGGTGATTGCACATGTAGCCTGCAATAATACAGCGGATAGTATGGAACTTGCAGCACATGCCCAGTCGTTGGGCGTAGATGCCATTGCATCCATACCGCCAATTTATTTTCATTTACCAGAGCATGCTATTGCACAGTACTGGAATGATATCTCTTCAGCAGCACCTGATACAGATTTTATCATATATAATATTCCACAGCTTGCAGGGGTGTCTCTGACGGTATCACTTCTTCGGGAAATGCTCAAAAATCCAAGAGTGATCGGTGTAAAGAACAGCAGTATGCCTGTTCAGGATATTCAGTTGTTCCAATCAGCAGGTGGTCCCGAGTTTCTTGTATTCAATGGCCCGGATGAACAGTATATTTCAGGAAG
>JAQVCQ010000018.1:0-20014 GCA_028689715.1 Lachnospiraceae bacterium
AATGCTTGGTCATAAACATATGTTTTTAAATTATGATGTTCCGCAAGCATAAAATCAGGATCTGTTTGCATTATTTGTTTTACTTCTTCAGATACTTCCTCTAATATTTTTGAATCCTGATAGATATCAGCCAGGGAAAATTCCATGATCCCGCTCTGTCTGATTCCAAAAAGATCACCGGGACCTCTTAGTTTTAAATCCTCTTCAGCGATTTGAAATCCATCATTTGAGTTGTTTAGAATTGACAGTCTTTCCATATTTGCTTTTGATGCACTGCCACTGACAAAAATGCAGTATGACTGGTGATCTCCACGCCCGACTCGTCCCCTTAACTGATGGAGTTGTGCAAGACCGAAGCGTTCGGCATTTTCGACCATCATGACCGTTGCATTTGGCACGTTGATTCCAACTTCGATCACTGTCGTAGAAACAAGTATGTCAATTTCCCCTCTGGAAAAAAAATCCATGATCTTATTTTTTTCAATGGGCCTCATTTTTCCATGTAATGCTTCAATCCGAATTGATTCAGGGAAAAATGCACGCAACTTATCCCTGTAATCCATTACATTTTCTAAATGTTCCATTTCGCCTTCTTCTACCATAGGACAGATCACGTAGACCTGTCTTCCTTCCATGATCTCTTTTTCCATAAATTCATATGCTTTTTTTCTATAATCAGTATTTACCACACAATTTTTAATTGGAAGTCTATTACTGGGAAGTTCATTCATGACGGATAAATTCATATCCCCATATAATATCATGGCCAGGCTTCGGGGAATTGGCGTTGCACTCATGACGAGCACATGCGTATCCCGGCCTTTTCCGGCAAAGGATTCTCTTTGTCTGACACCAAACCGGTGCTGTTCATCTGTGATCACAAGAGCCAGATTGTGATAGTGTACACTTTCCTGTATCAGGGCATGTGTTCCAAAAACAACATTCGCTTCATTTTCCTCTATCATTTTTCTTACATTGTTTTTTTCTTTTGCAGACAAAGCACCTGTTAAAAGAACAGGGCTTAATGGAAGTCCATATCGCAATGTCATTTCTTTGACTGTTGAAAAATGCTGCGCCGCAAGCACCTCTGTCGGAGCCATCATCGCTGACTGGTAACCATTTGAGGCCGCTAACAGCATTGCAAGTACTGCGACGATCGTTTTTCCGGAACCGACATCACCCTGAATCATACGATTCATTGTGATATCACCTGTCAGTTCATTACTTACTTCCGTCCATACTTTTATTTGCGCGTTTGTCAGTTTATATGGCAATTTTTCAATCAGTCTGCCTATTTCAGAGGTTTCTATCATGGGATACTTATTTTTAACAGGATTTTTGTTCTCTTTTAACCGATATATTGCAAGTAAGAAGATAAAAAATTCTTCAAAAACAAGCCTTCTTCTGGCACTGATCAGAGATTCCTCATTTTCCGGAAGATGGATCTGATTAATTGCTTCTTTTATTGAAAGCAGATGAAACTTTTTGCAAGTGTGCTCAGGCAAAATATCAATCAGTTCAATTGGTTCTGAAAGTACCTGTTTCACTGCTTTGGAGATTGTTGTATTGTGAATTCCTTTGGTCAGGGAGTAGACCGGATTCAAATGTCGAATCCTTTCCTGATATTCTTCAGGTCTGAACACTTTCGGATGCTCACAGTAAACAACTGGTTTCCCGCTATCTCGAATAATTCCATGAAAAATATAGCTGGTATCCATTTTTAACGAGTTTGCCAGATAGGGCATGTTAAAAAAGGAAAGTCTGATGGTTCCTGTATGATCCGCTATATAAACAGTTGTAATTGTCAGATTCCTGATTCTTTTTGTTACAGGTCGTTTTAATAGTTTTCCCTGAAACGCAAAAATGCCATCTGATAGTGAAGAAATTGGTAACGGTTCTTCGTATTTTTCATAACCTCTGGGATAATATCTAATTAAATCACTTACACTGGTAATTCCCAGTTTTTTAAATTGTAAGGAAGTCTTCTCTCCTACTCCTTTTATACTGGTAATCGGATCAGTTATTTTCATCATGATGCATCCTTCTGATATGAAAAGCGGCAGCTAAAAGCTGCCACATTTTACTCTGCTGAAACTACATAATAATAGATAGGCTGACCACCGAACTGGAGTTCTACATCGCATTCTGGAAATTCATGTTCGATCTTATCACGTAATGTGGATGCCTTCTCTTCTGAAACTTCACTGCCATAATAAATACTGATCAATTCTAACTCATCATTCATCATATTACGGACCATTTCAAAAGCGACACGTTCCATATCATTTCCGACGGATAAAATTCCATTATCGCCAATTCCCATATAATCGCCCTGTTTGATCTCTTTGTCCTCGATCATCGTATCTCTGACTGCATAGGTTACCTGACCTGTTCTGACGCGTGATATTTCAGCAGTCATGTTCTCTTCATTTTCATGAAGGTCAAGTTCAGGAACATAGTTTATGACGGCAGCAATTCCCTGTGGAATTGTTTTTGTAGGAATGACTATGACATTGGTATCTTCAGATAGCTCTTTTGCCTGGCTGGCAGCAAGAATAATATTTTTATTATTGGGAAGAACAAAAACATTTTCAGCATTCACTTCAGCAATTGCCTTTAAGATATCTTCAGTACTTGGATTAAGTGTCTGTCCACCTTCTATAATTGAGTCAACACCAAGTCCTTTAAAAATCTCATTCATTCCTTCTCCAACAGATACCGCTACAAATGCAATTTCTTTTTTTGGAACTTTCTCTATGGCAGGTTCCTGTTTTGAACCTTTTTCTTCCATTTTTATTAATTTTTCCTGGTGTTCAATGCGCATATTGTCAATTTTCATATTAGACAGAGCGCCATATTGAAGTGCTTTCTGTATTGCCATACCTGGGTCGTTTGTATGTACATGTACTTTAACCACTTCATCATCAGCTACCACTACAATAGAATCGCCAATGGATTCTAAATATGCTTTGAAATCTATTTCATGTTTAATGTTGAATAGTTTATCCAGCATAATGATGAATTCTGTACAATAGCCAAACTTAATTTCATAATCTTCCTGAACTTTGGCTGCTTCTTTAGAAGCAACAGGTGTAAAATCCGGAATGGTAAGATCAAGTTCTTTTCCAAGATATGCATCAAATGCACCATGTATGACTTCCATAAGCCCTTGTCCGCCTGAATCGACAACGCCTGCCTGCTTTAGAACCGGAAGCATCTCAGGAGTCTGGCTCAGAACATAGTCGCCATGTTCTATGACACCTTTTAAAAACTCTTCTAGGTCACTAACACCGTTTAGTTCAAGTTCGCTTGCCTTTTCGTAGATACCCTTTGAAACCGTTAATATTGTTCCTTCTTTTGGTTTCATAACAGCTTTATAAGCTGTTTCAACTGCTTTTTCAAATGCTTCAGTCAGAATCGGAACTGTGATAGCTTCATGTTCTCCTATTATTTTTGTCATTCCACGCAGCAATTGTGATAAGATAACACCTGAATTTCCTCGTGCTCCTCTTAGTGAACCTGATGAGATTGCCTTTGCAAGCGATTTCATATCAGGATCATCCAAAGCCAGAACTTCTTTGGCTGCAGCCATGATTGTCATCGTCATATTTGTACCGGTATCACCATCCGGAACCGGAAATACATTTAACTCATTGATCCATTCTTTTTTATGTTCAAGATTTTTTGCGCCGGCTAAGAACATATTTGTTAACATCTTAGCGTCGATACTATTTTGTGCCACTTTGCCTATCCTCCTTAATCAATCACTCGCACGCCTTCGACGAAGATATTGATTTTTTCAATCTTTAGTCCGGTAAATTCTTCTACCTTATATTTCACATTGCTGATCAGGTTTTCTGAAACTGCCAGAATGCTGACCCCATATGAAACAATCACATGAAAATCAAGGTGGAGTTTATTGTTATCAACAAAAACTGCAATCCCACGGGTAAGGTGATCTTTTTTTAGAAGATTGACGACCTGATCTTTCACATTTACTGATGCCATACCAACAATTCCAAAACACTCGATCGCGACAGAACCTGCGTATTGAGCTATGACTTCATCATCTATTTTGATGTTTCCCATATGTGTATCCATATTTCCTTTCATGGCATAACCTCCTGTCTGTATAGATTTAATTTTTTGATCAAATTAAAATCTTATGAAAATACTAGAAATATTATAACTGTTTTAGAACAAAAAAGAAACACCAAAAAGAAGATATCATATATTTTTAATTTTTAATGAGATTTTCACTTGCATTCTTTTTACATTTCTGATAATATAATTAAGTCGCGAGCCTAAGAGGCTTAGTATGTCTAGGGAGGTGCTAATATGGCGAAATGTGAAGTTTGTGGAAAAGGCGTTCATTTTGGTAATGCAGTAAGCCATTCTCATAGAAGATCAAATCATATCTGGAATGCAAACGTAAAAAGTGTTAAATGTAAAGTAAACGGAGCTGCTAAAAAAATGCATGTTTGTACAAGCTGCTTAAAGTCCGGCAAAGTTGAAAGAGCTTAGAACTTATTAAAAAAGACTATCACAGATAGTCTTTTTTTTTACGTCTATATAATGATTCATTACAGATCATTCTCATATTTCTGTTTCAGGACCTGATATTCCGCATTGATCATCTTAACAGTCTCACTATCTCCACATACATTATCAGGGTGGAATATTTTCATCAGATCTTTGTATCTCTTCTTTAAGGTGAGAATATTCGTAACACCTTTAAAAAATGAACGGATACTGATGTATTGAATTACATTACTCTGTTCTGAACGAAATTCTTTATTCAGATGTACCGATCGTTTTTCATTTTCGACAGCTTTTCTATCAAGTTCAAGTTGATGATAGGCGTTCTGTAAAATCTGAAGTTTTCTTTCAAATAATTTTTGTTCATCACGCAGTCTGTTCTTTTCCAACTCGAACTTACGATTCCATTCTTTCATTTCCATCATCAGCTGCTGTTTTTCCTGCTCAAGAACTTCCTGATACTGCTTCAGAGTCTCACGTTCAGATTCAAGTCTGATATTCTCGCGAAACATAAAATCTTTTTCTGATTCTTTTTCTGCTTCATATTCATTACGATCAGATAATTCTCTTGGACTTATCACAAAATATCACCTCTATCTGCGGTTGTTTCTACTCAGCCGGTATTACATCATTTCCAATTTTCAATTTCAAATTTCTTACTTTTATTTCTTTGTTTCATCTGGAAATGCTATTTCTACTGCATCATCATCTTCCATCATGTCTTCTTTTTTGCTTGTGAATTTATCTACAAGATCCGGGATCATATCAAGAACTTTTGTTATGGTATCCTGATTCTTTATATTTACAAGTTTCGTCTGTCCATTTTTAATAACGAGTACAGCGCTTGGAGTCATTTTTCCGGACATCCCACCGCCACTACCGTTCTTATTTCCATTTGTGCTCGCTCCTGCTCCAACACCAAAGGTCACATCAACTAAAGGTACTATGATTGTATCCCCAATTTTTGTTGGTTCACCAACTACGGTCTTTGAAGAAAGAAATGTCTCCATCCCTTTGATTAATGAGTCTACCACACCATTCATATTATTATCAGACATTATTTTTCCTCCCTGTTGAATAAAGCAATTACGTATTTGATATCTTTATTAAAGTATAAACGAACTCCTGCGAATAAAATTGTAAAGATTCTAATTCTCCCTTTTAGATAAGCATCATACTCAAAAATCACCCGGTCAAATTCCGGATAGAGTTGAATATGGTAGGAATAAAATGGGTAAAACATTCCATACCATGCCATAATGTTGCCAAGCGTGCCCGGATCCTGCGTACCTAGTACGATCTCTGCCTGCAATTTCCTGGGTCGGATGCTTTTCAATACATGGATCAGTTGTTTCCATGCTTCTTTTAATGCTGCTTTACATTTTGGATCTTCTGTCATACGTTTCCAATAGGCAGCATCTTCTGTAACCTTTTTTATTTTATCACAGATTGATTTGAATGTGTACCGTATCTTATAGATCACATCTGAACATTTTTGTTTCAACTTTAAAAATGGATTTCGGATACCAGCTTTATTAGCATTTCTTTCTTCTTGATTTGACTCAATATGGTCTGTTTTTTCTTTAGATATTTTATTGCTGCTTATGTTCTTATTTTTAAGATCTTTCTTAATATTTTCATTAATATCTGTATTAATTTCTGCATTAATTTCTGTATTAATATTATTAATACTATTAATACTATTAATACGCTTAATATTATCACCATTTTTATCTGCATTTTTGGGATTTTTACTTGCTTTCCTATTTTGCTTACTGTCTCGTTTGCTTTTTTTCTTTTGATTTTTATTATTTTTTGCGCTTGTCTCATCAGAAGAATTAAGTAATCTAAACCAAAACACCTTTACTGTATACTGCAACGAATCATGATATGTGACTTCTGCGCGTACAATATGTAAAAGCCAGTGTATTTTTGCAAAAGCAATGATATTATTTTTTTTTGTACTTCGTATTTCATATCTGATTGGAACAAATAAAACGATGACCAATAATACAATGATAGTCAGGATTAAAATCAGTAACAGGGTTCCTATTATTTTCAATATCGTAAGTAATAAAGACAACATATTATTTTATACCAGCTTTCCTGCTTAAAAGGAGCAGTTTTTTATGTATCTAATCACGAAATTTTCCATTACAATAAGAATGAATCTGAAAATCGCCAGTATCCTGATAGAGATCAAGAATAATTTTCGTACAAAGTCCTACTGCTCTGGAATGTGTTTCAGCGATGCCCATTACCATAAGCTCCTGCTTTTTATAATAAGACTGTTTAAGAAATGACGCGTGATAGATTTCTAAAAGATCAGAACCTTCTGCAAGCACAATCACAAAAATCGTTACCGGACCTTTACCGACTTTTAACCTGCGGCACAATTTATTTTTTCTTCGTTCACAGAATCTGGTCATGTATAAATTATTATAAAATTTCATTTTGCACCCGACTCTCAAATTTTATTTTCTATATTTTATCATATTCAAGACCATTTTAACAGAACAGAAGTGCTAATTCAGATTGTATTAATTTAGTTGACATATTACATGAATACTTTATACTTATATTAATAATAGTTCTTGGAGGTAAAAATGAAATCAGTTGCCCGTATCGCATTGGTTCCAGGCATGGAACTTGGAGAAGCTGTATATGACTATAATGGAAAATTATTATATCCTGCCAATACAGTTCTTGACGAGTCCATGATATCCAGACTTGCCCGATATTCAGTTATGTGTGTTTCCATAAAGGAAAAATCCGACTATGCTACGACACATTATGAACAGATCCATTTGAGTAAAAGATTTCAGGATTTCGAAAAAATTTATCGTTATAATCTGAATGCATATAAATATATGACAAATGAATTCTTAAGTACCGGCATTCCAATGAATGAGGATTATCTCATGAAAATTCATGATAATATCCGTTCAAGTGTGGTGACAGGAGAAGAATTACTGATGCTTCTTTATTACATGCAACCCAGCGAGGATAACATTACCTATGCACATTGTTTGAATGCTGCTTTGATCAGTAATGTTTTTTCTTTTTGGCTCGGCATGACGGATGAAGCATCCAGAATCCTTACCTTATGTGGTTTTTATTATGATATAGGCAAATTAAAACTTCCCAATTCTTTGTTATGGACTCCTGGCAGATTGAGCAATGAAGAATATACCAGAATGCAGACTCATACCTTGCTTGGTTATAATCTGATCAAAGACAAACCGCTTGACTCTCATATTATCAATGCCACGCTAATGCATCATGAAAGAAATGATGGTTCAGGGTACCCTAATCATCTGATCGATGATGAAATTGATCTATATGCCAAATTGATCGCTATTGTAGATGCATATGAAGCAATGACTTCAGCACGGACTTATCGTTCATCCATGAATCCAATTCAGGTGATACAGACTTTTGAAGAAGGTGGATTTGAGCGTTATGAATCTGCACTTTTACGTCCGCTTCTGGAACATATTGCAAAAAGCCAGATGGGGCGTCGTGTTGTTCTGAGTAATGGAATGATAGCAGATATCATGCTTGTAAATAATAACTTTCTTTCACATCCACTCGTAAAGACAGCGGATAGCGATCAATTGATCGATCTTCAGTATTATCCAGAAATTTCAATCACATCATTCATATAAAAAGAGGAAAGATATCACTTTGATCAGTGATTTCTTTCCTCTTTTATTCTTTCACTCTTCTGTTTCGTTCTGTTCAGTATCTGTATTTAGACCATATTCTTCAAAATAGGTATCAAAGATACGTTTTGCGATCGGTACTGCATAATCGCCACCGCTTCCGGCTCCTTCAACAATGATCGTTACAACCACTCTTGGCTGATCAACTGGTGCGAATCCCGTAAACCATGCATGGCTGTCTTCTTTGATACCATTGTATTCAGCAGAACCTGTTTTACCCGCGGCGGAATAATCAAGTCCATCAAGCTTTGTAGCAGTGCCCTCTTCAACAACTGAATGCATCAGTTCTTTTAAGATATCAGCTTCTTCTGTCTGGATCAATTGACCATATTTTTCGGGTCTGTTCTGTACGATTGTTTCACCATTTTCAGTAATGATCTGATCGACCAGATATGGCTGCATTAAAACACCGTGATTTGCAATAGCATTGGTGATCATCGACAAATGAAGTGGTGTGATCAAAGTCTGTCCCTGTCCGATCGAGAGCTGAATCATGTCACTTTCTGAAAAAGAAGAATTTAAGCCGGTTGTGCTTATATTGGCTACTAATTCAAATGGTAATTCTTGATCGAACAATAATGCTGACAATGTTTTTTGCATCGTCTCTTTGGAAAGTGCAGTCCCAATATTTGCAAAGGATGAATTACAAGATTTTGCAAAAGAAGTTTCAAGTGTCACACTGCCATGTGAAGTTTTATGGTAGCATTGTATGGAATCTTCTCCTGAATGAAAAATACCATTGCACTGATACTGGTAATCCTGATAGTTATCATCATGTTCTATCAGATATTCAAGTGCGGTAATCATTTTGAATGTAGATCCAGGTGGATAAAGTCCCTGAAGATTTCTATTAAGCAATATCCCGCTTTCATCATCTTCTAAAAGGGCATCCCAGATCTGAGATATTTCATTAGGATTAAAATCTGGTTTTGAAACCATCGCAAGAACTTTTCCGGTATCAGGTTCTGTCACAATGACTGCTCCTTTATATACACCGAGTGCTTTAGAAGCTGTTTCCTGAATGGCTACATTTAGTGTTGTTTTTAACGTATTACCAGGATTCTTAATTCCTTTCACTGCATTTTCGACCTTTTCATTTAATGGAATGTCCGAAGTGATCAATTTATAATTATAGAGCTTTTCCAGTCCCATTTTTCCATTTGAATCATATCCGATTACATGTGCAAACAAATTATCATATGGATAAACTCTGACTTCCGATCCTGACTCATTCTTCTGCGTCTGTGCAAGAATCTCTCCGTTAGAAGCAAGAATTTCCCCTCTGCTTGTCTGCTGTTCGATGATTTCCTGCCTTGGATTATAAGTATTACTTACCAATACTTCTCTGTCACGATAGGAAAATCCTATGATATAAACGCTCAAGACTAATATTGCAATTGAAAAAATACCAAGTGTAGTGTAATAAGGAATATTTTTCACTTTTATGGAATTATCTTCATTTGTATCAAGCAGGCAACTCCCCTGCGCAAGACCAAATAATAAAATTGTCGTAAGGATCGAACTCCCCCCATAACTGATCATAGGTAGGGTGACACCGGTCAACGGAATCAGTTTTGTTCCACCGCCTACAGTTAGAAAGACCTGAAATAGTAGCATGATTCCAACGCCGGATGTAATCAGTCTGTAGAAAGAATCCCTTATTCTATAGGACTGATACAGGATTCGGATGAAACAGGATAGAAAAACCAGAAGAATGCCAACGGCAAATATTACTCCCATTTCTTCAGCAATTGCTGAAAAAACAAAATCTGTTTCTACATATGGAATGGAGTCAGGTCTTCCTCTTGTCAGTCCAAGGCCGAACCATCCCCCGGTACCGATCGCAAATAAAGATTGTGTGATCTGATAACCACTTCCTGTCAGGTCATTCCAGGGATTCATCCATACATCAATGCGGAGTCGAACATGTTCAAACATCATCGACCCGACCACTGCACCTGCGATTCCTGTCAGGATTCCACCTGCAAATAATAGGATATTTTCTGTGGATAAAAATAAAACAAATAAATAGGTAACAAAAAAAATAAGAGCTGCTCCCAGGTCTTTTGAAAGAACCAGTATCATAATATGAAGTCCGGCGATTACTGAGGTCAGAAAAACTTTCCACTTTTCACCTTTTTCATAGCTGCTTAACATAGCCGCACAAAAAAACAAAAAGATAATCTTAACGAATTCAGATGGCTGAAATGTAAAACCCAATATAGAATAAGATATTTTGGAGCCATTCGTAACTGCCCCCATGATGAGAACAGCAAGCAGTCCAAACAATCCAAGCATTGCATAGACCCATTTTATATAGCGCAGTATACGCAATTTTTGAAGAAGATATGGAAGAAAAAATGCGATCACAACAGATACAATTGTAATCTTTAATTGTCTGACTGCCTTTGTAGGTGAGATTCTTAAGAGAATGATGAACCCTGTACTCATAAGAAGGCACATATGATCAAGAAGAAGTCTGTCCAGCTCGGGGTAAACATATTGAAATAAAACAAGTATTGCGAATATAATGATCACTTCGACCAGACCCATGAACAGATACGCAATGTTATCTTTCTCAAAGTAAAGTGTCAAAAAAGAAATCGTATGAATACATAGGATCAGGATCATACAGAACGCATGACTGATTTTGCCTGACAGAACATTGCTGCCTTTTTCATTGCCCGGTAGAAATGTAAAGATCAGATACAGAATCATCATGATTCCTATAAAATATTTAGATGTTTCCATTAAATATGCTGCCATTATTCTACTCCCCTGGCAAGATGACCTTTGGTATAGTTTTTATAAGGCGGTTCACCGGATGGCTTTTCACCTTCCTTTAAGCTACTAAAATACATCATTACAGAGTCTGTTTCGGCTCCACTCTCAATGGTAAGATCAATCCTATACGCGTACGGCTGCTCTTTAGAAAATCTCTCAATATATTGATGCAGAGATAACGGAACACTATTATAGATTGTATTATGACAATGTGTACAGTCACAAACTACTGGAAAATCCGTCTGATAACGATCTCGTAGATAAAGAGCATTCTCCTTCACAGCGAAATCATAATATTCCGTTCTGTTCCCCATATCACAACCTGATGACGTCTTACGAACACAATTTGCAGAAATCATCATAGGAATCCTGCCATATACAGGAATTTCCATATTATGAATACCCACCTGAAGCAGTTCAGGCAGATTTAGCTCATAAGGAATGGTAAAATGATCAACATATGGATCCAGAAGTCTGTTACTAAAAGCATTGAACTGATAGATACCTGCATCAGCTGTGATTTCTTTTTCGTGCATATGATCGGCCATATGATTGGAAATCAAATATCCCAGGGCATCCATGCTTTTTACGAGAAATCCATTGACTCTATCCTGTTTTAAAAGAGAAAGCATCTTATCATAATAGTCATGTCCCTCTAGTCCAAACGGGATATCCCTTATGATCTGTGGCAGAATGATATGTACTTCACCATCCCATTCGATTAAAGTATCCCATATTGGATTATAGTACATTGCTCTTTGATTTTCATGATTTAAGATTAGATCAGCCGGAATATATATTTTTTTAACATATTTAAACTTTATGACTCTGCGGATCTGTTCGGATGTTGATACTGACACAGCTGTTTTTGTCTGATAAGCTGATGCTGATTTCATTGAATCTTCTTTGTCTGCCTGTTTTTTTTCTGCTTGATCAAAGTTTATAATCATATCAGCATCTGGAAGATTTCTTTTATAATCTGAAAGCAGCGCTTCTTCAAGTGACAGAATCGCATTTCTTCTAATCTCATTGAGTGCTTTCAACGATATAAAAGAATCAGGCGAAAGTTCAATCTCGATCTGATCGAACACTATATTTGTATTACCTGTTTTATTCAACTGCTTTTTGACTTCATCCTGTTCCAATGGTCTGTTTTGTGCCTTTTGTACGATCTCACCATTTCCGGTCACTGTCATATCATTACAAGTCAAAGTATACGCTAGTGCTTCGCCGGGTGTAATTTTAACGAAAAACTGTGCAGTCCGTTTCAATGTCGAAGAAAGATACTTCTCCCTGATCATTTCTAAAAGCTGATCATCTGTACCATTATAACTTGGTTTCTCAAGTGTGATCATATCCCTGCCGTTGTGCTGATCATAGTATCCCGTATGCTGTAAGCTTCTTGTATATAATTTCTCCAGGAATTCCCGATCCTGTTTTGTGATCTGAAATGAGTTATTCTCATCTTTACATACATCAAGATATTTTCTGTATATGGAGCTGACTCCGGCTGCATATTCGGATTTTTTCATGCGTCCTTCTATTTTAAAAGAGTCAATTCCGGAATCGACCATTTGGGGAATCATGTCTATGGTACACATATCTTTCATACTGATACAATATGTATCATGAACATTTCGCTCTCTTTTCAGATCCGGAGAAATCACCTGATAGGAAAGTCTGCATGGCTGTGCACATCTTCCCCTGTTACCACTTCTTCCGCCCAGCATACTGCTGAAAAGACATGCACCTGAATAGCTATAACACATTGCACCATGAATAAAGGTCTCGATTTCAATATCACAACTCTTTTTGATCGATCGTATTTCTTCTAAAGTAAGTTCTCTTGCAGGAACCACTCTGCAAGCGCCAAGTTGTTTCATGAGTGTTGCGCCATAAGAACCTGTAATCGTCATTTGTGTGCTGATATGGATCTCAAGTCCAGGAAAGAATTCACGTACAAGATAGAATACACCTAAATCCTGTACAATGATCCCATCAAGCCCTGCTTCATAATATGGGCGAAGAAAATCAGCCATTTCTCTCAATTCCGTATTTTTTATCAGCGTATTGACAGTAAGGTATATTTTTCTATTGAAAAGGTGTGCATAATGAATGGCACCGATCAGATCCTCCATAGAAAAATTTGACGCATAAGCTCTTGCGCCAAATCGTTCACCAGCAAGATAAACAGCATCAGCACCTGCATTGAAAGCTCCGATCAGACTCTCTTTATTTCCAGCCGGAGCAAGAAGCTCCGGAATACGATTCTTTTGTTCTGTCATATGATAATCAAAATTCATTCTGTTCCTCTTTATCTTTATAAAACTATGTGAAAAAAAAGGCTGTCAATCGACAGCCGGATCTTTTGCATCAATTCTTTTTCAGTTCTTTTAGCTCTGTTTCTAATCTAATCAGTTTCTTCATGTTTTCGTTTGATTCATTTTGCAGTACTTTGTAATTCTTTTCACAATTTTCCATTTTTATCTGTGATGTGATCAGTTCGTGTTTTAGATCATATAATTCCTGTTCCTTTAATCGAAGATCATCTTCAAGGAGCTCGATCTGTTTTTTTGCCTTAAAATAATCATCTGCAATATTTAACTGTAGCAATACATTCTGAGTTTCTGACGGCTGACGTCTAAATCCATCAACTTTACTGTACTCATTCATCTTGTTGTTCATGTATGAAGCTACCTTCTGTAAATATTCCTCGCTCTCATATCCACTTAATGTGAATACCTTACCAAAAATGATAACCTCTACATCATGTTTTGAAGCCATCTGCGCACCCCTTCATAGGAAACTCACGATTAATAGAATAATTGCAATATAGTTACAATTATAACAAATCAAACAGGAATTTCAATACCTAAATGATGATACGCTTCATCTGTTGCAGTTCTACCTTTCGGCGTTCTGTTCAAAAAACCATTTTTCAACAGGTATGGTTCATACACATCCTCTAATGTGCCACCGTCTTCACCAATAGAGGCTGCCAGTGTATCTAATCCAACAGGTCCCCCTTTGAATTTATAAATAATCGTATGTAAAATATTACGATCGATCTGATCCAGTCCCATTTTATCTACACCAAGAAGGTCCAGAACTTCGTCGGCCACTAGTTTAGTTATCATTCCATCATATTTTACCTGCGCAAAATCCCTGACACGCTTTAGGATCCTGTTTGCAAGTCTTGGGGTTCCTCTGCTTCTTTTGGCGAGTTCTAATGCGCCATCTGAATCTATTTCAACATCAAGTATTTTTGCTGAATGAAGAATAATGGTCTGCAATTCTTCGATCGTGTAGAATTCAAGATGATGAATTACGCCAAAACGATCTCTAAGCGGAGCCGTTAACAGCCCAGCTCTCGTTGTAGCGCCGACCAGCGTGAATCTGGGAAGTTCAAGGCGGATCGATCTTGCTGTTGGCCCCTTTCCTATCATGATATCAATCGCATAATCTTCCATCGCTGGATACAGAACTTCTTCCACCTGTCTGTTCAGTCTGTGGATCTCATCTATGAAAAGAACATCTCCCTCCTGAAGGTTATTCAGAATGGCAGCCATTTCGCCTGGTTTTTCAATGGCGGGACCACTTGTTACTTTCATATGAACACCCATTTCATTTGCGATGATTCCTGCAAGTGTTGTCTTTCCAAGACCGGGAGGTCCATAAAACAATACATGGTCAAGAGAATCCTGCCTTTGCTTCGCTGCTTCAATATAGATCTGAAGGCTCTCCTTTGCTTTTTCCTGACCAATATATTCTGAAAGCCTTTGTGGTCTCAGACTACCTTCAATTCTGATATCTTCAGCCTGTAATTCTGTTTCAATCATCCTGTTTATCATAATTTTCAATATCACTTCCTGTTTTTACATCATTAATAATGCCTTTTTTAATATATTCTCAGTTTTATCGTCCTGCGCTACGCCGGATGATCTGATCGCAGTCAAAGCTTCTGATGCACTGTAACCCAACGAAACCATGGCTTCTATTGCATCCTTCCAATTCTGTCCGTCCGTTAAATTACTATTTGATTCAGGTGTGACCAGTGAATCCGAAATAGTAATCTTATCCTTTAGATCAAGGATCAGACGTTCCGCTGTTTTTGCACCAATCCCGGGAGCTTTGGCGATCGTTTTGGCATCTCCGGAATAGATTGCAAAACGAAGAGTATCTGCTGACATGGAAGATAAAATCGAAAGTGCTCCTTTGGGTCCAATTCCATTTACGAGGATCAGTTTTTTAAAGATTGCCAGATCATCTCTGTTCAAAAAACCATATAGAAGAAATGCATCTTCTCGTACCAGTGTATAGGTATGGATCTTTATAGTCTGTCCGATTCCAGGCAGCTGTCCAGTAACACTGAGTGGGACTCTGACATTGTATCCTACACCTCTGACATCGATTACTACTATATCATCGCAGATCTCAGCGATTTCACCTTTTAAAAATGCAATCATATTACTCCTGTCTTAACAGACCGGACTCATTTTTTCAAACCAGTTCTTACCTAATTCTATGTCCGTTCTGCTAAAAGTTATTTTCATCATTTTGATCATCATAACATATCAGAACATATGTTTCAATTTTAATTTGATCAACCCTCCAGAATCTGCAATTGCTTCATGTCAAGATCTGAGATCTTCTCCATCATATGTTGTGTGTGATTTTCCAAAAACCTGTCTGAAAGACTGCTGATACCCTGTCTTTTTAATTCTTCAACGACCATTCCGCATATTTCTTCGATCATTTCGACATTTTTATCCATCAGATTCAATTCATATGGATTATAATCAGAAGCGTCCTTATTCCATACTTCCTTCTGTGATGTCTGTTCACATAAACTAGTCAGTAGAGGGGCTGTTTCCCACAAAATATCAAGATCATAAAGACCTTTGTGCATCCATTTGTAGAAAGGAGTATACTTTCTGTTTAATAAAAATACCATTGAAATCGTATTTTTAACAAATTCCGAAATCGCCATATGCGCAGCCACTGTTTCCATTCTTCGCATACACCTTGCGTAATTATACTGTCCTGACTGCGCCATGGCAGCTGCCCTTGAAACGATTTTTTTTATTCTGACATCCTCCGGATAGAAGTCAAGTAATCCATTTCGTATTCTTGAAAATTCTCCCAGGTCATCCCGGAACACTTCTCCATTCGTTGCTGCTGATAGTCTGCTCTCCGGAATCCAGACCCAGTCCTTATTCCTGGTCGGAACATCATCTATACCAATTAGTGAATAATAAAAGTTTGAAATAGAAAAAACGCCGACTCTGCCACCACCATGTGTAGATTGGACTCGACCGGTGAAACCTCCAAAATCTTTTGGAAGCATTTCATACTCATAAGAAAGCTGTGAACCGATTTCTTGATAATCCTCATCTGTGAGCCACATGCAAAAGGCAGGTCCAAAATCATGATCTGTTGAAATCGTGTCATCAAATCCAAAACATTCTGAACCATGTCCGACAAGCCCGACTGCGATTCGTTCTTCATATTCAGGAAACTTTTCGTGTATTAAACTTTTTCCATAAAAATCATAATATGCTTTTGCAAGTTCAAGTCCTCTCATTTTTATAAGCTCCCTTCTGCTTCTTTTTTGTAATAGACTTCTTTTTCTGAGAATCCAGCTTCATGGCATACAACTGCGCAGTTATAGCAGACAATTCTATAACTTTCACTTTTACCAAAAGATTTCTGAATCAGTTCAATTGCCTGTTCATAGGCCTGTATTGATTTTTCATAATTTCCAAAATGAAAATAAGCTTCACCCAGTCCTGAAAGGGCCGCACTGTAATGCGGATCATTGTAATGATTTTTAGTCCGAAAAATTTCAAGTGCCTCTTCCAGACATTTTGATGCTTCCTCTTTGCGTTTTAACTGAAATAACAAAAGTGCCTTGTTGGTAAGTGATGTTGCAGTTTCTACCGAATCAGGCATTGTTTTTTTAATAATATGCAATGCATTATCCAGAAAAATTAATGATTTATCTAGTTCACCCATTTGTTGTAATAACAAACTCAGGTTATTATACAGTCCTGCAAACCGTTCATCTTCATGTGGAAGTGTCGATTCATAAATAACAAGTGCCCGTTCATAGCATTTAAGGGATTCCATTGACTTTCCTGCAGCTCTATATGCCGTTGCCGCATTTAAAAGAGTCGTCCCAAAATGTACACTTTCTTCCAATCCCAGTTCTTCCATCAATAATAAAATATCCTCTGAAATGAGCAATGATTTTTCGTGTTGTCCGATACTCCGATAGAATCCGATCAGTTCATTTGAGAAAGTAATATATGCAGCATGATTCTCATTTTCTTTTGCGGATGCGATCTGTGCCAGGATAAAAGGCTCGATTTCATCATATTTTTCATTTTGAAACAATTGGTCAAGTTCAAGTAATTTTTGTGATTCTTCCATGCTTACCCTCTTTCCTGTCCCATATACTGTGCCTTAAAAAGTTGATAATAAAATCCTTTTCTTTCAATTAACTCAGAATGATTTCCTTTTTCGATAATTTCACCATCCTTCATAACGAGAATCAGATCAGCTTCCTTAATTGTAGACAGTCTGTGCGCCACTATAAAGCTCGTGCGTCCCTTCATCATTTCCAAAAATGCTTTTTGTATTAAAATTTCAGTTCTGGCATCAATGGAAGATGTCGCTTCATCTAAGATCATCATTGTTGTATTAAGAAGCATGACACGAGCGATACATAGAAGCTGTTTCTGCCCAAGAGATAATTTTATTGCGTCCTCATCCAGTTCTGTATCATATCCTTTTGGTAATTGTTCTATAAAATGATCTGCTCTTGCACGTCTTGCTGCATCTTGAATTTCATTGATCGTTGCATCAGGTCTTCCATAAGCAATATTTTCTGCAATTGTACCTTTTTTTAACCAGATCTCCTGAAGTACCATTCCATATTGTTTTCTCAAATCATTATAATTCAATTGATCAATATTATAACCATCTAGCAGGATCGTTCCTTCATCTACAGAATAAAATCTCATAAGCAGATTGATCAGTGTGCTTTTTCCGGCTCCCGTGGGACCGACGATGGCGATTCGCTGGCCGGTACTTACAGATAAATTCAGATCCTGAATTAGTTTTTTTTCTTTCTGATATGAAAATGAAACATGCCTAAATTCTATATTTCCATTTACAGGTGATAAAAGGGTTCCATCAGATTCTTCTTCTAATTGATTATCATTGATAAATTCATAAATGCGGCTGATACTGGCATAGGCATTCTGCAGTTCTGTTATGACACCTGAAATTTCATTGAACGGTTTGGTGTATTGTGAAGCATAGCTTAAAAATGCGGTAAGACTGCCTATTGAGATCACTCCTCTTAGTGCCAAGAATGCACCTCCAATTCCTACGACTGCATAGATCAGACCATTCACAAAACGTGTCAATGGATTGGTAAGTGAAGATATGAAAGTGACTTCTTCACTTGTTTTTTTCAAACTTTGGTTCAAGGATTTAAAATGTTCCATAGACCGTTCCTGCGCCTGATAAGACTGAAGTGTCTTTATTCCAAAAATTGTTTCTTCTATATAATCTGTTAATTCTCCTTTCTTAACAGATTGGTCCTTAAATAATAGAAAAGATTTTTTTGAAATATAAGAAGCAATAAGAAACGAAACAGGAGTCATGACAACAACGATCATTGTGATCATTGGGTGTATCATGAACATGAACAGTAAGGTTCCTATGATCGTCAGGATACTTGTAAAAAACTGTGAAAAAAATAAAAGCAGTCCATCTGTCAGTTGATCTATATCGTTCGTCATTCTGCTAACAAGATCGCCCGTTGATAATTTGTCTGCATCTGAGACTGTAATATGTGTTAAATGATCAAATGCCTTCACTCTCAGTTCTTTTGATGTCAGATAGCACACTCTGTTGTTGCAAAGACTCATGCACCATTGCATAAGAGCGATCACAAGTGTTGCGGTCATGATCTGTAGCAATAGCGATAATAGTCTGGCTGATCCATCTGACTCCAGTATCGAATCAACTGCTCTTCCAATTACGACGGGAATGTAAAGTGACAGCCCAACTGACAGGAATGCAGATACAACTGAAAACAATAATAATATCTTGTATTTTTTTAAGTGTTGTAATAAATAAAGGATCCCAGCTCTTTTGTTATGATCCCGTACTTTATCATTTATATTAATGATGCTCATTTACTTTCCCCATCGTTTCATTCAATACCCTGTGATCTGCATAGTTCCTGATAAGCAGCACATGAAGAAATTAATTTTTCATGTTTGTCAAAACCGATAAGTCGGCCATTTTCCAAAACAAGTATTTTATCTGCTGCCATCAGGGAAGCAATTCTTTGCGATGAAAGAAATATAATATGATCTTTCTTTCTGTTAAGAAGTTCCGCTCTGATCTTTGATTCGGTCAGGTAATCAAGTGCTGAAAAACTGTCATCCAAAAGAAGGATTTCTTTCCCGCTGAGAATTGCACGTGCAATAGAAAGACGCTGTCTTTGTCCACCTGACAGATTTTTACCCATTTTAGACAACTTGCTTTCAAGTTTGTCTGGAAGTTCATCAATGAATTCAAAGGCCTGTGCAACTTTTAGTGCGACTTCTATTTCTGTATCTGTAGCGTCCGGTTTAGCAAGTAGTAAATTATCTCTGACAGTTCCTGAGAACAGGGAAGTTTCCTGAAATACCGTGGATATTCTGTTTGTCAGATCGAGCCGTCTTTTTCCATCCGGAGCATCTGTGAAACCAATCACTTCACCCGAATCAGGGTTCTCATATCCGGCAAGTAATTTTAACAATGTTGTTTTACCCATTCCCATACTGCCTGCGATTCCTATCATTTCGCCAGATCTGACATGAAATGATATCTCTTCAATAATTTTCGTTCCCTGTCCGGAATAGGAAAAATCAATATTGTTTACGACCATTTCTGAAATCGGACCT
>JAQVCQ010000018.1:20114-37104 GCA_028689715.1 Lachnospiraceae bacterium
CATACTGCCTGCGATTCCTATCATTTCGCCAGATCTGACATGAAATGATATCTCTTCAATAATTTTCGTTCCCTGTCCGGAATAGGAAAAATCAATATTGTTTACGACCATTTCTGAAATCGGACCTTTTTCTACGATCAAGTCCGTTTCTACAACATCCGGCCTTAATCGGTTATGATCATGATCACCATCGTTCGCGTTTCGATCAAATACCGAATTGATCCTTCCTGCACTTGAAAGTGCTTTTGAAATGAACAGAATCAGACTTGCCATTTTGATTACTTCAACTAAGATCTGCGACATATAATTCAGTAATGCAACAAGTTCACCCTGTAACATATTGCCACTTCTGATTGCTATATTTCCTTTGTATAAAATAACCATCACACCAAAATTTACCAATATATACGTGAGTGGATTCATGACAGCAGATATTTTACCTGCAAAAATCTGTTCTTTGACTAAAGCTCCAGCTACCTTGTTAAAATCATTTTTTTCCTGTTCCTGTCTTCCAAAAGCACGGATCACACGAATGCCTGTGACATTTTCACGTACACTGATGACGACTCGTTCAATCCACTTTTGCACTTTTGTATAGAATGGAATCGTAATAAATATCAGACCAAGCACGATCAGAAATAAAACTGGAATGAGTATTGAAAAAATGACCGCATTTTCTGCATTAACATGAAAAGCCATGATCATCGCACCAAAAACAATAAATGGAGATCTTAAAAACAGTCTGAGACACATATTTACACAATTCTGTACTTGATTTACATCCATACTCAGACGTGCTATATAACCGGATGGAGAAGCTGCATCGAACTGTCTGAACGACATATTGATTATGCAGGAAAACAAATCTTCCCTTAGATCAGAAGCCATCCCAATTGCTGCTTTTGCCGAAAAATATTGTGCGGTCACGGAAAATAACATGCCAAGGATCCCAAGTAATAATAATAAAAGTCCCTGTCTTATAATATATTCTGAATTCCTACCATGAATTCCCTTCTCGATCATATCTGCCATTACGAGTGGCACTGCCAACTCAAAACATGCTTCTGTCAGTTTGAATAATGGACCAAGAAACGCTTCTAACTTGTATTTTTTTAAGTATTTTAACAATCTAAACACGTTGTTCACCATTTGTT
This sequence comes from Lachnospiraceae bacterium, assembly GCA_028689715.1. Classification (GTDB taxonomy): domain Bacteria; phylum Bacillota; class Clostridia; order Lachnospirales; family Lachnospiraceae; genus SZUA-378. The sequence goes on from JAQVCQ010000018.1 coordinate 21,269, forward strand.
TTTATTTTAATAACAATATTGTATCATAAAAAAAAGAAGACTTCCATGAAAAAACCGACCTCCCAATCGTTAGATATTAGTCCAACTTTTGGTGACCGGTTCAAATCTTCAAATGTTTTATTTCTAATGCTTTATTTATTCTGACTGTTTATATAAGGAATCAGACCTTCTGAAGCAATGATCTTCTGCATGAATTCTGGGAATGCCTGACCCTGAAAACTGGTTCCCTTTGTCTTGTTCGTGATCACACCGGAATCAAAATCCACTTCCACTTCATCGCCTTCTTCGATTCCTTTTGAAGCATCAGGACATTCAATGATAGGCAATCCGATATTAATCGCATTTCTGTAAAAAATCCTTGCAAATGTCTCTGCAATGACGCAACTGATGCCCGATGCCTTGATCGCGATTGGTGCATGTTCTCTTGAAGAGCCACATCCAAAGTTTTTATCTGCAACGATCAGGTCGCCTTTTTTTACATTTTTCACAAATTCCTTATCAATATCTTCCATGCAGTGCTGTGCAAGTTCTGCCGCATCTGATGAATTCAGATAACGTGCCGGGATAATAACATCCGTATCTACGTTGTCGCCATATTTAAATACCTTACCACATGCTTTCATACATTTCCTCCATTACGATAATGATTCCGGACTAGAGATCTGTCCTGTTACAGCACTGGCGGCTGCGATTGCAGGGCTTGCCAGATAAACTTCTGATTTTACATGACCCATTCTTCCAACGAAGTTTCGATTCGTAGTGGAAATACATCTCTCATCTTCTGCAAGAATCCCCATGTATCCACCAAGACAAGGACCACATGTTGGGGTGCTGACAACAGCGCCAGCATTGATAAAAATTTTCAACAGACCTTCATCCATTGCCTGCATATAAATTGCCTGTGTAGCCGGTATAATAATACAACGTATGCCACGTGCAACACTTCTTCCATCAAGAACTTTTGCTGCACAGCGCAGATCGTCGATTCTTCCATTCGTACAGGAACCGATCACGACCTGATCGATCTTTACCGGTTCTTTGATCTCATCAATTGTCTTTGTGTTTTCAGGAAGATGTGGAAATGCGATCGTAGGCCTGAGTGTTGACAGATCTATTACGATTTCTTCGTCATATACGGCATCTTCATCCGCAGTATAAATTTTAAATTCGCGTTTGGAATGTTCTTTCATATAGGCAATAGCAAGTTCATCTACAGGGAAAATACCATTTTTTGCACCTGCTTCAATTGCCATATTAGCGATTGTAAATCTATCATCCATTGTAAGATTTGCAATTCCATCACCTGTAAATTCCATTGATTTATACAGGGCACCATCTACACCGATCATTCCAATGATATGAAGAATAACGTCTTTTCCACTTACCCAGGGCGACAATGCTCCGGTCAGCTTAAAACTGATCGCGGATGGAACTTTGAACCATGCTTTACCGGTCGCCATACCGGCTGCCATATCAGTGCTTCCAACACCGGTTGAAAATGCACCTAAAGCACCATATGTACAGGTGTGTGAATCTGCACCAATAATCACATCTCCTGCAACAGTCAGACCTTTTTCAGGAAGTAATGCATGTTCGATTCCCATCTGTCCCACTTCAAAATAATTGGTAATATCATGTTTATATGCAAATTCACGTACACATTTGCAATGCTCAGCGGATTTGATATCTTTGTTCGGGACAAAGTGATCAGGAACAAGCGCAATTTTATCTTTATGAAAGACACCATTCGTCTTCATCTTTTCCATTTCTTTGATCGCAACAGGACTGGTGATGTCATTCCCCAGAACCAGATCCAGATCTGCTTCGATCAGTTGCCCTGCTGTTACAGAATCAAGACCGGCATGTGCTGCCAGAATTTTTTGTGTCATTGTCATACCCATGTTATTTCCTCCCGTACTTTCTTAGATTGATCAAAAATCACTATTACTTTTATGATTATATTTTCTATAACATTATCCTAACATATGCAGATATAATTGAAAAATAGAATAATTTCATGTATACTATAACTATCAGTTATGTTCATTTTTGAAAGGAGATTGCACAATGTCTAATAATTTATCTTCCTATAAAATTTTTTGCGCCGTTGCAAACAATGGAAATATATCCAGTGCAGCCAAGGAACTTTATATCAGCCAGCCAGCCGTCAGTAAAGCAATCTCTAAACTGGAACAAAACCTGAATGTTACGCTATTCGACAGAACTTCCCGTGGTGTAAAACTCACTTACGAAGGCCGTCTGTTATACACACAGGTCGAAGGTGCCTTTCATGCCATCAGACAGGGTGAAAATCAGATCAAACGAATCGCGACACTTGGAATCGGGCATTTATCACTCGGTGTCAGCACGACATTATGTAAGTATGTTCTGCTTCCTTCCCTTCAGGAATTCATCCAGAGCAATCCACATATCAACCTCTCAGTTTCCTGTCAGTCTACCAATAAGACAATATCCGATATAGAAAATGGCAATCTGGAAATTGGATTGATCGGTGAACCATCTCTGTCAGGTAATTTTTTATTTCAGCCTTTGAAAGAAATCCAGGATATTTTTGTTACAACCGAAAATTATTTAAATCACCTAAAAATGCGTGATGGGGAGTGTTTAAGCGATATCTTTGGTTCCGCCACTCTTATTCTTCTTGATAAAGATAATCTTACCAGACAGTATGTAGATCGTTTCTTAAGTTCGAGCCATATTGAACCGAAAAATATTATCGAAGTCACTACCATGGACCTTTTAATTGAATTTGCAAAAACAGGACTTGGTATTGCCTGTGTTATTAAAGAGTTTGTTGAACACGAATTAAACGATGGCTCTCTGATCGAATATGCGGTACCGTTCAGTATTCCTAAAAGAAATATTGGGTTCGTATACCCCGAATCTATATCACATTCTTCCGTGATGGAACGTTTTGTCTCATTTTATCTGAATCAGCAGTTCTGCAATCTGATTTAATCAGAATCAAATTGAATCAGGATCGCTCTGCATGGTGCACCATCAGCACCTCCAAGATTCAGTGGTGCTGCATTTAAAAAGTATTCACCTTCCGGTACGTCCTGTAAAACAATTCCTTCCAATAAGACCACTTCTTTTTGAAGTAATTCTAAATGAACCGGAATCGGGTCTTCAAACGGACCAACCGTCTGAGACTCGTTTCCGATCAGTTTTACTTTAAATCTGTTCAGTTCTTTCGCAGCATCAAGAGTCACAAAACAATCTCCCTTTAATAGCAGTCTTTCACACGGCGGATTCATGAACCTTTTAATATCTTCTGAAGTAACAGCCCCCTGTATTGATACAACTTTAGCCATTCCAATCACTCGTTCTAATTCAATCTGATCAACTGCTTTTCCTTCGTCTATAAAATGTTTCGGGGCATCCAGATGCGTACCGTTATGTGCACATTGTCTGAATACGGTCAGATTACAGACACCACCATCTGCCATTGATACCGTCCGTTCGAAGCTTGGGGCTTCATCTCCCGGAAATACTTTGCAGTGAAAAACTTCTTGAGAAATATCATATAGTTTCATATCTGAGTCCTCTTCCTTGTGAAAACCTGTTTTACTGGTCTGTCTGTTCTTCTGATCAGTCTGTTTTTCTGATTAGTCTATTCTTCTGATCAGTCCGTCCTTGTAAGATACCTTTTACGAATTTATGCTGTATTCTTTTCCATGAAGGAAAGGTCTTGCAAATTTTATATTGAAAAATTCAATTAATGGTCCCATAAAAAATGCGGTGACCAAAGTTCCAACACCAATGATCGCTCCAAGAAAAAATCCTGTCAGAACACAGATCAGATCTGTTGCAATCCTGCAATATTGAAATTTAGCAATCTTTTTATCACTTAAGATCAATGCGATCGCATCATAGGTAGAGACCCCAAGATCTGCAGTATAATACAATGAAGAAGCAAAACAGATGATCACGATCCCAAGTAATAAAAGTATGACTCTGGTCATGATGCCTGGCTCACGTATCACTTTTCCAAGCAGATATAATGAGAGTTCGACCATGTAACCCGTGCCAAATATATTAATGAAAGTTGCTATTCCAATATAATGCTTGTCTAAAATAAATATCAGTAATAACATGACCAGGTTGATGATCGTATATAATGTTCCAAAGCCTATTGCAAAGTTTTCAGTCACAACATTCGCAATTCCGTTTGCAAAGCACTGAAACGGGTCTGTTCCAAATAATGAAAGACGAAACAATCCCACGCTGAAACCACTGATACAAACACCTGCAAATGCCATAAATATTCTTTTCTTTTTCTGTTCCAATTTTAAGTCCTTTCGATAAGAAAAAGGGAAGATATTCTTCCCTTTTTCCGTATATCCTAAGTATTTGTTTTTATTAGATCAATATATCATTTCTTAGTTATCAAGTAATTTCTTTCCATCATTCCAGCTGTAGAGCTTACGAAGTTCTGCGCCAACTTTTTCAGATGAATGTTCTGCTCCTCTTCTTCTCATTGCGTTGAAGTTCGGGCAGTTCACAGAGTTTTCAAGAAGCCAGTTCTTTGCAAATGTTCCATCCTGAATGTCTGTTAAGACCTGTTTCATTGCTTTTTTAGTTTCGTCTGTGATGATCTTAGGTCCTGTAATATAATCGCCATATTCAGCTGTATTTGAGATGGAATATCTCATTCCGGCAAATCCACTTTCAAAAATCAGGTCAACAATCAGTTTCATTTCATGAATACATTCGAAATATGCACTTTCTGGTTCATATCCGGCTTCTACAAGTGTCTCATAACCTGCCTGCATCAGTGCAGACACACCGCCACATAATACAGCCTGTTCTCCAAAAAGGTCTGTTTCTGTTTCCTGTCTGAAGGTTGTTTCAAGAACGCCTGCTCTTGCTCCACCAATTGCAAGTGCATAAGCAAGTGCTTTGTCGTGTGCTTTTCCGGAAGCATCCTGATGAACTGCGATCAGACATGGAACTCCTTTGCCTTCCTGATACTGACCACGTACAGTATGTCCAGGTCCTTTTGGTGCGATCATTGTTACATCTACATTTTTAGGAGGATTGATCTGTCCAAAATGGATGGCAAAACCATGAGCGAACATCAACATGTTGCCTTCTTCAAGATTTGGTTCAATACTGTCTTTATACATTTTAGCCTGTTTTTCATCATTGATCAGAACCATGATGATGTCAGCTTTTTTTGCTGCTTCTGCTGCAGTGTAAACTTCAAATCCCTGTGATACTGCTTTATCCCATGAACGGGAACCTTCATAAAGTCCGATAATAACATGGCATCCTGATTCTTTTGCATTCAGTGCGTGAGCATGCCCCTGACTTCCATATCCAATTACTGCGATTGTTTTACCTTCTAAAAGTGAAAGATTACAATCTTCCTGATAATAAATTTTTGCCATTTTTCTTCCTCCGTTATTGAACTGTTTCGATTTTAATATTTATAACTCAAAGGTTTCCCTAATTGCTAACGATACTGATATCATACTATATTTTTATCATAATCATACTTATTTTGAATGAACTTATTATTCTTTACTTTTTACTCGATCCAGATTACATTTTCTTTTCCACGGCTCAATCCTGCAATTCCGGTTCTTGCAAGTTCCAGAATATTATGTCCGTCCAACAGACTGATGAATGCTTCGATCTTAGCCTGATCACCTGTCAGCTCTATGATGAGTGAATCGGGTGCTACATCAATTATGTTTGCTCTGAAAATATCTGTCAGTGCAACGATTGCCTGTCTTTGTTCTGTAGAAGCTTCTACTTTGATCAGACATAATTCACGAAATACACTTTCGGCCGGCTTTAATTCACGGATATCTCTGATATCAATTAATTTAGCGACCTGTTTTTCTATCTGATCCAGAATTTCATCATCGCCTGTTGCTACGATCGTGATTCTAGTAAATCTTGGGTCAGCAGTTTCACCAGCTGTAATGCTTTCAATATTATAGCCTCTTCGACTGAAAAGACCGGAGATACGGCTTAATACACCTGATGTATTGTCAACTAGCAGCTGAAACACTTTTCTTTGCATATTCTTCTTTCCTTCCTTGTCATACGATTAGTATTTTATCAAGCATTATCAAATTTGTCAATAAAATGCTAGAATAAAGGTTCTGTTTTTATGCATTATTACTCAAGGTTATAAATGTCATATCTTCTAGTTATCGCTTTCACTGCATTTTTGTAATGCAAGGGTTCCTGTACGCGCTACTTCAACAATACTGATCGACTGAAGAAGGCTGATGAATAACGTGATTTTTTCAGGAACTTCACATATTTGCAAAATCATAAGGTTTTTAGACATATCAACAATTTCTGCCTTCATAACATCACAGATCTCAAGTATGTCTTTTCGATTTCCCTTATTATATTTTACTTTGATCAGCATCAGTTCGCGACAAATGCTTTGGTTTTCATCAAATGTTTTTACTTTAATGACATCCAATTTTTTATTCAGCTGTTTTTCAATCTGCTCTATGGTCCGTTCATCCCCTGAAGAAAGAATCGTCATACAGGAAACATGTGGATCATCTGTTTCACCAACTGCAAGACTGTCAATATTAAAACATCTTCTTGAAAAGAGCCCTGCTACTTTACATAAAACACCGGCTCTGTTCTCTACTAAAACAGAATAAATTCTTTTTTTCATTTCAGCACATCCTTACTTTGTAGTGTCCATAGGATCGATCAGACATTCCATAAGTGCAGTTTCATCATTCTTTAGGAAATCTTCAATGATCTGTTCAATATGTTCCATATTATAAACTCTGGTAAAAGGCATTCCGTATGCCTGTGATAGTTTTTCCAGATCCGGGTTTCCGCTCAGATCAACAACACAATAATTGCCTTTATAAGTATTTGCCTGGTATTCACGTACAAGACCAAGAACCGAGTTATTAAATACAATTACCTTTACGGGAATTTTGTACTGTCTGATCGTTGCGAACTCCATCATGGACATCTGGAATGAACCATCACCGCAGACAGCAACGACCTGTTTTGTCATATCGCCTTTTTTTGCACCCATGGCTGCAGGTATGGAATATCCCATTGTTCCCATGCCACCTGATGTTAAGAACCTTCCTTCTTTAACGATATGATTGTCACAGGACCACATCTGATTCTGACCAACATCTGCAACATAGACAGCATCCGATTTCATTTTTTTAGATAAAATTTTTATAAATTCAGCAGGGTCAACAAATTCAGGATTTGGTTTTCTGTGTCTTACCATAGTAGTTTTATACTTTTCAAGCAGGTCGATCCACTCTGAATAATCACTTTCCATTTCATGTTTCAGCATATAATGAAATATATGTTTTGCATCACCAACCAAAGGAATGGTAGGACCTACATTTTTACCAATTTCAGCAGGATCAACGTCAATGTGTACCAGTACCTTATTTTCCGTGATCAGATCAGGCTGGCTTACAGCACGGTCTGCCACACGTGCACCTACCATGATCAAAAGATCGCTTTCATTCATTGCTCTGTTCGCATATGATTTGCCATTGTTGCCTACCACGCCAAAATAAAGCGCATGTTCCGTTGGCATGGCACCGATTCCCATCATTGTCGATACAACAGGAATTTTGAATTTTTCAGAAAATTCTCGAAGTTCCTGTACGGAATCGCTTAAAAATACACCGCCACCGGCACAGATGATAGGTTTTTTTGCTTTTTCAAGTTCTTTTAAAACCTTTTTCATCTGAACAGAATGTCCCTGTACTGTTGGTTTATAGGTTCTCAGATTCACTGATTCAGGATAGTGAAAGTTCTTGATCAGTCCATTTTGAATATCAATTGGAATGTCGATCAATACCGGTCCTTTTCTTCCTGTATTTGCAATATAGAATGCCTCTTTAAATATTCTGGGAATATCTTCTGTCTTTTTTACTAGATAACTGTATTTTACAAAGGACTCAACAGCACCTGTTATATCTGCTTCCTGAAATACATCACTGCCAAGTAATTCACTATTTACCTGCCCTGTAATACAGACAAGTGGAATGCTGTCTGCAAATGCAGTTGCAATACCAGTGATCAGATTTGTTGCTCCTGGTCCGGAAGTAACAACACACACACCTACTTTACCGGTCACCCTTGCGAGTCCGCTTGCTGCATGTGCAGCATTCTGTTCTGTTCTTACAAGAATACGTTCAATATCAGATTGTAACAGACTATTAAAAAAAGGACATATCGCAACTCCCGGATAGCCAAAAATTGTCGATACGCCTTCCAGTTCCAAACATTTAACCATTGCATCTGCGCCGTTCATACCGTCACCTAACCCTTCAAATTCAAAAAATCAAATATATTAAATTGTATGACAACTCACACTTGTAAGGTGTATAATTTCACTTTACAAGTTTTGAGAAGTCTTTTCTAAATTTTTATCATTATTGCATTTCATGACTGACATGTCAATAGAAATCACCTGTATGGTAAGCCTGTTTTCCGATATAACGGAAATTAATCAGTAATACCAAGAATTCTTTTGGTCAGTTTTACTGCATCTGCTGCGTCTTTTGAATATCCGTCTGCACCGATCTCATCTGCATAGTCCTGTGTAATGACTGCGCCACCAATAATGATTTTAGAATCAATATTGTTCTCTTTCGCATAATCAACGACATGCTTCATCTCTTTCATTGTTGTTGTCATTAATGCCGAAAGTGCGATAATACTTGCATTGTGTTCTTTTGCAGTCTGGATGATCGTCTCTTTTTTTACATCTTTTCCAAGATCGATCACTTTGAATCCATGGTTCTTTAACATAAGCGCTACAAGATTTTTACCGATATCATGGATATCACCTGCGACTGTTGCGATGACGATCACGGGCATATCATGCCCGCCATTTTGTTCCATCAGAAAAGGCTCCAGATATTCAATGGACAGTTTCATTGTTTCTGCACTGGCAATCAGCTGTGGAAGAAAATATTTACCCTGATCGAACAACTCTCCTACATCATTAATAGCAGGTAGCAAGATCGTATTTAATAAATCAGAAGGTCTGTGCCCTTCTTCCACGGCTGCCTTAGTCTGTGATAAAATACCTGCGCGATTTCCTTTTAATACAGATTCATGAAGTTGTTCCAGTATATTTTTTTCTGTTTTAGCTAATGTTTCCTGCATTCCATGAGTTGCAGTCTTTGATTCTTTTTGAAGATTCATTGCATTGATATATGAAATATCTGATTCTTCTTTATTTAATAGCAGGTCACTTGCCATTGCACATGATGTTAAAAGTTCCTGATTAGGATTCGCAATCGCGGTCGTCAGCCCTTCTCTGATCGCCATGGTGAGAAATGCTGTGTTTATATAACCTCTTTCAGGAAGACCAAATGATATATTAGATAAGCCACAGGTCGTAGCCAGACCATGATCCTTACAGTAGCGAATGGTCTCCAAAGTCTCAAGTGCTGCTTTTTTATTTGCACCGACCGTCGTTACAAGTCCATCAACAATGATGTCTTCTTTCTTCATTCCAAGTTCCAGTGCACGCTTGGTAATGGTATTAATAATTTCAATTTTTTCAGAAAGGCTTTCGGGAAGTCCCTTGTCCGATAATGGCAGCAGGATAAACATCGCACCATATTTTTTTGCCAACGGCAATAGGTTGTCATATTTAACTGATTCCAGAGAAATAGAATTCATCAGAGCACGACCGGGATAATGGCGAAGTGCTGCTTCCATGACTTCCACAGAACTTGTATCGATCGTAAGTGGAAGTGATGAGACACCACCCACTTCTTCTAACGCTTTCAACATAAGTTCTTTCTCATCGACCCCACTCATTCCCATATTCACATCCAGAATAGACGCACCACAAAGTTCTTGCTCTTCTGCAAATGCATTTACCATGTCAAACTTAGACTCTGATAATTCAGCCTGAAGTTTTTTCTTTCCTGTCGGATTGATTCGTTCTCCAATAATCATAAATCTGTCATCAAGTCCAAATACAAGTGACTGTCTCTCCGATGCCAGATATCTTTTTCCGGTTGATACTCTTTCAATTACAGGCATTGTTCCAAGCATATCCGATAATGCTTTGATATGTGCTGGTGTTGTACCACAGCAACCTCCCATGATCATGGCGCCTGCTTCATAGATCTGCTTCATTTCCGTTGCAAAGGTATCCGCATTCATATCATAGACAGTATTTCCATTCTGGTCCAGGGAAGGCATGCCAGCATTTGGCTTCGCAATGATTGGAATGGTGGTCACGCTGGCCATCTCCCGTATAATCGCACTCATTTTATCCGGTCCGCTCGAGCAGTTTGCACCTATCGCATCTGCACCAAGGGATGACAATACGATTGCTGCTGTTTTTGCATCTGTTCCAAATAAAGTTCTGCCATCTGATTCAAACGTCAATGTTACGATCACAGGAAGATCACATACTTCTTTTGCTGCAATCAGCGCAGCCCTTGATTCCTGAAGACTCATCATCGTCTCAATTGCAAGCAGGTCAACGCCTCCCTCAACAAGATACTCGATCTGTTCTTTATAGATATTAACAAGTTCTTCGAACTCCATACTACCCATAGGGCTTAGCTGCTCACCTGTCATGGTAATATCACCTGCGACATATCCTATGCCATTTACGGCTTCTTTAGACATTTTAACAAGCTCTATATTAATTTCCCTGATTTGATCTTCCAGATGGTATTCCATCAGTTTGATCCGATTGCTTGTAAAAGTAGGCGCATATACAATATGACTTCCTGCTTCCATATATTCACGTTGCAGACCGATCAGAGTTTCTTTGTTATTTAAGATCCATTCCTCAGGACAGACTCCGGCAGGCATGCCTCTTTTGATCAGATTTGAGCCGGTAGCACCGTCCAGAAAGATCAGATTACGGTTGCAAAGTTCTCTAAATTGCTGTCTCGTCATAATAAACTCTCCTAATTATTATCTTTTATCCAAGTAACGTATTACATTAAGATATTAGCATCAAAATCATAACACGAATTGCCTCTATGGGCAAACTCTTTTGTTCATATCCTTGATTTAAGATGGCAGATATGGTAAATTAAATTATTGGGTTTTGTAATAAAAACGCAAAACAAATGTAATATTCGGGGGTTAGTATGAACAAAAAAATTCTGATACCATTTTTACTGGCCGGCTGTCTGTTCTCTCTGACAGGGTGCGGCAAAGACCAGTCTCTTGAAACTTATAAAGAAAACATGACTGTGTTCTGTGATAATATCATTGCACAAAATGAAGTAATTAATTCCATTGATCCTGCATCTGAGACTGCAACTGAAGATCTTCTTAACAGTCTAGATATGATCGAAGCTGAATTTACGACACTTGCTGATATGGAAGTTCCAGAGCAGTTCAGTGCCATTGAATCTTTAGCAGATGAAGCAGGTGCTTATATGACAGAAGCTGTTTCACTCTATCACGAAGCATTTGGCGCAGAAGTATACGATGATATCAAAGCACAGCTTGCAGCACAAAGCTATCAGCGTGCCATAAAAAGAGTCCAGTATATCGGTGATATCATGATGGGTCAGTTACCAGATGATGAAAATGTAGAAATCACCTATGAAGATTCCACATCCGACGATACTTCCGATGATACGCAGGCCGCTGAATAATCAATTCATATTTCTGTAATACTGAATATATTTTACTATCAAAAAAGGAGAAGCAAAAATGCTTCTCCTTTATTTTTTATAGTAATCTCAGTTCTAATTAGAATTTACCAGCGTTCGCTGCTTCTTCAATTGAAACTGCAACTGCAACTGTCATACCAACCATTGGGTTGTTTCCAGCGCCGATGAGACCCATCATTTCAACGTGAGCTGGTACAGATGAAGATCCTGCGAACTGTGCATCAGAATGCATACGTCCCATAGTATCTGTCATACCGTAAGAAGCTGGTCCAGCTGCCATATTATCTGGGTGAAGTGTACGGCCTGTACCACCACCAGAAGCAACTGAAAAATATTTTTTACCCTGTTCCATACATTCTTTTTTGTAAGTACCTGCAACTGGATGCTGGAATCTTGTTGGATTGGTTGAGTTACCTGTGATAGAAACGTCAACTTTTTCTTTGTGCATAATTGCAACACCTTCTGTTACGTCATTTGCGCCGTAGCAGTTAACTTTTGCACGAAGTCCTTCTGAGTATGATTTTCTGTAAACTTCTTTTACTTCACCTTTATAGTAGTCCATGTCAGTTTCAACATAAGTAAATCCGTTGATACGTGAAATGACCTGAGCAGCATCTTTTCCAAGTCCGTTCAAAATAACTCTTAAAGGCTGTTTTCTTACTTTGTTTGCTTTTTCAGCGATACCAATTGCACCTTCAGCAGCTGCAAAAGATTCGTGACCTGCAAGGAATGCAAAACATTCTGTTTCTTCTTCAAGAAGCATTTTTCCTAAATTACCATGGCCAAGACCAACTTTACGCTGATCTGCAACTGATCCAGGAATACAGAAAGACTGGATTCCTTCGCCGATTGCTGCAGCAGCATCTGCTGCTTTTCTACAACCTTTTTTAATTGCGATCGCTGCGCCTACAATATAAGCCCATTTTGCATTTTCAAAACAGATTGGCTGAATGCTTTCAACCTGTGTGTAAACATCAAGACCAGCATCTTTTGTAATTTTTTCAGCTTCTTCTATGGAAGAAATTCCGTAGCTGTTTAATACTTCATTTATCTGTTTAATTCTTCTTTCGTATGATTCAAATAAAGCCATTATTATTTCCTCCTTCTCTTATTCTTCTCTAGGATCGATGATCTTGACTGCATCTGCAACACGGCCATACTGACCTTTTGCTTTTTCCCATGCTGTATTAGCGTCATCACCTTTTTTGATGAAATCAGTCATTTTTCCAAGGCTTACGAACTGGTAACCAATGATCTGATCTTCTTCATCAAGAGCGATTCCGGTTACATAACCTTCAGCCATTTCAAGATAACGAGGACCTTTTGCAAGTGTTCCATACATTGTACCTACCTGAGATCTTAATCCTTTACCTAAATCTTCAAGTCCTGCACCAATTGTAAGTCCGCCTTCTGAGAAAGCACTCTGTGTACGTCCGTAAACGATCTGTAAGAATAATTCTCTCATAGCTGTATTGATTGCATCACATACCAAGTCAGTATTTAATGCTTCTAAAATGGTTCTTCCTGGAAGGATTTCAGAAGCCATAGCTGCTGAATGTGTCATTCCTGAACATCCGATGGTTTCTACAAGCGCTTCCTGAATGATACCCTCTTTTACGTTTAATGTAAGTTTACAAGCTCCCTGCTGTGGTGCACACCAGCCAACACCGTGTGTCAGACCGGAAATGTCTTTTACTTCTTTTGCTTTTACCCATTTTGCTTCTTCAGGGATAGGCGCACAACCGTGATTAACACCCTGTGCCACTGTACACATTTGTTCTACTTCATGTGAATAAATCATGTGAAATCTCCTTTCAATTCTATGAACATTATTTTGATGGCGGTATCACACGGGAATTGTGAGTACTGCCAAGAATAACCAACCTATTTTCTCATAAATGACTTAAAAAATCCAGTATTATTTTCGTTTCTTTTTTGTATCAGTTTATTTTGCTTTTTCAATATTATTACGACTGTTTTATTAGGAGAGCATCATGCGGTCATTTGCAAATTCTCCACCGCTTGCCTCTTCAAATTTGGCAAGAAGATCTGAAACATGCAGATTCTTCTTTTCTTCACCGGAAACATCGTAAATGATCCTGCCTTCATGCATCATGATCAGTCTGTTACCCATTCTGATCGCATCCTTCATGTTATGAGTAACCATTAATGCGGTCAGTTTGTCTTCATTTACGATCAGTTCTGTCAGATCAAGTACTTTTTTTGCTGTTTTCGGATCAAGTGCTGCGGTATGTTCATCCAGTAACAGAATCTTTGGTTTCTGCAGTGCAGCCATTAACAATGTCAGAGCCTGTCTCTGTCCACCGGAAAGCAGACCGACTTTGGATGACATTCTTGTTTCAAGGCCAAGATCGAGTTCTTTTAAACGTTCAAAATAAAGCTCTTTTTCTTCTTTTGTAATGCCCCAGCTCAAACCGCGTTTTTTACCTCGGCGATATGCAAGCGCTAGATTTTCCTGAATCTCCATTCCAGCGGCTGTACCGCGCATCGGATCCTGGAACACTCTTCCAAGATAAGCAGCTCTGGCATGTTCCGGCATTCTTGAAATATCAATATTATCCAGTAAAATCACACCAGCATCGATTGGATATACACCAGCGATCATATTCAGCAGGGTCGACTTTCCTGCGCCATTGCCACCGATGATCGTAACAAAATCACCCGGCTGCATTTCAAAATCTATATTGTTCAATGCTGTTTTTTCATTAATGGTACCAATATTAAATGTCTTTTTAACATTTGTAATTTTTAACATTATTTTGTACCTCCTGTTGTATAGGAAGCTCTGAGCCGCCACTTATCAAGCATGACCGGAATGCAAAGTGCAAGTGCAACAATAATGGCAGAAATCAGTTTCATATCATTTGCATCCATACCAAGCTGGAGCACAATTGCTCTGATGATGAAATAAACAACGGAACCAACGACTGCTGAAGTCAGTTTACTGCCAAACGATCTAAGTTTACCAAGAAGCATATCACCAATGACGATCGCTGCAAGTCCGATTACAATTGCTCCAGTTCCCATACCAACATCACCATATTTCTGATTCTGGCATACAAGCGCACCTGAAAGACCAACAAGACCGTTGCTGAGCATTAATGCGATCATTTTTGTTCTTTTCGTATTAACACCAAGTGCACGGATCATATCTTCGTTATTACCAGTTGCACGAAGTGCAGAACCAATTTCAGTACCAAAGAACCAATATAATGCAACAATACATAAAATAGCAAATATAACGCCGATCAGCATCGTCGCGATTGGCTGTGAAAGACCTGATAATGCCATTAATTGTGTTACGATCGTATCTACTTTTAATAAAGGAATATTACTTCTTCCCATGATTCTGAGATTAATTGACCAGAGCGCGATCTGCGTCAGGATTCCCGCAAGGATTGCAGGTATTTCAAATACAGTATGAAGCATCCCTGTCACAGCACCTGCCAGCACCCCTGCGAATGTTGCGATCACCAGTGCCAGTGCAGGTGAGACTCCGTGATTCACGACTAACATTGCACATACGCAGCCACCCATAGCAAAACTTCCATCAACTGTAAGATCTGCAATATTTAATATTTTATATGTTATATATACACCAAGTACCATTACTCCCCATAAAATTCCCTGTGTCAGAGCTCCCTGCATTGCCATCAGGACACCACCTACGTTCATAACCTTACCTCCGTCTGATATCATTCAAAACTAACTAAAATATAATACCATAAATTCACAGATTTAAAAAGACATATTGTAGATTTTTTGTTAAAAAAAAGACAGATCATCATTTTGACAATCTGTCTTTTTCATGTTTTTATCAAAGAAATCAAATTTCTACTCTTGATTTATAACAATCTTGATCAATTATTTTGCATATGCAGAAAGATCAATACCAAGTGTTGCTGCTGTTTCATCATTTCCTGCAAATTCGCACTGGTCTGCTGTCAGGTAACCGATTGGTGTTTCAGCTGTTTTTGCTTCACCTTTTAAGATTTTTACTGCCTGTTCTGCAGTCATTTTTCCAAGGTTGTAATAATCGATACCATAAGTTGCAAGTCCGCCTGCTTCAACCATACCTGCTTCTCCACAGATGACAGGGATTTTGTTTTCATTTGCTACCATTGCAACAGTTGTCATTCCGGCAGCGATCATGTTATC
>JAQVCQ010000101.1 GCA_028689715.1 Lachnospiraceae bacterium
CTGCCATGTCTGGTCATTAAGATTACCCATAGACCATTTTTCGTTACTTCCATTACAAGGAAGCACATATCCAAACGGATCAATAAAAAATCCATTTGTACCCATTTCACAAGGAAGAAGTCTTTTTTGACCATAAAGATAGTGGATCAGACCATGATTAAAATAGGCTCTGGCCCATTTTTTTGGAGATTTTGACTTTAATAAAATATTTATCAGCTTCTCAAATTCTTCAGCCACCTTTCGTTTATTGTCTATTTTATTATCTGTCTTCCTAAAATAAAAAGAATTATGTAGTGTTGCCGTCGCAAATTCCATATTAAGTTCATCTGATAACTTGTATAAAGGAATCAGATCTTTACAGTTCATATCCTGTACTGTCATTCCAAACCCTACGTCCTTATGTCCCATTTCAACCAATCTTTTTAAAGTTTCATATCCTTTTTTGAATCCATCCGGGAGTCCTCTGATTGCATTATTTGTCTCTTCCAGGCCTTCAATGCTGATACGGATTCCGATTTGGGGAAATTCTTCACATAGCTTGATGATACGATCTGTAAAGTATCCATTTGTTGAAATCACAATTCTTTTAGTTTTCTTATAAAGGACTCTTACTATATCAGCAATATCCTGTCTTATAAAGGGCTCTCCACCTGTGATATTTGTAAAAGCCATATCAGGTAATTTCTCTAAAGTTTCCAACTTGATTTCTTCTTCTGGTTTACTCGGATTTTTATAACAATCGCACATATTACATTTTGCATTACACCTGTAAGTTATAATAATCGATCCATGCAGATTTGTTTTTAACATTTGTAATTCTCCTTGTGTCAGTCTTGACTATTCTTTCTTCTCGTATCAGAATTCAATTTTTTTCTGCAATTTTCACATACACCTAATAAGGTAATATTTGCATCATTTACTTCAAGTCCCATCATATTTTCAACTTTTTGATTGAGTCTGATATAGTCCAAATTTGTTTCTGTATCATCTATATCAGTCATAGTATTACAATTTGTACATTTAAAGTGTATGTGTAGTGGCTTTTTCCCAAATAATTTTAATTCATAATAACGAATTCCATCCATAGGTATTTCTTTTACGATTCCCAACTCTTCAAATAGTTTTAAACTACGGTAAATCGTTGCCAGACCTATTTTCATATCCTTGATCTGTTGATAAATTTCTTCTACTGTAATATGACTGGGCGCTTTGATCAGCACATTTAAAATAGCATCTTTTTGAATTGTATTTTTAATACCATTTTTCTTCAAAACTTCCTTGTACCAATTAATTTGTTGACCCATACAAACCACCCATCCTTATTGAAATATCTTTCATAATTATAGCCTGTATCATATGGTTAACTTAAATATATCATAGCTCTATTTCATATGATAATCCAAGATTTACCATGGCAGTTTCAGGCGTTTTGTCATCTGATAAGATCACTTCAACATTAGAATCCGAAAAAACATACGCCGGACCTTTGCTGGCAAAATCTTTTTTTACGATCAGAATATCTATTCCTTTTTTAACTAGAAATTCTGCTACTGAAATACCTTTTCCTTTCTCTTCATGAATAAAAGGATTGACAATTATCTCTACCTGTTTTGCAATTTTTTCTCCTGTCTTAAAGGTAATAAACATAAACCATGGGGCTTCTCCAAAGTGTGAACAAATTTCATTTTTTTCTTCCGTTAATGGAATTACATATATCGTTTCTTCCTTTTGCACCGGTTCATAATGAATTAAAACGTGGTCAATTCCGACTATTTCTTCTTTGATCTGATTTTCAATTTTATCTACAATCAAATGTGCCTTATCTAAGTTATGTGTTTTTATTACAATATTGGCTTCAATGAATTTAAATCTTCCAGAATTTCTTCCCATTAATTGATTAATTTCAATCACTTGTGCTGCATTTAATATAATTTTTTCAGTTTTACTTAATGTTTCATAATCAACCGATGCGTCTAAAAGTACTTTAATCCCATTTATTAATATTCCAACTCCAGTCTTTACGATAAAAATAACAACTATCAATGTGGCTATTTTATCAAGATGATATCCTAGTGTGCTGAGCAAAATTGAAATCATTACGATTATATTGCTCAGCACGTCAATATAACCATGATCTGCATCTGCAATTAATATTGGTGAATTCATTTCTTTCCCAATTCTTTTTTCATATTTCGAGAAAAAATAAGAAATAACAACTACCACAAGTAGTATCATAACACCAACCACAGAATTTTTAACTTCTGTCTGTTCTGATTTGATAGCCTCAAGTGCAATCTCATATCCAGTAAATAAAACAAATAATGAAATGACAACCGATATTAAATTTTCAATCTTATAAAGTCCGTATGGAAAAGATTTTGTTTTTCTTTTCGCGATTTTTACTCCTGCATATACCGTCAAAGATGCGATAAAATCAGTTAAAGTATGAAATGCTTCTGCTTTTAATGCGATACTTCCAGTCAGAATTGCTGCTATTAATTTGATCCCAAATATAACAAATGCAACAATAATCGCCTGTAATGCTATTTTTTCACTTTTTTCCATCTATGTTCCTATCTGCATATTTTGATGCATGAGTCAAAGCTAATAAAAAATAAAGATCAGCCTCTTTTACCTTATAATTGTATAAAAGTTATTACCTTAAGCGAAATGTATCATAACCCATATATTTCACCACGACTACTTCCTTATCCACTATGAGTCTATGGAATATCTCTGCAATATTACTTCCTTTCCTATTCTTCAAAAAATTTTCTATTTCAAATTGATTCATAGGATGTCTATTTATAATACTAATCACTGCACCGTAATCATCTTCTATCTCACTATAAAATCCATCAGAACTTAATAAATCTATTGCAATTCCACGAAGCGTTTCAGAAATATACTTCATTCTTTTATTGCTAACTACTCTCACATCTGGTTCTGCCGGAGGTCGAACCGGTGTATTCAAGTATAATCGATCATATTTTATTTTTCTTAATAATCCTGCATACTTTTCTAAAACGATATCTGATTCATTCACACCTTCCATGAACATTATTTCCAACCATAATTGACCCTGATATATTTTTGAAAACGTAACCAGACCTGAATAAACGTCTCGATATTTTATAGATTTATATGGTCTATTAATCTTTACAAAAGAATCTTCATCAAATGCATCCATTGATGGTAGAATAATATCAGCCTGTAACAGTTCCTGTTGAACTGCTTTATCATATAAAAGTGCTCCATTCGTTATGACTGCAACTGGCTTAGTCACTCGTTTCTTTATTTCGGAAATAATTTCTCCAAGCCCGAGATACAGCGTAGGCTCTCCCTCTCCGACAATGGTTACAACATCATAATAAACGCTGTTTAGAATTACATCTTCAAGCTCCCGAATGATTTCATCCGTATCAAAAAACATGGTTCTGGAATTCGTCATATGTTTCGTCCTTCCCAGCTGACAATAAATACAGGAATAATTACATGTCTTTTTGGGAATTGGACTGACACCCAACGAGATACCCAGTCTACGAGATGGTACGGGACCATATATGTATTTTGTTTTTTCCATTAAGTTAACTCCACCTCCCTTTGTTTTTTACATATTTTTATACTCTTATTAATGCTTCCCATCAATTCTACATGCAAAGATATCATTTTCATTTCTTGATATGATATCTTCATTAAATGTTCTATTTTTAACAAGCCAACTCTTTGCATAAGAGCATGTTGCAGTTGTTTTCAATCCATTTTCTCGTATATGTTTAGTAACTACTTCCATAACTTTACCGGCAATCCCTTGTCCTCGTAATGATGGATCTACATAAACATGTTCTATATCGATTTCATCATTTGAAATTGCTGTTAAGATTGCTTCTGCCATTAGCTTTTTATCCTCGTTTTCATAATATATTCGTCCTTCTTCATATATCCAATTCATAAATTCATTTCTCCTCGCTTACAACGTCTCTTTTTTATTTGTTTTTTTCATTTCTTCTCATTTTTTTCATGTTTTTCATAATAGTCCTGAATCGCATTTTTTAATGCTCCTGCTCCCAAAACAGAACAGTGAAGCTTATATTCAGGCAATCCACCAAGAGCATCTGTGATATCTTGATCCGTTATTTTCATTGCTTCTTCTAAAGTTTTTCCTTTTGCCAACTCTGTTGTCATGCTACTTGTAGCGACTGCTGCCACACAACCAAAAACCAAAAATCGAATATCCGTAATACGGTCATTTTCTACTTTAATATAAATGGTCAAAGAATCTCCACAACTTGGATCCCCAAATCTTCCTTCTGCATCTGCATCCAACATGCTTCCAACATTCCTAGGAGACATGAAATGTTCTATTACTTTATTTGTATATTCATCATACATAACTGTATACCCTCATTTACTCTCATTATACTCTGCCTGCCACGCATTAATCATCAGTGCACATTCAATCCTTTTCTTTTGTAAGATACAGCTAAGTTCATTGGGTTGTTTCATATTTCCATTTGTGAAAAATGCATTTGCATGACAGCCTCCAGAACAAAATAACTTTGCCCAGCATTCTCTACAGCTTTCCTTCTCAAACACTGTATTGTTTTCTAATTCCATACATAATTTATTATTAAAAATGCCATTATAAATATCTCCAATTACAAATTCATCTTGTCCAACGAACTGGTGACACGGATACAGTTTTCCATCAGGTGATACTGCCATATACTCATATCCAGCTCCACATGCTGTGACTCGCTTGAAAAGACAGGGACCATCATCAAGATTGATATAAAAATGATAAAATCTGAATTTATCATCTGATGCCAGCCTATCTATATATTTTAATGCTAAATTCTCATACTCTTCCATGATTTCTGGAATATCGGATTCTTTAAAATAAAGATTGCTTCCAGATCCAACAACAGGTTCCACTGAAATTTCTTTAAATCCCAAATCTGCAAGGTGCATCACATCATTTGAAAAATCTTTGTTTTTCGCAGTAAAAGTACCCCGTACAAAATAACTTTTCCCTTCTCTTCCTGATACTAATTTTTGTGCCAAAGGGACAATTCTGTCATAAGAACCTTTGCCATAACAATCATGACGAACAAGATCATGGCATTCTTTTCTTCCATCAATACTGATTACGACATTATCCATATTTTCATTTATAAAATCTATACGCTGATTATTCAGCAACGTTCCATTCGTTGTAATTGTAAAATAAAAACGCTTATCACATTCCTTTTCTATCCGTCTCCCATATTTTACAACAGCTTCTACTACTTCAAAGTTCATTAATGGCTCACCGCCAAAAAAATCTATTTCGATTTTTTTTCTGCCCTTAGAATTTGCAACCAAATAGTCAACCGCTTTTATAGCTACTTCTTCACTCATCAATTCCCTGCCACTATTATAATCCCCTTCAGATGCAAAGCAATACTCACATCTTAAATTACAATCATGTGATACATGAAGGCACAATGCTTTTAAATTTGTATTAACACTTCTTGAAACTGTTCCCTTTTCTATCTCTTCAATTGACGAAAATAAAATGTCTTGTTCTTTTAAAGATTGTATTTCTTTATACCCATCCACTATTTCTTCATTACTATATTTATTTCCAAGTTTCTTAATTACTGCACCAATTGTAGGCAGCTCTATTTCATCTTTTAAAATTTCGTATGTCAGGTTGTCAAGCACGTGCACCGCTCCACTGTTTTCATCAACTGCTAAGTTATATCCGTTCAATGAATATGTATGAACCACATTTTTCCCTCCTGGTCCTATGACCACTGTTTATTCTTCAAATTCTTTTTTTAACAAGCACTACAAAACCCATCTTATAACAAACAAGCAAAAAACACCCATAACAAACAGCTTGTCTTGCTGTTCCTTTTAAGGGTGCAATGATATAAATTCTGTAAAGGCTTAACTATCTCTTCTTCCATTTCTATTACAATTCTTATTACAGAACTTACCTTTACAATGATCTCTGCAAACAATTCTTACAGATCCACAATTTTGGCAGGCATATTCTCCTTTTTTTAAGCGTTCCAAGTTCTCAAAACTTTCTTTCCATTCTTTCCCACAATCCATACATACAACAGGACATATATTACGTGTAAAGTTACCCCCTTCAATACTTACAGCTTTTCCATTAATCAGACTGTCAGCCACTTTCTCTCTTGCAAGAAGCAGAATTCTTTGAAATGTTGGTCTTGACACTTCCATTCTTTCAGCACATTCATCCTGCTCTAAACCCTCCAGATCTTTTAATCTAAGTGCCTCTAACTCTTCAAGTTTCAGTATGTTTTCCATCCCTTCTTCCATTCTGTCCTCTGAAGGAATAAAATACTGTGTTTTTGGTATATGATCAATTTTTCTCCACTTTGTTGGTCTTGCCATTTTCAGCTCCTTTATCATTATTAAAACTAACCCGTTCTAACTGATGATATCATCTTCCAGATTTATTGTTCATGACACACTTCTGTATCCGGAAGCATTTTATCGATAAATAGTATCCCATCAAGATGATCAATTTCGTGACATAAAGCTCGAGCCAAAAGGTCTTCCCCCTCCAATTCAATCTCGTTGCCGTTTTCATTTAGTGCGCTTACACGAACTTTTTGTGGTCTTATCACTACTCCTGTAATATCAGGTATGCTTAAACATCCTTCCAGGGCTTGTTGCTCTCCACTTGTTTCGATTATTATAGGATTGATCAATTTGATGAGTCCATCTCCAACATCGATCACAGCAAGTCTTTTTAATATTCCTATTTGTGGTGCTGCCAGCCCTACTCCTTGTTCCGTGTACATTGTTTCAGCCATATCATCTAAAATGCTCAAAATTTTTCCATCTACCGCTTTAACTATCTTAGATTTTTTTCTTAAAATAGTGTCTTCTTCCATATAATTCCTGATTTTCCTCAATCCCATTCTGGCCAACCTTTTTGAATAGGAAGAAGCCAGATTTACTGGCTTCTTCCTGAACTTTTTTACTCAGATGCTTACTCTATTTCTGATAATCTTTCTTTTACTTGTTTTAACTGATTCTCCAACTGTCTTTCCCTATTGCTTAATAATGTTTTTTCGTCCTCAGCACTAGCCTGCAGATTATTACTTCTAAGATATCCTGGTGCACCAGTAACGCAGAATTTTTTGCGATTTCCTCTTCCGCATCCATATCCTCCAAAATAAATATTCTGATCATCAAGTGTAGAATTATTTGCTGGGTTATAGTAACCAGCGCCTCTTCCTGTCATCGGTCCCATTCCTATTGGTCCTGTTCCATCTCTTCTTGGCATAAATATTACCTCCTTTTATTATATTTTTTTGTTGATAGCAAATAATGGATTCCAAGTATTACACCCGGTACCAGCCAGATGAATTTCCTTAAAAGACTAATGTTAAACTGTCTGTTTTTTAAAGATCCATTACTTAAAAATCTGGGTCTTGCATAGTAATTACAATTGCCCGACCCTCTTCCTGTCATTGGTCCCATTCCAAGTGGACCTGTTCGATCTAGTCCTGGCAAAGCAACCACCTCCATTACCTGGTTATAATGAGATTATCTCCTAAATACGGTCAAAACATATTGTTGTCATATGCTCATAATTATCATAACTCTATTATGGGCATATGTCAATAACACAGAATAATTTTATTTAATTATTAACATAA
>JAQVCQ010000102.1 GCA_028689715.1 Lachnospiraceae bacterium
TTTCTCTGACATTGTCTTCTCCCAGAAGTTTCATCGTAAGTCTCTCAAGCCCAATTCCGAGTCCACCATGTGGTGGCATTCCGTATTTAAAAGCATTGAGATAATATTCGATTCCTTCCTCAGTCATTCCTCTGGCAGTCAGTTTCTCCATCAGCATATGATAATCGTGGATTCTCTGTCCTCCGGTCGTAATTTCCATACCATGGAACAGGCAGTCAAAACTCAGCGTAAAGACCGGATCACTTGGATCCTCCATGGCATAAAATGGTCTCTTCTTGGAAGGATAATGTGTTACAAATACAAAATCGGCATTGCATTCTTCTTTAAAATACCGTCCGATCAACACTTCTTCTTCCGGTTCAAGATCATATGGATTACGGATCGTTCTGTTATATTTTTCTGAGACAAGTTTTTTTGCATCATCAAATCTGACACACGGAATATTGTCGGCACTCGGAAGCTCAACATTCAGGATTTTTAATTCTTTTGCATATTCTGTCTTTAACAGTTGCATCATATATTGCAGGAATCCTGTTTCCATCGCCATGATATCTGTAAAATCATCAATGTATCCCATTTCAAAATCAAGGGAAGTATATTCATTTAAATGTCTTTTCGTATTATGTTTTTCAGCCCTGAAAACAGGCGCTGCTTCAAATACTCTGTCAAATACACCTACTAACATCTGTTTATAGAACTGAGGACTCTGTGCAAGCACGGCCGGTCTGTGAAAATAGTCAAGTTTAAAAATGTTTGCACCGCCTTCTGCACCTTTAGACCCGATTTTTGGTGATCTGATCTCTGTAAAGCCTTCCTGATGTAAAAAGTCACGAAATGCTCTGACGATCCCTTCCTGAATTTTAAATTTAGCCCTTTCCTGCAGATTACGCATGGAAATAGGTCTGAGGTTCAGTCTGGTCTCAAGGCTTGTATTCATCTTCCATTTTGAGATTGAAATTGGAAGAGCCTCTGCAGGTTGTGAAAGGATCTTAACAGAATCCATTTTAATCTCTATTCCATTCGGTGCTTTTTCATTCTTTAATAAAGTTCCTGTCACTTCTAGCGTTGCTGCTTCTTTGATCGACTGAATCTCAAATGCGCTGACACCTTCTTCATAAACGCACTGTACCAGTCCCTCTGCTTTTCTAAGCACTACAAATGCTACTGTCCCCATATCTCTGATCGTGTGAACGGCACCGTTTACCTTTACGGTCCTGCCTTCATATTCCGGTAGTAATAGCTGTGAAAGGCTCATCGTTTCTTTTTGTTTTACTCCATTCAGGTATTCCATAATGATTCTCCTCTTCTTTTTGATTTACATAGACCACCATGGTCTAAATAAACGAAAGATCCGGGAAATAAAAAAAGTCCCAGAATACTTTCGTATTCTGGGACGGAATAAACTGATTCCGCGGTACCACCCATATTGAAAGACACCATTGTCTTTCCTCTCAATTGCACTTAACGCGTGCTACGGATTATCCTACTCTGATCCGATAAAAATCCACAGTTCAGATAATCTGCTCCCGAGTGTTCCCTTCATCAGCTTCCACAAACAGCGCTCTCAGTCGGTGACGCTGTATTCCTGTCGTTTTCCCTGACAAGAGTCTCGTTCATTGCATTTATTGTTGGTAATAATATCACAGGTTTCTAATCAATGCAAGATAAAAATAATTCAGATCACTAAATAAAAATTTATAACCATTAAAGTTCTTCCAATTTTTCCATCCACAACGTCATGCATGCATCAGACGGCATTCTCAGATCTCCCCTTGGTGAAACTGCAACGCTTCCCACTTTTGGTCCATCCGGGAGACAGGAGCGTTTGAACTGCTGGGTAAAGAATCTTCTATAAAATACCTTAAGCCACTTCAGCAGTTCTGCCTGATCATATATTCCACTAAAAGTCTGAACTGCTATTCTATATATTTTGTCCGGTTCATATCCAAATCTAAGCATATAATACAGAAAAAAGTCATGCAGTTCATAAGGACCGACCAGATCTTCTGTAATCTGCGAAATGGTTCCGTCAGATGGCGGAAGCAGTTCCGGGCTGACAGGTGTATCCAGTACATCTGCCAGAATTTCTGTCAGTTCCTTATTTCCATACGTATCTGCAAAATGTCTGACAAGATGTCTGACAAGTGTTTTGGGTACACCACAGTTCACACCATACATAGACATATGGTCTCCATTATAAGTTGCCCACCCAAGCGCAAGTTCAGACATATCACCTGTGCCGATCACCATTCCACCAGTCTTATTTGCCAGATCCATCAGAACCTGGGTTCTTTCTCTAGCCTGTCCATTTTCATATGTCACATCGTGAATATTTTCATCATGACCAATATCTTTAAAATGTTGCAGAACAGAACGCTTAAGATCAATTTCCATTAAAGTTGTTCCGAGGATTCCTGCCAGTCTGCACGCATTTTGATATGTTCTGTCAGTTGTACCGAAGCAAGGCATTGTGACGGCAATGATCTGCTCCTTTGGCATACTGGAAAGTTCGAACGCTCTGACTGTTACGAGTAATGCAAGTGTTGAATCAAGTCCTCCCGAAAGTCCAATGATCGCTGTCTTTGATTGTGTATGGTCCAGTCTTTTTTTCAGTCCAAAAGCCTGGATTTTGAGAATATCTTCACATCTTTGTTCTTTTTTATAAAGATCTGCTGGGACAAAAGGCGTTCTATCGAACTCTCTCTTAAGTGCTGTCTCTTCATTCATAATAGTAAAAGGGATGACAAGATAGGATTCTTTTCCTTTTGTCTGAAAAGTCGTATTTCTCCTTCTTTCTCCCCTGATTCTTTTTATATCAAGGTCTGCGTAAATTGTTTCCCCTGTAAATCGTTCTGCCTCAGCCAAAAGGGAGCCGTTCTCAGCTATCATATTATGTGACCCAAACACGATGTCCTGTGTAGATTCACCTTCTCCAGCACTTGCATAAATATAACCAGCAAGCAGCCTTCCTGAAGTTGCTTTTAATAAAAGTCGTCTATAATCTTCTTTTCCTACAGTTTCATTTGAGGCCGACAGATTAACAATAATCGATGCACCTGCCAGAGCATGCCTTGTATTTGGCGGATCCGGAGCCCAAAGGTCTTCGCACACTTCACAGGCAACACATAGTCCCAAAATTGCATCAGAGTTAAATAAAATATCAGTTCCAAAAGGAATTTCCTTATTTTGGAACAGCACTGTTTCTGCTTTTTGATTTCCTGCCGCAAAATGACGATGCTCATAAAATTCAGCATAATTAGGCAGATTCTGTTTTGGAATAAATGCCAGAATCTGTCCTTTGTTTAATACAGCTGCTACATTATACAGTTTCTGATCCTTTTCAAGAGGAAGTCCTACAAAAATCAAAGCATCTATATCGGCTGTCTCTCGCAGAATTTTTATCAATCCTGAAATCGCTCCCTGTAACAGCGTATCCTGTAAAAAAAGATCATGACAGGTATAGCCGGTAAGACATAATTCCGGTAGC
The DNA here is from genome assembly GCA_028689715.1 of Lachnospiraceae bacterium. GTDB lineage: Bacteria > Bacillota > Clostridia > Lachnospirales > Lachnospiraceae > SZUA-378. The sequence goes on from JAQVCQ010000102.1 coordinate 3,488, forward strand.
ACAATGATCTTCGCACCATTCTTATGTGCATCTGCCACAGATTCGATTATTCTATCCGCATTATACTCTGTATCCGCAACTTTAATGACCGGGCTTACCGCTGCTGTTTTAATAAAACCATGCTTCATATTTGATTGCCTTACCCTTTCCAAAGGTCTATTTTTTTTCAGCTCTGCTTTTGCTACGCATTGTTTTTAGTTCATCTACATTGAACTGATATGCAGTATTGCAAAAATGGCATTTTACTTCTATTTCTTTATCATCTGAAATCAACTCGTCAAGATCTTTTTTACCAATGCTGATCAATGCTTTTTCTACTCTTTTCTTATCACAATTGCAATGAAACTTTGTTGGAATTGTTTCATGTATTTCAAGATCCAGATCTTTGAACAGAAGTTCAAGCATCTCTTCGGGTGTTGCGCCACTGTCAAGCACTGCTGTTACTGATGGGAAGTCCATCAGATTCTGTTCCAGACGATCGATCACTTCATCCGATGCAAAGGGCATCAGCTGAATAATAAAACCGCCTGCCTGTCTGACAGTATTATTCTTTTCCATCAGAACACCAAGTCCAACAGAAGACGGAACCTGTTCTGAATTTGCAAAATAGAAAGTGAGGTCTTCTGCTATTTCTCCGGTCTGCAGAACAGTTTGTCCCGAGTAGGGTTCTTTCATACCCATATCCTTAATCACACTTAATAAACCTTCTCCAATTGCGCCGCCAACATCCAGCTTTCCACTTGCACTTGGAGGCAGCATGACGTCAGGATGTATCACATAACCTTTCACATCAGCCTTTGCATCAGCCGTTACAGTCAGTCCGCCGATCGGTCCGCTTCCTTTGATCTGAAGAGTCAGAAGATCCTTCTCCCCTTTCAGCATACTTCCCATCATTGCTCCTGCTGTCAGCAGACGTCCGAGTGCTGCAGTTGCAATCGGACTGGTATTATGACGCATTCTTGCTTCTTCTACAAGCCCTTTTGTTGTTGCTGCAAATACTCTGATCTGAGAATCTGCCGCTGTAGCACGTATAATATAATCACTCATTTTATTTCCCTTTTTCCCTTGCTAAAAATAAGATCCGCTCACTTTTGGGCCCGGGTTTTTCGTCTGTATATGCCTCAAACACATCCAGAAACTCCATCCCTGCAAGTTCAAGCATTTCTTTTATATCATCTATTTGATAAGCTTTTTGATAATGAATTTCTTCAAATTTTTCATATAATCCACTAGACTGTTCTACAAAAATAGTCAGTTCATATTCATTGATCCCTGATTGTGCATCAAAATAATTATCCCAGATAAAACTGCATCCCGAGGCATTATCGCTAAAATTATTGTCTGCTAAAACTGTTTCATATTTATATACTGTATTGAGATCGAATAGAAATAATCCTCCCGGATCCAGATAATTGTTCACAAGCCTGAAAACTTCCTGAAGATCTTCTTTCTCCAAAATATAGTTCATGGAGTCACAAATACTGATCACTGCTTTTACCGTACCATATAATTCGAACTCTCTCATGTCCTGATGCAGGTACAGAATATCATGACCATTCTCTTCACGCTTTTTCATGGCAATTTCAAGCATTTCTTCTGAGTAGTCAACACCGATCATATCATATCCTCTGGATGCCATCTCTTCAGTCATGCTGCCTGTTCCACACCCTAGTTCCAGGATTAATCCATCCTTTATACCAGCATTTACTAAAATTTGTGTCACTTTATCCGCCCAGTCTTTATATGGTACATTGTCCATGAATGTATCATAAACGGATGCAAAACTTGTATACTCATTCATTTGTATCAACTTCACCTTTCGGTATGATCAATTCTTTTAAATAATCGATCATTGTATTCATCTCTGCATCTGTCCCAATTGATATTCTTAAATAATTATCAATTCTTGGAATCGCAAATCGTCTAACATAAATCTCCTGTTCTCTCAGTGCATTTTGTATTGAAACAGCTGAATAGTCAGGGTGTGTTGCAAAAATAAAATTACTGACCGAGTCTGTGAACTGGAATCCCAACTTACTTAGTTCCTTTTTCACTCTTTCTCTGGTCGCTATTATTTTATTTGTTATTTCTCTAAAATAATCTTCATCTTTAATTGCCTCAACTCCAATATAGATGGAGGGCTGGTTCATTGTATAAGAATTAAAAGAAAATTTAACATCATTCAGATACTTGATCAGTTTTTTTGATCCAATTGCAAAACCTATTCTCATTCCTGCCATTGCCCTTGATTTGGAAAATGTCTGAACAACAAGAAGATTGTCATATTGATCAACAAGTTCAATCGTGCTCTTTCCGCCAAAATCAATATAAGCCTCATCTACAATTACGATCACATCCTGATTCTTTTGTAATATCTCTTCAAACAATTCAATTGGTTCTAATATACCTGTAGGAGCATTTGGATTTGGTAGAATAATTCCGCCATTTTCAGCAAAATAATCTTCTTTTCTGATTAAGAACTGTTCATCCAATTCCTTTTTTTGATATGGAATCCTAAAAAGATCTGCCCATACGTCATAAAAGGAATAGGTAATATCTGGAAATAAGATTGGTTTATCCGAATTAAAAAAAGTCAGAAATGCCATCGCAAGAACATCATCAGAGCCTACACCCACAAATACCTGTTCCGGCATAACATGATAATATTCAGCGATCGAATCTACAAGCTGCTTTGCTGATGGATTAGGATATAATCTAAGGCAGTCTGTGTCAAAGTCCTTTATTGCCTTGACAACGCCCGGTGCTGGCGGGTAAGGACACTCATTGGTATTTAATTTTATCATATTTTTTTTATCAGGTTGTTCGCCCGGTACATACGGTACTACTTTTCTTATATTATTTTCCCAGCTCATACAATTTTCCTTTCGCTTATCATTCCTACTATGTTACCAAATTTTTGGATTCTGTGCAATATTCTGAAAATTAGCATTGTTTTTAAAATCGGCCTATTAACAGATAAAATAAACAGCCTGCAATCTATGATACTTTCTAACAGACCATAATTTGCAGGCTATCGCTATATTTCATCCCTGTAGCTGAAAATAAACACGCTCACTGATACAGGTATAGATATGACTTTTATAATTCTTAATAAGAAGATCTTTTCTCTTGCTGTATTTCATAATATAAGCAGGAATGATAATCATATATTCTGTGCTTTTTGACCGTTCTGTCAAATAGTCTTTTATGATCAAAGTTCGTAGCCCTTCTTCCTCAGTAAAATTTGATCTGCCAATAAATGTATAACCACCTCTTTCATTTTTATAATATATCCTGATTCTGTTTCGATTCCATATTCCAAAATAGGCTACTATCACAAGCGCAAGTAACAGCCAGATCGTATATTCAATGACTGTAATTACTGACTCAAATGATGATTTATTCTGCACATCAGTGTAAAAATCCAGACTATTATCCTTTATGATTTCTACAGGATCTGCAATTGCTTCCGGCTGCGTTAAAATAGGCTCATTTTCTTTTATGAACAATTCAGCTTTCTGAAGTTGTACCTCTTCCATTATAACATCCCATTCTGGTAATGCCTCCGGTAATTCCAAAAATTCACTTTGTTCTACAAAATTCTCCGTCACCACTTCAAATAAAATGGGATCCGGTTCGGGTTCCGGTTCTGGTTCTGGCTCTGGTTCCGGTTCTGGCTCTGGCTCTGGTTCCGGCTCGGGTTCCGGTTCCGGCTCTGGTTCCGGTTCAGGTTCCGGTTCAGGTTCCGGTTCCGGCTCTGGCTCCGGTTCGGGTTCCGGTTCTGGTTCCGGCTCGGGCTCTGGTTCCGGCTCTGGTTCTGGTTCTGGTTCCGGCTCTGGTTCTGGTTCTGGTTCCGGTTCAGGCTCTGGCTCTGGTTCCGGCTCGGGCTCTGGTTCTGGTTCCGGCTCGGGTTCTGGTTCCGGTTCAGGGTCTGGCTCTGGTTCCGGCTCTGG
>JAQVCQ010000019.1 GCA_028689715.1 Lachnospiraceae bacterium
TTTTTAAATACTTTCTGTTCAAAGTATCTAAACTCCGCATAATCAGAGGAGTTTATTTTTTATACATTTTTATTTAATACTTTTTTTCTGAATTGATTTTTTTATTTTATAAACTTGTTCGTTGCACTTTTTTTTATGCTGACGTATAATATCTAAAGATTGCCACTCGTTATAATAAATAGGTAGAAAGGGCTAAAAATGGAACAAAATACATGTACTTTAGGAATTGATATCGGTTCCACAACAGTTAAAATCGCTATTTTAGATCAAAATCACAAGCTGCTGTTTTCAGATTATAAACGGCACTTTGCCAATATAAGAGAGACTTTATCGGATCTTCTTCGTCTTGCCTATGCTGAACTTGGAAATGTTATACTTTATCCTATGATCACCGGTTCCGGCGGCCTGACTCTTGCGCATCATCTGGAAGTTCCTTTTACGCAGGAAGTGATCGCAGTTGCTACTGCCCTTCAGGAAATCGCACCCAAAACAGACGTTGCAATAGAACTTGGTGGAGAAGATGCCAAGATCATTTATTTTGAAGGTGGTAATGTCGAACAGCGTATGAATGGGATCTGTGCCGGCGGTACAGGTTCTTTTATCGACCAGATGGCATCTCTTCTCCAGACGGATGCTTCCGGTCTGAATGAGTATGCCAAAGAATATAAATCACTATACACCATCGCTGCAAGATGCGGTGTATTTGCCAAATCTGATATTCAGCCACTTATTAATGAAGGTGCTACAAAAGAAGATCTTTCTGCATCTATTTTTCAGGCAGTTGTGAACCAGACTATCAGTGGTCTTGCCTGCGGAAAACCGATCCGCGGACATGTTGCTTTCCTTGGCGGTCCGCTACACTTTTTGTCTGAATTAAAAACTTCTTTTATCCGCACATTAAATCTGGACGATGAACATAGGATCGACCTTCCAAATTCACACCTTTTTGCTGCAATTGGTTCTGCCATCCATGCAGATCAGACAGTCCAGTTCAGTATGGATGAAATGGTCAGAAAACTGGATGCCGACATTAAAATGGAATTCGAAGTAGAACGACTGGATCCTTTATTTAGTACAGAAGAGGAATATAATCAGTTCCAGAAACGTCATGCGTCACATTGTGTAAAGGCTTCTGAACTGACCGATTATCATGGAAACTGTTTTCTTGGAATCGATGCCGGAAGCACCACGACCAAAGTCGCACTTGTTGGCGAAGATGGTTCTCTCTTATATTCTTTTTACAGCAGCAATAATGGCAGTCCTTTAAAAACAGCGATTTCATCTTTGCAGGATATTTTCGATCTCCTTCCGGAAGATGCTAATATTGTACGCTCCTGTTCGACCGGCTATGGTGAAGCATTGATGAAAGCAGCATTTTTGCTGGATGATGGCGAAGTTGAGACCGTCGCGCACTACTATGCCGCTGCATTCTTCAATCCCGAAGTCGACTGTATCCTTGACATCGGTGGACAGGATATGAAATGTATTAAGATCAAGAACCAGACCGTTGACAGTGTCCAGTTGAATGAAGCATGTTCTTCCGGATGTGGTTCTTTTATTGAGACCTTTGCAAAATCACTGAACTTCAGTGTCCAGAATTTTGCAAAAGCAGCTCTGTTTGCGAAACATCCGATCGATCTTGGAACCAGATGTACTGTATTTATGAATTCCAAAGTAAAACAGGCGCAAAAAGAAGGCGCTGAAGTATCCGATATTTCAGCTGGTCTCGCATATTCTGTTATAAAAAATGCTCTATTCAAAGTCATTAAAGTGTCCGATGCTTCCCAGCTAGGAAAAAACATTGTTGTTCAGGGAGGTACTTTTTATAATGATGCCGTTCTGAGAAGTTTTGAAAAGATAGCAGGTTGTGAAGCCATTCGTCCTGATATTGCCGGCATTATGGGCGCATTTGGTGCGGCTCTGATCGCAAGAGAACGTTTTCAGGAAGGTTTTGAGACCTCAATGCTCTCTTCTGAAAAAATTGATGCTCTTGAATTCTCTACCAGTATGGCAAAGTGCAAAGGCTGTACCAACAGTTGTCGTCTCACCGTCAATAAGTTCTCTGGCAACAGGCAGTATATTTCTGGTAACCGCTGTGAGCGTGGTCTTGGCAAAACAAAAAATGCAAAAAATATTCCTAATCTTTACGATTATAAATTGGAACGTTTTTTTAATTATGAGTCTCTTACCGATTCGGAAGCGCCTCGTGGTGTTGTTGGAATTCCGCGTGTCCTGAATATGTACGAAAATTACCCATTCTGGCATACTTTCTTTACAAAACTTGGGTATCGTGTCATCCTTTCACCGGTATCAACACATAAAATTTACGAATTAGGGATCGAATCCATTCCAAGTGAATCTGAATGCTATCCTGCTAAACTTGCACACGGACATGTCACCTGGCTGATCCGTCAGGGACTGAAATTTATTTTTTACCCTTCGCTATTTTACGAAAGAAATGAGTTCGAAGACGCAAACAATCATTACAATTGTCCTATCGTCACCTCATACTCAGAGAATATTAAAAACAACATTGATGAATTGAAAAACTCCGATATTCATTTTTCAAATCCTTTTATGTCTTTTCGTGATGAAAATACGATCTCGCTTGCACTGATTCGTGAATTTGATTCGATCCCTGCATCAGAGATTAAAAAAGCAGTTCATGATGCATGGATGGAACTTGATCTCGCACACCATGATATCCAGAAAAAAGGAGAAGAAGTATTAAAGCAGTTAAATGAAACCGGTCAGAGAGGAATTGTTCTTGCTGGACGTCCGTATCATATTGACCCAGAGATCAACCACGGAATCCCTGAGCTGATCACTTCCTATGACATTGCGGTTCTGACAGAAGATTCTATTTCACACCTTGCTGTACCTGAACGTCCACTTCTGGTATCTGATCAGTGGATGTATCACTCACGACTTTACTCTGCAGCAAGCTTTGTAAAGACACAGAATAATCTTGATCTGATTCAGCTCAACTCATTTGGATGTGGACTGGATGCCGTTACGACCGATCAGGTAAATGATATTTTAACAGGATCAGATAAAATATATACCTGTCTTAAAATAGATGAAGTAAATAATCTTGGTGCTGCAAGAATCCGAATTCGTTCTCTGCTCTCAGCACTTAGTGTGAAAGAGAAAAAAGCCGATGAGCGTGTGATACGTTCTTCTGCAATGAAACGTATTCTGTTCACTGAAAAAATGCGTGAAGACTATACGATTCTTTGTCCACAGATGTCCCCGATCCATTTTGATATTCTTCAACCTGCTTTCAGGGCATGTGGTTACAATTTTGAAGTATTGAGCAATGACAACAGACAATCTGTTGACATGGGACTTAAATATGTCAATAATGATGCCTGCTATCCTTCTCTGATCGTAGTTGGTCAGATCATGGAGGCTGTGCTTTCAGGAAAATATGACACTGACAGGCTTGCAATCATTATGTCCCAGACCGGTGGCGGATGTCGTGCCACGAATTATATTGGTTTTATCAGAAGAGCGCTTGAAAAAGCCGGATATGCTCATATCCCTGTTATCTCGCTTTCCTTATCAAAGCTTGAGATGAATCCCGGATTTAAACTCACTTCCGATCTTCTTCTGCGTGCAGTCTATGGTGCGATCTTTGGTGATATTTTTATGAGATGTGTTTATCGGATGCGTCCTTATGAGAAAGTACCTGGATCTGTGAATGCAGTTCATGAAAAATGGAATACTGTATGTAAAGAATTTGTTTCTGCAAAAAAAATGTCATATTGGAAGTTCCGTAAAATGTGCAGAGAAATGATTGAAGAATTCGACCAGATTCCTCTGCTGGCAATTAAAAAACCACGTGTAGGAGTCGTTGGTGAAATTCTTGTGAAGTTTTCTCCAATGGCAAATAATTCTCTTGTTACATTACTTGAAGCTGAAGGTGCCGAAGCTGTTGTTCCTGATCTGATCGACTTTATGCTCTATTGTTTTTATAATCAGATCTATAAAGCTGATCAGTTAGGTACCAGTAAAAAATCAGCGTTTGTATCAAATCTTGGGATCAAAGCGATTGAACATTTTCGTTCAGCTGCACATAAAGCCTTTGACGAGAGCAGACACTTCCATGCTCCTGCAAAAATTTCCGATCTTGTGAAGTATGCAGAACCAATCGTATCTATCGGGAATCAGACTGGAGAAGGATGGTTCTTAACAGGCGAGATGATGGAGCTGATTCATTCAGACGTTCCAAATATTGTTTGTACACAGCCTTTTGGATGTCTCCCTAACCATGTTGTGGGGAAAGGTGTTATAAAAGAAATCCGTCACCAGCATCCGCTTTCCAACATTGTAGCCATTGATTATGATCCTGGTGCAAGCGAAGTAAATCAGTTGAACAGAATCAAATTAATGCTTTCAACCGCAAATAAAAATCTGGCAGCTGAATAGTCTAAAATACAGGTACCATATCCTATCAAGATATGGTACCTGTATTTTAATTAAAATTATATTGTGTTACAATCGGTTCTCTTTTAGTTGTCATATCATTAAAGTACTCATAATAGGATAATCCAAGAAAGCTTCCTGTAATATTATAGACGTTGTCAAATCCAAGATTCTGTAATGCCATGACTGCGTTATAACTGCGCTGTCCCGTTCTGCAATGCAGATAAACAGGCTTGTCTTTTGGAATTTCAGAGATCCTTTGTCTTAACTCACTTAAAGGTATATGTATCGATCCTTTAATATGACCTGCCTGATACTCGTAACTTTCTCTTACGTCGATGATCATTTCTCCGCTTTCTACCAGATCGCGTACCTGCCCAACACGAACCTGCCTGTATTTGCCGTTCAATAAATTACTTCCAACATACCCAGCATAATTCACAATATCTTTTGCAGTTGAAAACGGTGGTGCATAACATAATTCAAGGTCTTTCAGATCTTCAAGTGTACCATTCATTTTAATTAAAGTTGCGATAATGTCGATCCTTTTTGTTACATCACCTCTGCCTATTGCCTGTGCACCAAGAATTCTGCCTCCCGGAACTTCATAAAGAAGTTTAAAGTGCATAGGTGAGGCATCAGGCATGATCCCGACCTTGTCAGATAAGATCACATGCACAACATCATAATGAATATCCAATTTCATGACATCGATCAAAGCTTCATTAAGCCCTGTTGATGCCCCATTAAAATTAAACACCTTAATTGCAGATGATCCAATATATCCCGTATTCGCCTGGCTCTGTCCATGAATATGATTTGCCACGATCCTTGCCTGCTTTAATGCCGGTCCTGCCAGAGATACTTTTGCGGGTTTTCCAGTTAATACATTTCTGACCTCAACAGCATCTCCAACTGCATAAATATCAGGATCTGATGTTGCATAATGATCATCTGTCCAGATCGCACCGGTTTCACCAAGCGTCAGTTGAGCACCTTTGGCAAGTTTCGTCTCGGGTGATACTCCTATGGCCATAACGACCGCATTGGCTTTCACTTTTTCTCCGGATGCAAGTACCACTGTGTTTTCTTCAAATCTTTCTACTTTATCACCAACGATCAGGTGAATACCATGATCAGCAATTTCTTTATGAAGAATCTGGACCATATCATAATCAAATGGTCGAAGGATCTGATTCATTGCCTCGATCAGTGTTACCTGATATCCTGCTTCTCTTAAGTTCTCAGCCACCTCAACACCAATGAATCCACCGCCGATCACCGTAATCTCTTTTTCATATAATGATTTGACGAATTGATTCAGACGATCTATATCTACAACATTTCTGACTGTAAAAATATTAACCTGATCGATTCCTGGAATCGGTGGAACAATTGGAGCCGCACCTGGGGAAAGGATCAGTTTATCATAACTTTCCCTGTATACTTCACCACTCTGCAGGTCTTTGACTTCAATTTCTTTAGATTCCTTATTAATTGAAATTACTTCAGACAATACTCTGGCTTCGATATGATACTGACTTAAAAACAGTTCTGGGTTCATTAAAACAAGATCATCTGCCTCTTTCACCACACCACTAAGATGATACGGCAGGGAACAATTTGAAAAAGAAACATGAGGTCCCTTTTCAAACATGATGATTCTATCTTCTTCACTTTGTCTTCTTAATCTGGCTGCTGCTGATGCGCCACCTGCAACACCGCCTACGATCAGGATCTTTTTACTCATTAGTTAGACTCCCCTCCTATTTTATTTTCGTTTTGTTCCAACATAGGAACCCATGCCGCCAGCTACGTTTACCACATGGTATCCAAGTTTAGAGAGCATTCTGCATGCACCACTGCTTCTTCCTCCGGACTGACAAAGAATATAATATTCCTTTTCCTTTTCCAGATATTTTTCTGGTGAATTGAGAAGATTTCCCATTGGTATATTTTTTGCAGTTCTGAGACTTCCGCTCTTATATTCATAAGTTTCCCTGATATCAATAATATCGACTTTTCCGATCAATTGATCCATATTATTTACATGTACTGTTTTTCCTGCTTCTTTTAACATAAATCCAAACATATTATTTCCTCCTGTAAGTTAAGTTTACAGGCTCATTATATTCAGAAAAACTAACATCATCTGTGACTAAATCACTGGAGCTGATCGATTATATTTCTGGCACTTCTGATTTCTGCCTCTGAAGTCTGCCATATCTTATATTCGCTGATTCCGGGCAACCCCATATTGATCCTTTCATTTCTGTATATCATTTTGCTGTCAAGGACTTTTTTACCTGACATATGAAATGTGAAAATCCCTGTCAGTTTATGAAGTTTTAAGATCGTATCGGCATTCACTCCTGCTCCTGCCATGATCTGTATCCTGCCAGATGCCTGCATTTGCAGTTCCCGAAGTGTTTCAAGCCCCTGTGATGCACTTTCTTCGCCTCCTGAAGTCAGAATCGTTGTTATGCCAAGTTCTATCGCAGACTGAAGTGATTCCATAAGATTAAAAGACATATCAAACGCTCTGTGAAGTGTCACCGACATCCCTGCCGCATTTTTTATTAGTTCTTTCATTTTTTCAAGATCAAGTTTCCCTTCAGGATTTAGCATTCCAATGACGATTCCTTCAGCACCTGCACGCTGAAAAGCTTCCACATTGTGACACATTATGTTAAATTCATAGTCGCTGTATAAAAAATCTCCAAATCTTGGTCGTATCAGTATATGGATCGGAATGGTCACATGTTTTCTGACTTCCCGGTAAAGCTCCAGGCTCGGTGTTGTTCCACCTATGATCAGGTCTGAACAGAGTTCAAGCCTGTCTGCGCCACCACTTTGTGCTGCAATGGCCGATTCTACAGAATCTACACATGCCTCCAATATCATTTTTCCGCTCATTTTTTCCTTTTAATCTCCCTTTCCAGATGTCTTTCCATAGTATCTTTTTAGCTTATGCTTAAACTCTTAATAACGGATGATGAACTTATCTTCCTTGATCGTTTCAGCAAGATCCATTTTCATATCAGTGATTTGAATGCTTTTACTGTTTAAGAGTTTCCCGATCATCCTGTCGATCTGTTCTTCTGTCCCCTGAATCTCCATTTCGACCTTACCGTCATAACAATTCATGATCCAGCCTGTCAGACCGATCGTATCTGCAAACATTTTTGCACTAAAACGGAATCCGACTCCCTGAACCCTTCCATCAAACAAATAATGTCTTCTGCTATTGTCCATGGCATTTACCCCATCTGGCTTATTCCGACAGCCTGCAAACAATTTCTTCACAAATTTCATGAGTTAAGATACTATCCGTATCCTCTTCAAGAAATCCCTGCTTCTTTTTTACATCTCTCAAAAATCTGTCAGTGATCTGTTCAAATCCCCTTCTATATAGAATAGGCGTCCAGTCATCATATTTTTCATTCTGGCTGACTCCATCCTTATAGATCGTCAGTCTGTCGAGATCTTCTAGAATTCGCTTTTCTCCAGGACATAAATACTCTATTCGTTCTTCTGCTTTTCCTGATTCTCTATTCATAATTCCTATTGCTGTTCCTTCTTTACCCTGTAGCTGAATCATGACTGACACAAGCTGATTTTCTTCCACCTTTCCTGTGACCTGAATCAGCTTTGCTTCGCCGCCCAAAAGATATCGAAGTGTATCTACAACATGGATAAAATCATCAAATACATAATGGCGGATATCTGCCGGAAGATATTCTCTGTTCTTCTGATAAATGATCAGATCGGAAGAAGCCAGGTGTTTCATATCCCTTATAAAAGGTACTTTTCTTCTGTTAAATCCGGTTCGAAAGATCAAGTTCTGTTCTCTGGCAATTTCATACAGTTGCGCCACTTCTGATGCATGATATGACACCGGTTTATCAACATATACTGGAATCCCGTGTTCCATCAGATTTTTACAAATACTATAGTGCGCCTCAGTAGCAGCATGAACAAATGCTGCTTCAATATTCTCCCTATATAACGCATCCATATCCGTTACATAGCGGATCCCTTTATACATCTCACATAACTCTTTGAGCAGCGATTCATTTCTGGAACACAGGACGACCTCTACATCCTTTTTGACTGACATGACAGGAAGATATGCTTTCTGAGCGATATCTCCAATTCCAATCATCGCAACTTTCATGGTCTCTCTCCTTTTCTCAGTTTGTTCAGCATAATTTCTGCATTTCAATATTGACACGATCTTCGCATTCACGCATTGCATCAATTGTCTTTTCCATCAGAACATCCAGTTCCCAACCCAGCATATCGGCTCCCTCACTGATCGTCTCTCTGGAACAGCCTGCTGCAAAGCGCTTATCTTTGAATTTTTTCTTCAAGCTTGACAGTTCTAGATCAATAACGCTTTTTGATGGTCTCATTCTGACTGCCGCACCAATCAGACCTGTTAATTCGTCTACAGCAAATAAGACCTTCTCCATCTCATGCACAGGTTCCACATCGCTGCAGATTCCATAGCCATGGCTACAGACGGCATGGATCAATTCGTCAGTTGCTCCTATCTTACTTAACAGTTCAGGTGCTTTCTTACAATGTTCTTCCGGAAATAATTCAAAATCAACATCATGCAGCAGTCCTGCCATTGCCCAGAAGGAACTTTCCTCTTCATATCCAGACTCCTTAGCGAACCACTCCATACACCCTTCCAATGTCAGTGCATGGTAAATATGAAACGCATCTTTGTTATACTCCTGTAATAATCTCACAGCATCCTGTCTTGTACATCCTATCTTCATTCTAACTTCTCCCTACAACTACAAATTTTTAACTACTATTATGCTTTTATTCTACCACTAAATTCAATTTCTTTCATTAAAATCGGTAAATTCTTGTATAAAAATAGTCTGTCAGCTCACTATGCTGACAGACTATGAATAATTTGAAATTGTTCAGATTTTTTTCCATCCTTTTTCGATCCTTGACTCGAGCTCTTCAAATGGCTTCAGGCCACTCAATGCATCATAAGCACTCACACAACATGCTCCTGTTGCTGCTGCCAGCTGAATGCACCTGCCCGGCTCTCTCCCTGATAGCATGGCTGTGAGGAAAGCTGCAATACTGGTATCTCCGGCACCAGTACCTGATCTGATTTCGTCAGGCTGATAACTTTTCTCAAATCCATGTAGATTTGCCCACTTTTCCAGATCCAGTTCTGCCTTTTTACCGACCATCGCGATCTTGTCAGCACTGGCACTTCTGTAGTATATACCTGGTCTGCCACACTTTATTAAGATGAACTTCGCACCCATGCCCATTAATTCATCTGCCAGTGGTTCTATATCATTTTCCATGCTGAGAAGATCCGTGATATCTCCTCCATCTGCTTTCTTCATCCATTCCTGATATGTTTCAGGCTGAAGCATACAGCATAGTTCCTCTATACTTGGTACAAAAAAATCAACGTAGGGAATCACTTTCGTTAATACCTTCTTCCAGTCAACCATTCCCGCTTCACTATTTGGGTCAACGGCTGCCAGATCCAATGATGTGGACATCCCATATTCTTTTACTTTTTTAAAGATTCTGATCAGATCAGCACCATCATTTTCATATATCTTTTTCATGATGGATGGATATCCAAAATGAAAATGATTCATGTCTTTTATACTTTCAAAATCAATATCATCATAACAAAATGTATTATTTGCTCCTGGATCATGTAAGAAAATACGGTCTATTCCCGGAATCGCCAACACAATGGAATAAGATGTATGATTGTCTTCCGCCTGAATCATATCTCTTTTTCCATCATATTTATTTTCTTCCATAATATCAAGAATCAATCTTCCAAATTCATCATGACCGATCTTACCAAGAAGTTTTACATCTGCACCCAGTTTCTTCATGGCCAGACCTGTATTGGCAACACACCCACCTGTGTGAATGTCGATTCCATCCATACTGATTAATTTTCCAGGCATTAGAATATCATCCAGAACTTTCATTTTTTTTCCAGGAAATACCGGTGTGACATCCAGACAGATATGTCCTGCTACAACAGCTTTTTTTGACATCGTTCATCCCTCCAATTCTAATATCAGTATAGCCCGATTTCATGATTAAGAATAGTATTAATTTGTTTTTTGGACCATCTTAATTTGCTGTTATTCCTAAGATCGATCCTGGTAAAAAAGACATGCCCTTCTCATATTACTATGATCAGGTCATGTCTTTTCTATTTTTATCATTCTATCATGTTGTTAGTTTTACCTTAAATTGTTCTTATTATAGTACAAAATTATAATATTGCAAGAATAATAAAATTCAATAAGAATAATACTGATGCGACCCAGATGATTGGGTGGATTTCATTTGCTTTTTTCTTAGCAAGCTTAACGATGCAGTAGAAAATAAATCCAGCTGCGATACCATAAGAAATACTATAGCAGAGAGCCATAAAGATTGCTGCAAAGAATGCTGGAATGGCATCTTCAAAGCTATCCCATTTAATTTCTTTAAAGGAAGCCAGCATCATAACACCAACTGCGATCAGTGCAGGTGCTGAAGCCTGTCCTGGTACAATTGCTACGATTGGGGAAAGGAACATACTGAGAATAAATAAAACGGATACGGTTACTGATGTAAGACCTGTACGTCCGCCAGCACCAATACCAGCAGCACTTTCAACATAAGTTGTTGTATTGGAAGTACCGAAAAGCGCTCCGATTGAAGTTGCAATGGAATCAGCAAATAATGCTCTGTCCATTTTAGATTTGAAACCTGGCTGTTCCTGAAGAGATTTTTCATCTGCTTCATCAAAAATTCCAGTTTTCTTGCCTGTACCGATAAATGTTCCAATTGTATCAAATGTATCAGATAAACTGAAAGCAAAAATTGTCATAAGAACAAGTGGAATTCTGGATGCATCTGCAAATAATGCACCAATTCCAGCTGAACTAAGCGCTGCACCAAATGTTGTTCCAAGAGCAGCAAAATCATCAGCAAGACCTGCAGTAGCACCTATACCTGACAGATCTGTTACTCCCATAGGAATACCAATTACTGTAGTAGCTGCGATACCGATTAAAATAGCACCTTTTACATTTAAAACAAGTAGAACAAATGTAATTACAATTCCGATAATTGCAAGGAGAATGCCAGCATTATTAAATACTGCGATTCCAGGAATTCCTGCATCAAAATTAACAAGTCCAATATTCACGATTCCAAGATATGCAATAAAGATACCGATACCACCGCTGATTGCATTCTGAAGGCTTTCAGGAATTGCTTTGATGATGATCTTACGAATCTTTGTTACTGTGATCAGGATGTTGATCAGACCACAGATAAATACCATTGCAAGTGCTTCCTGCCAGGTAAATCCAAGTCCAAAACATACTGTGTAGGTAAAGAACGCATTCAGACCCATTCCAGGTGCCAGTGCATAAGGCACATTTGCAAAAAGTCCCATAACAAGGGTTCCAACAGCAGATGCAATAATTGTTGCAAGGAAAACTGCACCGTATGGTACTCCTGTCTCGGAAAGCATTGCCGGGTTTACAATGATAATGTAAGCCATTGCAAAAAATGTTGTGACACCTGCAATGATTTCTTTGGAGACGGATGTTCCATGTCCTTCAAGCTTAAAAAATTTGTCCATTTGTAATCTCCTTTAATAATATGATAGTAGTGATAAAGTAATATTCCCTTGAAATTATACCTTAGCTTTTATCGTATTAAAAGGGGAAAGTGTTCCAAAATACATTTTCGTAAATTATTTCTTAATTTTATAAATAAATTCTTAATTTTTTTATAAGTTTTGCTTACTTTTATAACATTTGTATAAAGAATTTTATTGTTTTACTGCTCAAATCGTTCTTTCCGGTGTTCAATCCATATGAAAAAATCCTTTGTCTCCATCAAAATAATAATAGAGTACTTCACCTGTAAATCGTAAAATACAGTAAAGCGGTTCTTTCACTGAATCATGAAGCTGTTTTGTTCTTTCTGTATTCCACAGTCTTCTTTTTTCCTCTGCCTGATCAATGACCACAACTTCGCCGATCATGGAAACGCAGTCCTGTCCAACGCATATATTTAATGCAGCTTTATTATTTTTTTTAAAGTCATTCACTTTTCCGGAATAAATACCTGTCGTGAAATATACCGTTTTGATATTACTATTTGTCATGACTTCCATTTCAAAAATATGTGGGTATCCGTTCGGATCGATCCCGGCAAGTTCAACTGATTCAGCCTGCTTTAATAAATCATCTGCTCTTTTCATGATTTTTTCGACTTCAGTCATATTTCCTCCTCCTCGTTAAGATGGTTCTGCTTTCTTTTCAGATTGATGAAAGAAATTTTTCATCTTTTGCTTGTTCAGATACATCATTCGGTCAGCTTCACGGTAAACCATGTCTATATCATATGTCTCATCACTTTTTATTTTTGAATAACCGCCTGCAACTGTAAAATCTGTCCCCGTCTTGCGCCCTGTTCGTTCTGCCTGTTCTGATACCATATTGATTCTGGACTGGATCACATCATCAGTGATATGATCCTGTGCTGTAATGATCACGCATACCTCATCTCCTCCGATACGATAACAGCTGCCGACGTCTTCAAACCCCATCTGAATGATCTTTGAAAATTCTATGATTGCTTCATCCCCACGTGCATGACCAAATCTGTCATTGATCCGTTTCAGCCCATTCATATCAAATGTTACAATGTAGCACCCCTGAATTTCTTTGGTGTGCGTACGAAAGTAAGACAGTTTTTCTTCAAATGCAGATCTGTTTTTAAGTCCTGTCATCTGATCCGTATATGCCAATGTCTCAAGAATTCGAGTCCTGGCATTTTCAGCGATCACTTTTGACATGTTTTTAATAATTTCAACTGCCCACATTAATAAAAAGATCAGTAATCCAAGTCTGGAGAAGAATCCTTCATCATGACCTGTAGCAAAATAAAATCTGAACAGATCAACTGCCAGAAAACTGACAAGAACGATCACAGTGAAAACAAACATTTTTACTTCTTTAGCGGCCTCTTTTTTTAGAAATTCCCGAACACCATCCAATGCCAGATATAATATCGTACTTCCTATCAATATATGCGTCATCCATATACTTTCCATATAATCAGCGATCTCAAGTAATTGAAACACTTCTATGACAAAAAACAGAAAAATTGAAACCCAGAACATGATTCTTACAAAATGTTTTTTTTCATAATAGGAAAATGCCTGTAAAAACCACAAGAAAAATGGTAGAAGAATTGTAAATGCCAAAAATTCAAGGCTTAGCAGAAAGAAAACATTTCCAATATACATCTGTAAAATATTCAGAATACAAATACTCCAGATTCCTGTTATGATCGACAACGCACCAAGTCTGAACAAGGCAGCCGTCAGACCCCCGCTTTTTAAAATAAATGCTATGATCATCATACTAATACCCAGGGTAAGTATAATAATACATGCAATCGCACTTGGGAGCCTGTCTTTTAGCAGATACGCAATCACAGAAGCCTTATCCCCAAGATAGACTTCATTGATCTTTCCTGCATAATTGTCATATGCTCCTGTCACTTCGATCTGTAGTTCATTTCCTGCCTGATTTTGAAGAATAGGAATGATCACCCAGGAAGATCCTGGTGTTTTTCCAAATAAATGCCCATCCTGATATCCAAATGTTGCAACTTCTTTATTTTGAATACTTGCTTGAACAAACTGGTGGCTTGCCCGAAAAAACAATACATCATTTGACCCGATCTCATCAGGTATTCTGGACTTGACAATAAATGGCTGCCCTGCGTGCACGCCTTCCACTGCGTATGGCAGTGTGATATCAGACGCTTGACCCGCCTCTGTTATTACATCCCATGTTTCCGGAAATGCTCTCAGATTTTTTACAGAAACAATTCCATAATCTGAATCTGACATAAAAAATTCAACTGCCACAATCATAACACCAATGAGCAGGCTGAAAAATAATAATGTACTTTTAAATTTATGGTTTGACGCCTTCAACTGTATCCTCCCAGCTAAGCAGGCGCTGTTCGCCCTGTAATGCACGCAAAGCTGTTATATCCTGTGTCATTTCGAGAGTCCCCCTGTATTTTCCTGTCTCATCTCTGATTGGAATATACTGGATGTAAATAAACCTGCCTTTCATCTGAATCCAGAAATCAGCATGTTCCTTTGTTCCCAGTTTAAATGCTTCCAATATTTTCTCAACTACATGAACACTGTCAGATGGATGACAGTTCCTTACATCCCTGCCAATGACTGCAGCCGATCTTGGAAAAAGCCTTTCTTTTGGACGCGAGAAATATGCAACTTTATCATTTTCATCAACAAGCGTGATATCCAGTGGCAGCGAACCCAATACAGCATCAAGCTGGATGAGATCAAAATGTCCTGTTTCAGTATTAAAAATGTTCCTGCCAATATCAAATGTAATGGGGCTGTCATTGTATTCTTCAACCATAACTGGCTCTTCTATAAAAGGAAATCCATACTCAAAACTTTGCCTTTTCATCTCTTCCATTTCTTCTGTACTCAATTCAGCGTCAGCACATGGAAATAAGATCAGCTCCTGCTTCTGGATCAGACCATATAATTTAAAATAAAGATCACCAATGACTTCATTCCTCTTCATTTGACTTGATAAGAGCTCCTGATCTGACAGGATATTTTTTAAAACAAGTCGTGTATGATCATGAAGCGTCCAGAGAACTTTTAGTCCCTGATACCTTTCATCCTTTTTCTCAAGAAATGGAAATAAAATATTTTCAAGCTTCAGCAGATGTTCATTATACACTGAAAGATGATTTATAAACTCCACTAACTCATTTGGATTATGATCTATGCTTTGATCTGAGATTTTCACTTTGAATTGTTCAAGTCTTTCCTTCAACCCCTCATTTTCCCGGATCATGATACCAAGAAAAGAATCCGGCTCCGGTCTTTTCCATTCATAATTGCTGAGTGGTTTATAAAATACATTGATCAGTTTATCAACATACCCAAGCATGTTCTGATCTGTCGTTCCTTCTTTTAGCTGCGCATGCTGAATCAGCATAAGATCACGTGGCGTGACTGTCATAATATCATTTAAGTAATTCTGATATAATTCACCGCCATTTTCCTTTGCAGCGATTCCTTTACAAAACTGAATCAGGCGTTCAATTCGATCATCCATCCTTCTACCCCCTAAAAGATCAGTTATTATCACATTTTTTTGCTCCGTAAAATGTATATGGACCATATTTTGTTGTTCCATCATAAGGTATCTGGGATAAATAATTCCCCGACACTGCACATTCGATCAATTTTTTGGTCAGATCAGCTACATCCTCCCTGCCAAGTGCTTCCTCTATATCCATCCATATCACTTCACTGTTTTCCATTCCATCAGATACCGCATCTCCGCTGATATACTCTGCAAGAAATGCAACATACCAGTCTTTCTGATTAAATCTGATGCCAATGATTTCTTTTGGTCTGACCTGGATCCCGGTTTCCTCCATCACTTCGCGCATCACCGCTTCCTGAGGACTCTCTCCAACATTCACATAACCGCCCGGAACGATCAGACGTCCTTTCCCAGCTCCATAAGTATGCCTTGCAAGCAGTACTTTATTTTCCCTGATCACGATTCCTGTAACGGACTGGCTCCAATTTGTAGTTTCGTTTCCCTGCTCCATGATGTGTACGCTCCTTTGATGATATATCTCCGTCTCTTATTTCTTCTTTATCACAATAATGTGATAGTTTTTTCATAGTATTCTTACTCTATATCATACTCCCTCATGACCAGTCCATGCAAGTTTTCTTTGCATCCTGCCTGTTTTAATGCATAGGAAACAGCCCCGAGAACACATGGATATTTCAGGACCGAAATATCGAACTCCGGTTTATTGTTCGTATAAGAATATTCTTTCAATCCAGCTTTTATTGTATCAATGCTGATCTGTGACTCTGCTTTCGTGAACTGTGATCCCGCAAGGATCAGTGGAATTTTTTTACCGGTCTCAAAATGTAACTGTTCAGTTACCCCAATGATAGTTTTTACATAGCATTCACCTACATCAGTTAAAATATCAACTGCAACAGGATCGCCTTCATTTGCTGCCTGGTATAGTAATTTATTCACATTCAGAATAAGTTCCTGTTGATGTTGGTTCATCCGATTCATGATCACTTCAAGGAACTCCGTCTTTTCCTTGATATCTAATAATGTAAATAACATTTCCTTCATCAAGGTTGCTCGTCCCCGTTTGAATAATGCATCATAAACATGAGCGATACATTGTTCAAACAGATACCCGCCTCCGCCCCGGTCTCCCGTCAGCTGACCGATTCCTCCACCCTGAAACGCATTTCCCTTTAGATCCAGTCCAGTCACGCAAAATCCGGTCCCATTAATTGCACAGATTCCCATACTGCTTTTACTTCCGGCCATAATACCAAGATAGGAATCATTCAATAAACTAAATTGCAGGATTCCATATTCCCGAATCATTTCACTTATGATCCTATGCTGACTCTTTGTATCCACACCTGCCATACCAAAAACACTGTAGACGATCTGATCAACTGACAGATTGCCTCTTTTCAGAACATCATCCAGAATCTTATATAACGTCTGTTTTAACTCCTGAAAACCGTTTTGAAAATCTTCATGATTGGTTGGTCCATATTGTTGAACAATATGTTTTTTTCCATCCAAATCATATAACGCACAAAGCGTTTTCGTTCCGCCACCATCGACCCCGAGGATATATTTTTTCTCTGATTTGTTTTCTTTCAT
This sequence comes from Lachnospiraceae bacterium, assembly GCA_028689715.1. Taxonomy (GTDB): domain Bacteria; phylum Bacillota; class Clostridia; order Lachnospirales; family Lachnospiraceae; genus SZUA-378. The sequence goes on from JAQVCQ010000019.1 coordinate 17,247, forward strand.
CCTGTTATTTCTCCTCCACTTTGAAGAACTGGGGAAGATATTCCCGATTGGCTTTAAACATTTCATCCAGTGCAGCATTTGCTTTTTCATAATCACCAATGAGGGGATGGACGAGCATTGCTCTCAGTGCTGCATTTCTGTCACCCTGTATCCCTGCTGTGACTGCAAGCTTTTCATATGATTTGATCGTTTTCATCAGACCAATGATATGTTCATTCACGATTCCATTAAACGGAACCGGCATTACACCATTTTTTCCGACCAGGCATTTGCATTCAACAACATCTTCTTTTTCCATAAAAGGAAATGCGCCCTTATTCTGTGTGTTGATCACATGAATTTCATTTTTGTTGTTTTCCATGGCATCGATCAGAGAGATCGCAGCTTCAGAATATAAAGAGCCTCCTCTTTTTTCAAGCAGCACTGGTTTTTCCAATACTGTACTGTCCCTGTATCGTTCCAATAGTTCCTGTTCGATTTTTTTACATTCTTCTCCTCTGGAAAATTCAGCTTTCTTCAGTTTATTTAGCATCTTATCTCTATGGTAAAAATAACTCAGATAGGCACAAGGCAATCCTCCTGCTGCCTGCAGCAGACTATCATCATATTCGATCTGTGGAATATTTCTTGCTGTGCTGACTGTTGCATTTGACTTTAACTGATCCTGTAAAATTTCAATTCCATCAGCATAAATTGCCGTCATCCATGAAAGATGATTCAGCCCAACATAATCATAATCAAAAATTTCTGTATTCTCAGGAAGTCTCTTCTTCGCGTCACGTATCATATTGACAGGATTATTACATAATCCAATCGTTTTTACATTCGTATGGTTGAGTAATGCTTCTGCAAGTAGGCCCGATGGATTCGAAAAATTAATCAGCCATGCATCAGGCGCAAGATTCTCTATTGTTTTTGCAACGTTCATCATGACCGGTATGGTTCTCATCGCTTTCATAAAACCTCCGATTCCGGTCGTCTCCTGACCGATCAGATCATATTTCAAAGGTATTTTTTCATCTTTGATCCTTGCATCCAGCATGCCCACGCGAATCTGTCCAAGAATATAATCTGCATCTTGTACTGCTTCTTCAAGCCTCTCCGTCAGAACAAGTTCTGTTTGCATGTTGTGATAGCTTAACATCCTTTTGACCAGACTTCCTACTATTTCATTTTTCTCTCTGTTAATATCCATCATATAGATGCTTTTCATCGCAAGACTGTTTTTTCGTGCGATCAGCCCTTCGATCAGCTCCGGTGTATATGTACTTCCAGAACCTATAATTGCAATTTTCAACTGTTTCATATCCTGTTTCATATCCTGTTTCATATCCTGTTTCATATCCTGTTCTCCTTCCGCTTTCGGCCTGTATCTTCCATAACAATTTATATTGTTTGATCCTGAGTTCATCATACCCTTTATGATTCCTATTTTCTTATCTAATCTTCTTTTGAACTTGCAGTATCTTATGATTATATCAAATCATATGCTTGCAAATCATATTTATCATGGCTTACAATGAACATATAAAAAAATGCGGACAAAGCAACCATACGATCACAGAATGGAGGGTCTCTATGTCAGAAAAGAAGCAGCCAGAAATTGGTAAAAAACAATTTCCTTTTGAGTGTAGTGACAGCTATGGTGTTTCAGAAGATTTCAGAGAACTTCACTGGCATGATCAGCTTGAGATCTGCAGGATCAAGACCGGAAATGGACATTATCTGATCAATGGTATCGATTATATGTTCCATTCAGGTGATCTGTTTCTGATCGGTCCGGATGACATTCATCTTTGCTATGAAGATGAGAATCTTGTCATGCAGGTGATCATGTTTGAACCTTCTTTTGTTTCCGGCTTTTCAGGCAGTCTGATCGATCGTGATTATCTGCGGATCTTTCAGACTTTTCAACATACAGAATCCTGGAGACATATAAAAAGTGATGCGGTCGCTCCGGATCTCACTGATCTGTTTCATAAAATCGAGCTGGAATATCAAACACAGGAAAATGGTTATGAGCTCGTTATCAAAGCACTTTTATTACAACTTCTTGCCTTATTGAATCGCTATGCTTCTTGTGGACCTGATCCGAAAAAAACTCCCGGAATCAACAAAACAGCTGCCTTAAAAATAAAGGCAGCTGTTGCATATATTGATCAGCATTATCAAGACTTGATCACATTGGATACCCTTGCACAGATCACACAAATGAGTATTCCATATTTTTCCAGTACATTCAAACTACTGTCGGGCATCTCTCCCATTGAATATACGATCAGAAAACGAATTGTAAAGGCAAAAGAAATGTTATTGGATACAGATCTTTCTGTCTTATCCATTTCGCTGAATTGTGGTTTTTCTTCTCTTTCCAATTTTAACCATCTTTTTAAATCTTATACCGGAATGTCACCCAGCACATATCGAAAAGCATGACTAGTCCATCCTTTATTTTGATTTAAAAATAAGTTTCATGATTGGGAAAAAGACCCAGAATGATACTGCACTATTGATCAGCATCGTAATGACATCGGCAACTGCTGTTCCACTTACCGTACCGAGTGTATTCATCATAAAATCATAAATCGGTACTTTGTAAAGTCCCTGTAATGCCGATGCACCGATCGATATGATGACCCATGCAATAAAATACCACATTGCTGCTTTTGCGACACTGGAATCTGACTTAAACGTTACGTTCCTCTGTAAAAAGAAATTAATGACCTGCGCTATGAACAGCGTGATCTCAACAGCCAGAAAATAAGCCAGACCACCGCCACCACCATCACTGATCGCACCGGCAGCATAATTAAAAACATAATAAATACTGCCATCCAGATTATGTCCGGCTGCAAATGTCTGAAATGGAGTGTCAACCAATGCTGTAAATCCAAATATGAACTTGATCAATGGCATCAGAATCATCTGAAGCACAGTCACACCATTACTGATCAGAAAGAACATCAGAAATTCAACCAATGCCGGATGTTTTTCTTTGAATTGATCCCACATCTGTTTAAAATAGTTCGTTGATTTTGTTTCACTCATCATGATTCCTCATTTCCAAGGCTTTTATTCTTTCCTGCCATAGAAAGTTTTTGTGCCATTTCTTTTTTTGCTTTTCCCATTCGTAAGAAACCACCGATCAGCTGTCCCATTCCCTTAAAGAAACGTCCATTGATCATTACAAGCAATCCGTCTACCATCTCCATATTCATGGCTCCGCCTGTCATTTTGGCAATTCCTCGGAACGGCATATTATAGATGAATAAAATATTCAGATTAGGTTTTCCTTTTGCAATGGATCTGTCTTTTATTCCGGTCAGGATATGGTATGCAAATCTTGCGATAGGACTTTTTGCATAAAACATCTGTGACAGTGCATCATTCCTCTCAAGCGGTCTGCTTCGATCCCAGTTCGCCGGGGGAAGTGTATGTCCGAGCAATGTTTCAAATTCCTGATCTGTTATCTTTGTAATGTTGCCCGAAAAATATTTTTCTAAAAGTAGTCTGTTATAGATGCCTTCTGTGCTCTTTCCACTTACCTGAAAACTACTATTTAATCTGATATCACGACTGGATGCAGCAATCATAACAGAATATTCACCGGTCTCTGTTTCAAATCTGCCTGTCTCAACATCAAAATAACGGAATGTCTTATCATCAAATGGTATTGTCACGCTCTTACTTTCACCTGGTTCCAGTTCAACTTTGCTGAATCCTTTCAGCTCTTTTGCTGCTCTGAAAATGTGACTCTTTTCAAGACCGACATATAGCTGTGCAATTTCAGCACCTTTTACTTTTCCCGTATTGGTTATTGTAAAGATCACGCCATTCTGGTCAACTGAAAGATCAGAATATGAGAATTCCGTATAACTCAGACCATATCCAAATGGATATCTGACATTCGTACCAACTGTATCATAATAACGATATCCGATATAGATACCTTCTCTGTATTCAGCTGTACGTTCGTTTCCAGGATAATAATTTTTATTTGGCACATCTTCATAAGATAATGGATAAGTTTCTCCAAGCTTTCCACTTGGGCAGACTTCTCCAGTCAGAATACGCAACATTGCCATTGCTCCTGCCTGTCCAGCAAGATATCCATGCAGGATTCCTTTACAGTAGTCTTCCCACTGCATCTCAATTGCTGCACCTCCACTAATGACTGCCACAATATTAGGATTCGCCCTGTGCAGCGCTGATAAAAGTGCTACCTGGTTGTCTGGGATCGTGAGATCTTCTCTGTCAAGTCCTTCTGATTCACTGATTTCAGTCAGACCAACATAAACAAGAACTATTTCTGCCTTCTTTGCAAGTTCAACTGCTTCCTGAATCATTGTATCATCCATGCTGCCTGATCTGTCATACCCTTGTGCATAACCTTCCAGATGCAGTGGCGTCTGCCCGATACAGCCAAGCGTATTATCAAGTCTGGTACAATTTACAACACTTGACCCAGCGCCCTGATATCTTGGTGTTCTGGCGAAATCACCGATCACAGCTACTTTTGTGCCATTTTTAAGCGGAAGGATACTTTCTTCATTCTTTAACAACACAGCAGACTGTTCTGCTGCTTCCTGTGCTGCATGGTGGTGCATATGCTTGTCAAAATCCTTCGTCTGCTTTGTTTTATAATTTTCAGACAGTTCTAATACAACACTCAGTAATTCATCTACCCTTTTATCTAATAGCGATTCGCTGATCTTTCCATCTCTTACCGCTTCTACAAGTTCTCTGTCGCTGTCTCCACCTGTTGTTGGCATTTCAAGATGCGCACCTGATGCAACTCCCTGGATGTGATCATTGCTTCCACCCCAGTCAGATACGACAAATCCTTCAAATCCCCATTCATCACGCAGGATCTTTTGAAGAAGTTCTTCATTTTCATTTGCATAGATACCATTGATCCTGTTATATGAGGACATGATTCCCTTGCTTTTTCCTTCTTTTATGGCAATTTCAAATCCTGTCAGGTAAATTTCACGGAAAGTTCTTTCATCCAGGACAGAATCACTCGCCATTCTCAAAAGTTCCTGGCTATTTGCCGCAAAATGCTTTGGTGTTGTAGCACCACCTTTTGACTGAAATCCTCTGATAAATCCAGCCGCCATTTTCCCTGACAAATAAGGATCTTCACTATAATATTCAAAATTACGCCCGCATAACAGAGAACGTTTGATATTCAGGCCCGGTCCAAGCAGAATCTGTACTTCCTGCGCATTCGCTTCTTCTCCAAGTAACGCCCCAATTCGTTCCACAAGCTTATCATCCCAACTGTTCGCCATTGTTGCAGCCGTTGGAAAGCATGTCGCAGGGATACTGGCATTCAGTCCAAGCTGATCCCCTGATCCAGCCTGTTTTCTAAGCCCATGAGGTCCGTCTGCCATAAACACTCCTGGGATTCCAAGTCTGTTGATTTCCTTTGTTCTCCAGAAATCAAATCCGGATAATAATGATGCTTTTTCTTCCAGAGTCATTTTGTTGATCAAATCCTGATGTTTCAAAAAGGTTCCTCCTTATATCATGAAAGGAAATCAGACTCTATAATAATAAAGTCTGATCCCTTTTTTGATTCCCCCGCGTTTGTTTCCAGTTTCTTTATTTATGCTTCAGCAATCACTTCTGATGCATCTTTTTTGTATTTTTTCATGATTTTGATTTCAAGAGCTGCAAATCCTGCAAGTAGAATGATATCGATCACAACTGCAAAGATCTGCCAGTTCTGTGGGCCTGTCTGCATGTTTTCAGCATCATATGCCCTGCTATTTACGACTGTGAACATAATGTTCTTAGAAGCCTGTCTCATAGCCTGAATACTGGTCGCACTTTCCTGATCAGTTACATGGTTCGTTTCAGTATCATATGCAACAAGCATTGCATCATTTCCATTTCTGATCATTCTGTCTGCATCCTGGTAACCATAAACACCAAAGTAATCTGTTAATACAAATCCCTGGAATCCCCATTCATCTCTCAGTACTGTATTCAGAAGTGCACTGGATGCGCCTGCTGGTTCTGTACCAATATAGTTAAATGCTGACATAACTGCTTTTGCGCCGCCTTCTTTTACTGCAAGTTCAAAAGGTTTTAAATAAATTTCACGGATTGACTGTTCATTTGACCATGTGAGAAGCATATTGGTTCTGTTTGTTTCCTGATCATTTAACGCAAAATGTTTGATATATGCGTATACGCCGTATTTTTCTGCGCCAATGATTGCTTTTGCTGCCATTTTACCGGAAAGAAGACCATCTTCTGAATAGTATTCAAAATTACGTCCAGCAAATGCTGATCTGTGGATATTCATTGCTGGTGCATACCAACCTGAAACGCCCATTTCATCTGCCATTTTACCAATGCTTTCACCAAATCTTTCAGCGATTGACTGATTCCATGTACTTGCGATCATAACTGCTGAAGGGAATCCGATGGATCCTGTTCCTGTAAAGTTATTATTAATAGATGCAGGACCGTCGCAGTCAATTGTTGGAAGCTTTCCAACGCTCTGCGCTGCTGATGTCTGATATCCGCCAATTGCGATCATCGTATCCATTTCGCTTACTGTAAGCTGATCAAGAAGGCTTTCCCATCTTTCATCATCATACTCCGCTCCACGAAGTGCTTCAAGTTTCAGACCATTTTTTGCTCCTGTAACAGGCATTTCGTCCTCTGCGTTATTATATGCAGTTGGATCATAATTGCTGTTGTTCAGGAAAAGTGGTTTATATTCATCCCCAAGCGTGTAATTTTCAGGAGCTTTTGTGCTCTCTGCATAGTTTGCAAACTTGTCTGCACGTGAAAGATAAGTTACTGTGCCTGTTGCAAAGTCGAACTGGTTCGTAGCTGTCAGTTCGTCTGAAGCACGTCCATTCTCATCATCGTAAACAATCGATGCAGGAACGTTATAAATCTGTTCGCTGACGATCGTATGTGAGTCTGTACGGATGGAAATTCCATAATCTCCTGCTTCCAGTACATATGCTTTCGCAGTTTTGTCATCATAAGATGCCATTTCTTCAATTGCATAAGATACAGTAATTGTCTGTGAAGCGCCTGGTTCTAATAAATTAGTTTTTTCAAACGCTACAAGATTGGCAGATGCCTTTTCAATTCCACCATTTGTATATGGAGGATTGTAATATACTTCAACAACATCTTTTCCTGCTACGGCTCCAGTGTTAGTCACTGTAACATCAAAAGAAATTTTTCCATCTACTTCAGAGATTGCTCCCATTTCCTGTGTAAAACTTGTATAAGACATACCATAACCAAATGGATAAACAACTGTCTCATCATAATTGATCAGACCCTCTGTTGCTGCTGTCTCATAGAAACGATATCCTTCATAAATGCCTTCTACATAATTAACAAATCCTGGTGAGCTAGCAAGTCCTGTGAACATATCTGTTGCACCGAACTCTGTCATATTGTCATAAGTAAATGATCCAATGTTGTTATAAACAGGAGTTGCTGTCAGATCTGCTGCAAAAGTATCAATTGTTTTTCCTGATGGATTTACTTCACCATCAAGAATGCTTCCAAGTGCCATAAATCCTGACTGTCCTGCACCTGGGCACCAGATCGCACTTTTGATCTGGCTGTATTCTTTCACAAATCCAAGTTCCATTGCATTTGCACCATTGTATAAAAGAACTACTTTATCAAAGTTCTCACATACAAGATCAAGCATATTCTTTTCACTCTGGCTCAGCTGGAGATAATGTTCGCCTGCTTCAAAATCTTTATATTCTGTAGAATTATCTGTATAAGTCACTTTGCTTACGTCAGTTGGAAGGTCTGCGCCTTCTCCACCAACACGTGTAATTACAACAAGTGCTGTATCAGAGAATGATTTGGCATTGCCTAACATTTCTTCTGTGTATGTGTCAACAGTAGGTTCCGGTAATGTCCAGTCCTGTGCCCACATTCCAACTTCTGGTCTGTCTGCTCTGTAAGTAGTGTAAAAGTCTGAAAGTTCAGTATTCAGTTTGAATCCTGCATTTTCAAGGCCCTGTAAGAGGGAAACTGTTTCATAAGCATCTGATAAAGAACCTGATCCTGTGCCACCATAGCAAGGATTTGTTGATGCCCATCCAAATACATTCAGATTAGAGTCAGTTGAAAGAGGCAGAAGGTTAGACTCATTTTTTAATAATACGATTCCTTCATCTGCAATTTCTTCACAAAGCGCATTTGCTTCTGTCGAAGTTTCTTCTGTTATGACTCCGTTACCTGTTGCCAAGGAGATTAAACTTGACATCGGTCCGAAACAGATCATGTTGATCGTTATGACCAGTGCAAGTACGATTGCCACACCTGACTGGATACGAATCATTTTTTTCTTTGGTTTTTCCATTTTTTTGCATGCAATCATTGCGATGACTGCGATTGCCAGTACAACACCGAAAAAGATAAGATACGGTGCACAGGACGACAATACACCAATGACGTCACTCATGTTGATTTTTAACATTTTGTTCCTCCCTTTTCTTATACAGCAGTTAATATTTTTTGGTATGTCCGCTGTCTTGTAAAATCAGTTTACATCAATTTTACTTTTATGCTCATTTTGCTCATAAATTGTATTATTTTAAACATAATCTGCAACGCTTACAATGATTTTAACTAAAAACAGGCATATTGATTTGTATATTATTACCAATCATATGCCTGTTATCCTATTGTTTTGAATGTTCCTGAATTGGGATAAGGATGTTTAAAATAAACCAGTTATCTTTCACGCTTACATCTACTTCACCTTCATATTTATGTACAGTGTAGCGAATACTTTTAATTCCAAATCCATGAAACTCAGCCTGTTTCTTTGTTGTGACAGGAAGACCATGTTCATACTTCAATGTTCCTTCATAATAGTTTTCAACACGAATGATCAAAAACTGCTTTTGTGATGAAACCGAAACATGGATCAGTCTTTTCTCTTTATCGGAAATTTGTTTTTCGCATTCAATTGCATTATCCAGTGCATTACCAAATATGGAACAAATATCCATGACGTCCATAAAGTCAAGAAGATTCCCATCTGCAACACAGGTGAATGAAATATCATTTTGAATACAATACAGATTTTTACTAGTTAGAAGTGTGTCAAGAACCTGATTACCTGTTTTATTCTGCGCTTCATAATTTATGATTTCTTCTTCCATTTTATCCAGATATTCATTTCGTTTTTGCGGATTGTTTTCCGCACGAAGTGCAATTATATGATGTTTTAAATCATGATAACGATAGTTGATCAGATCAAGCGTCTCCTGTGACTGCTGATATTGTACATACTGGTTATGTAATATATTCCTGACACTATCCAGTTCATATCTTGTTCGCATATCGAATATCTTAATATGGTATGCATAAAGAATCGCAACGCCTCCCATATCGATCAGCGTTCTTACGTTAAAGATCTCCATCATGTATTGCCCACTGAACGGAGTCTTTGAATAGACAAACCCAAGATTACTCATCATAAAGACAGCCAATCCGATCAGAACTGCTGCTAGCAGTTCCTGATTTGTAATGTTCAGCCTGTCATTTCTCACCATATACTTTCTGTAGATGTATGCAATCAGTAAAAAAATACCAGCATAGACTGCGATCAATATTACTGACTGCAGTATAATATTGTCGATTCCTACTATATAGGTATAATAACAGTGAATCTGCCATTCGATCGATGCGGCAAATTCTGCTACGATAAAAGCTCTGACACAGCAGTAGCCGGCATCTTTTTTATTGATATCACAACTGTAATAAATATAAAAAAACATAATTGCAATGGCAATTGCCATAAAGGGAAGCCACCAGAAAGTATCGGCGTTCTTTGTCAGGATCAAAAAGGCGGATAAGGTTACAAGAATAACTCCTGAAAGCACATTGAACTTCCAGCCCTTTAAAACACGCCTCATCTCCAGTATGCACTGAAGACACGCAAGCCATTCTGCCAGTGCTGTATAAAATCTAGGTATATCAGGCAACATTACATTCATTTTAGTTCCCCCCAGTATTTAGTCAGTTCCTGCATAAAGCTCACTTTTTTATTTCTGCTCAGCATTAGTTTTTCACCATTGATGATCGCACAATTATCCTGAATTCCTTCTACGTGTTCAAGGTTGATCAGGTAGCATTTGTTTCCTCTTGAAAAATTCATATTAGCCAGCAGTTCTTCAGCTGACTTCATCGTTACGCCTGAGATATAATCCTGCTGTTTGGTATGAAAGATCAGGTTGTGTCCAAAACTTTCAACATAGTAAATATCAGAAGTATCGATCCTTTGTACACCGCCTTTGACAGTGACCGTGATAAATCGATTTTTCCTTTTCTGCATCCTTGCGACCGCTTTACTCAATTTCTGACTAAATGCAAAATAGGTGACAGGCTTAATAATGTAGTCGAGTGCATCGACTTCGTACCCTCTGATCGCATATTGGGCTAGATTCGAAATGAAAATGATCGTTACCTCTGAGTCCATTTTCCGGATCTCTTTTGCAGCGGTCATTCCATCTACGAATTTCATCTGGATATCCATCAAAATAATGTCAAACCTGGCTGTATACTTTGATGTGATCTCATCTCCGTCATGAAATATACTGACAGTAATGATTTCATCTGTTTCTTTCTGAAATCTATCCAGATACTCTTTTAACTGATTCACATATGACTGTTCATCTTCGACTATGGCTATCTTTAGCATAACTTACCTCACAAATCATTCAAATAGATATTATCATACTTTCTTTAATCCTTGAAGGCAAGAAAATATTATTTCAAAGAGAATCCATCTGTACTTTTTACGAACAATCATATAAAATATAGTCAGAACTATTGTTATATTTTTCATAAATATCTGAAAAATACAGAAAGTTTCCAATTCAATTGGAATCAGGTAGAATGTGATGAATCTTACCATAAAGAAAAGAAATCATCTTCGGTATGAACAATTTATTGTGCTTGGATATCTCATTATCATTTTAACCGGAGGTATGTTGCTGAGTCTTCCCATTTCATCACGTTCGGGTGCATGGACTCCGTTTCTTAATTCAATATTTACCGCAACATCTGCGACTTGTGTGACCGGTCTGGTCGTATATGATACTTATACCTACTGGTCGTTATTTGGTCAGCTTGTCATATTGACCATGATCCAGATCGGCGGACTTGGATTTATGACAGTTATCACTTTACTTTCAATTTTTTTAAAACGAAATATCGGTCTGCACGAAAGAAAACTTCTGATGATGTCAGCCGGAAGCCCCGTCATCAGTGGCGTTGTAAGATTAATCCGCAGAGTTGCATTGGGAACCTTTCTCATTGAAAGTATTGGTGCCTTGATTCTTGCGACGCAGTTCTGTCCTCAGATGGGACTGGAAGCAGGGCTTTATAATGCACTCTTTCATTCCGTTTCCGCTTTTTGCAATGCAGGATTTGATATTCTTGGACGATATGGCGCTTTTTGTTCTCTTACCATTTACCAGGATAATCCTGTAGTTCTGTTAACAGTTGCATCCCTGATCGTAATTGGTGGTATCGGTTTTTTTGTCTGGAATGATATTCTGATTCATAAATTTCATTTTAAAAAGTATCAGCTTCATACAAAAATCGTACTCACCGTTACTGCGTTCCTGATTTTTTCAGGTGCGCTGCTCTTGTTTTTCTTTGAGTATGAGCATAGTTTTTCAGCTTTGACATTATCCGACAAAATCACTTCAGCGATCTTCCAGTCTGTCACTCCAAGAACTGCTGGCTTTAACAGTGTACCTATGTCAGAACTGTCCGAAAGCGGACATCTGCTGACCATGATTCTAATGTTCATCGGTGGTAGTCCCGGTTCCACCGCCGGTGGTATTAAAGTAACCACATTTGCTGTTCTTCTTCTAGGTGCCGCAGCATCTGCCAGGAACGAAAGTCATATTACAACATTTAAAAGAAGGTTAGATGACAGTATTGTAAAACAGGCAAGTGCTATTTTCTTTATTTATCTTACCCTTGTGATCCTGTCAACACTTTTAATATGTTCTTTTCAACCATTTGAACTGGAAGATGTTCTGTTTGAAACCATTTCCGGTCTAGGTACCGTAGGTCTGTCACGTGGCATAACGACATCCCTGAATCAGCATTCCAGAATCATAATTATGCTACTGATGTTTGCCGGCAGAGTAGGCGGTCTGACCCTGGCACTGGTCCTGGCTGAAAAAAGAACACATGCAATATTGAACAGACCGATCGAGAAAATCATGATTGGATAATTATTACCAGATTAGGGAAAGGCATGGTTAGAAAACTATGAAATCTATCTTAGTGATTGGAATGGGACGTTTTGGTAAACATCTGGCAAGAAAAATGACTGAATTAAATAATGATGTTATGATCATTGATAAAGAAGAATCTATTATTGAAGAACTGGCTCCTAACTTTACCGATGCCCACATTGGTGACTGTACCAGTGAAACGGTCCTGTCAACGCTTGGCGTCAGAAATTTTGATATTTGTTTTGTGGCGATTGGAAATAATTTTCAATCTTCTCTTGAGATCACATCACTCCTAAAAGAATTTGGTGCCAAATATGTTGTTTCAAAAGCCAGCCGTGACATTCAGGCAAAGTTCCTGCTCCGAAACGGTGCTGATGAAGTCATTTACCCAGAGAGGGAAATGGCCGAAAAGCTTGCCATCAGATTAAGTGCAAAAAGTATTTTTGATTTTATTGAGCTGACACCTGAATATGGTATTTTTGAAATTCCGATCAGAGAAATCTGGATCAATAAAAGCATAGCCCAGGTAGATATCCGAAGAAAGCATCACATCAATATCCTGGCGATCAAGACGAGAAATGACTTAAAACCGCTTCCTGGAAGTGATTATACCTTTCAGCGAAATGACCATATTGTGGTCATAGGAAAACCTTCTGATGTCTTTAAGCTAGATGAAAAAAGTCTGTAACTCCTTATAAAAACAGTGGACATTATAAATTGTCCACTGTTTTTTCAAGTAATTCAATCACATCTTCCCGATATCGTTTACCGATTCCTTCTCTCATTCTTGTAATTGCAGTTTCAGATGACATCGCTCTTCTATATGGGCGATCATTACACATTGAATAATAATCACTCACCGCTGAAAGAACCAGCGTTTCTCTCTGTATCTGATTTTCCATCAGCCCTCTCGGATACCCTGAACCATCAATATTTTCATGATGTTCCAGTATGATCTCTGCAATATCTGCATAGACGCTTAAGTTCTTCAGCATATGATATCCCGCCATCGGATGTTTTCTTATCTCGTCCCATTCTTTGCTGTTTAGCTCATCTTCCTTACTTACAACCGACTGGTCCAGCGTACTGTATCCAATGTTATAAATTGCTGCAGCTTTTAGCAGCCTGTTCAATTCAATTGGAGTAAAATGAAGACGTTCTCCTATTGCATTGCAACACAGTAATACCTGCTGAATTTCATTTGACTGATTCCAGAACATATGCCGGTTACTATCCAGAATCGAATCAATAATTCCCATCTTGACCGCTTCATTTTCTTTTAGTTTGTTTTTGTACATGGCCTCATCAGCCTGCCTGAATGCCTCTTCGATCTGCATCTCACTATTTTCACAAGTGTAACAGCCAAATGCTGCTGACAGTGGTATACTTCCTACAAATGTCCTCGCCAGAGTTGACTTCATTGCTTCAATGACATCCATTCCCTGATGGTATTCTTTAAATGGCAGCAGCAATACAAATTCATCTCCTCCAATCCTGAATATATACTCCTGTTCCTTTGCCACGCTTTTTAAGACGTGGGCAAATGATCTGATCAGTTTATCTCCTGTCACATGACCAAATGCATCATTTGTAAGTTTCAGGGCATTGACATCTGCAACAATGATCGTAAGTGGATAATCTCCTTCCTCTACAAGTTCACGGCACTTCAAATCGAAATATCTTCTATTGTAGACACCCGTCAACAGGTCATGAAAACTTAAGAATTCTATCTCCTTTTGCTTGCGCTGCCGTTCACTGATATCTCGAAATACATAAACATAACCCTGCATTCTGCCATCATGGTCAAAGATTGGAGATGCACTGTCTTCAATACAGACCTTTGCCCCTTTTATATTAAGAAAGCTCTCTCTTTTTACTTCTTTTTTTAGGCTTCTGCATTGATAAAAAATCTCATCTGTTGAAATTTTGTGACGATCAGTACCCACAAAATGAAGCAACTCTGAAAATTGACGTCCCTGTAAATCATTCGACCCTAAATATTCTTCATCCAGCATTTTCACAGCTGCAGCATTCATCAGCTGTATCCTGCCATTTTCATTTAATACAACAATTCCTTCATTGATCGTTTCCAGTATGGTGTCAAGAAATTCTTTTTCTTTTGATAATTGATAATTTGCATACTCCTTCTCTTGAAAAGTACTGGTCAGAGATTGTTTCATATCTTCAAGTGAATTCAGCAATAGACCAAGTTCATCTGTTCTCTTTAAATAATGATCTGGCACTGATAAGCCAAAATCTCCTTCTGAAATTGCCTTTGCATAAGTCGAAGAAAATATGATCATATGTACAAATCTTTTTGAAAAAATAAGGATCAATATTGTAATTGTGATAAAAAATCCAAGAAGTAATGAAAGATGTAGCAAAAGATTACGCTGTAATTCTTTTCTTTGGATCTCCTGTTTTGCCATGATCTCAAGATCAATATCATTTGTATAGATTCCGGTCCCTATGACCCAGCCAAATGGTTCATAGTATTTACTATATGCTCTTTTGGGCTGAGGCTCTGTCTCGTCTGCCTTCGGAAATACATAATCAGTAAATCCTCCACCCTGAAGACCTTTCTTTATTAATTCTTTGATGATATATTTCCCATTGGTATCCTGAAGTTCATAGCGGTTGGTTCCCTCAACTTCACTCCCATAAAGTACGATATTATCTCCATATATCGTATCTACCCAAAAATATCCGTTTTCTCCATATCTAATATTTCTAATCACCTCAGCAATTCTATTCTGACTCTCTTCTTTCGTGATTCCATCATTCTCATTCTTAATTCGCAATGTTTCTATTGTCGCAAATAAGGTTTCTATCTGCATCTTGATACTTGTATCATAGTTCTCTCGTAGACTAGTCTCAAGTACTTCTAATGATTCGATATTTTTATTATATTCATAAATAAGATCAAACGATGCATTGACCAGCATGACTAAAAAGGCCATGAAAATAACGATGATCAGCTTTTTCGATAAGTTCAAACGGCTCATATACAGCGTCCCTCCGATCTTTTTTAGTTTTCTTTCCTTCTTCAAACACATTTTCTATGATTGATTTATTATATTATATTTTTTTGTTTTTTTCCATCTATTTCAGTTATTTGCTTTTTATATTCTATTTATTCGATTCTTGTATTTCATTTATCTATTATGCATTATTTTTATCTGTCTATTTTTGTTCATTATCCTTTCACTCTATCTATATTCGTATTATTTTATAATTAATTTTTATGAGCATATGCATTTAACTATTGTACTAACAATTTTAAAATGTTAAAATCAATCATAGGAGGGTTGTCAAATGCAAAAATATGTCTGTAGTATCTGTAATTTTATTTATGATGAGAAGGTCGGTCATCCTGAAGGTGGAATTGCTCCTGGAACACTCTGGTCTGCGATTCCGGATGACTGGGTCTGTCCGATCTGTGGTGCAACAAAATCCGAATTCCGAATTGTAGAAAATCTCACAAAAAAACCTGTTACGTTATCTGTTGAAACAGACGAAACTGAAGTACTTCGCGAACTGTCCTCTTCCGAATTGTATGCTTTATTTTCTAATCTCGCAAAAGGATGTGAAAAACAATACCGACCGGATGAGGCTGCAATATTTATGGAACTGGCTGAATATTATAAAAAACGCAGACCTCTTGAAGTGGTATCCCATCTTCAGGAATTAAAGCCATTCCTCGAAAAAGAATTGGAAAACGTTTATCCTGCTGCATTTCAGATTGCCACAGCAAATGCTGACAGAGGTGCACTTCGTGCACTTACCTGGAGCGAAAAATGTTCGCGGATCCTCTCTTCACTCATAGGAAGATTCGAAAAACAGGGTACCGGCCTTTTGGACAACACAAATATTTATGTCTGTGAAATTTGCGGATTTGTATATATTGGTGATCTTCCCCCTGATATCTGTCCTGTCTGCAAGGTACCAAGCTTTAAAATTACACCTGTACAAAAGGAGGTCGTCTAATGCATGCAGTAAGAAATATACGATTATGTACAAAGGATTGCCTGTGTTTGTATGTCTGTCCTACAGGTGCCACTGATACAGAAACCGGACAGATCGATCCTGATAAGTGTATCAGCGGATGCCGTTTGTGCGTGGATTCCTGTCCTTCCCATGCAATATCGCTGATTCCTGATACCTTCCCACCACAACAGGAAAAGAAGATTCAGACACAAAATGCATTACTTAAGATGGCATCTCAAAAGGCTACCCTTGAAAAAATGGCTGAACAGATCGCTCATGAAACAGATGACCCAGTCCTTGAACAGCTTGCATCTGCTATTGCCATATCACATCATCTTATGGCTGAAGATCTGATTCGCGAGTCTGGATATATGCTCCCGCAAAGTGAAAGTACAATAAAACTCTTAGAACAATTATGTGAAACTGAA
The DNA here is from genome assembly GCA_028689715.1 of Lachnospiraceae bacterium. Taxonomy (GTDB): domain Bacteria; phylum Bacillota; class Clostridia; order Lachnospirales; family Lachnospiraceae; genus SZUA-378. The sequence continues at coordinate 33,931 of JAQVCQ010000019.1, forward strand.
AAAGAACCTGATTTCCCTGTAGAATCTGTAAAAATGCTAATTCAGACACTTAATAAGAACAATCAAAATTCAACTATATTAAATAAAAAGGAGAATCAAAATATGGAAAGATATCGTTGTACTGTCTGTGGCTACATTCACGAAGGAACACTCCCTGCCGATTTCAAATGCCCTGTCTGTAAGCAACCCGCGTCAGTCTTTGAAAAAATCGAAGAAAAAGCTCCATCAGGAAACAAATATGCCGGAACAAAAACTGAAAAGAATCTTATGGAAGCGTTCGCTGGTGAAAGCCAGGCACGTAATAAGTATACTTATTTTTCAAATATTGCATCCAGAGAAGGTTACGATCAGATCAGCGAATTATTCCTGAAGACTGCAAGAAATGAACAGGAACATGCTCGTTTGTGGTATGAGGAACTGGGAAATCTTGGATCGACAGCTGAAAATCTACTGCATGCAGCTGAAGGAGAACATTACGAGTGGACAGACATGTATGATGGCTTTGCCAAAGATGCAGAATCAGAAGGTTTTTCTGAACTTGCAGCAAGATTCCGCCGTGTTGCAGCGATCGAGAAAGCACATGAAGAAAGATACCGGGCTCTGCTGAAAAATATTGAAATGCAGCAGGTATTTGAAAAAGGGGAAGAAGCGATGTGGGAATGCCGTGTCTGCGGACATCTGGTCATGGGCAAAAAAGCGCCTGAAGTATGTCCCGTCTGCAAGTACTCACAATCGTATTTTGAGGTACGTAAGGAAAACTATTAATAATATGCTGATGAACGGTCACACATATTTTGTGTGGCCGTTTTCTTAAGTTTTTAAGAACCACTATATTTAAAAACATAATCATTCAGTTCTACATTTAATTTATTAGCGATCATCGGACACTTCGCTTTTAGTAAAAAGAATAAATTCCCTTTTTGTTCTGACAAAGCTTCAAAATTCCCCTGTCCCTTGCTGATGATCAGGTCAGCCTGATGAAACAATGTAATAAATTCCTTATTGCACTCTTCTAGTATTGTACCTGGAGCATTGCATCCTGTTGATACGATACGTGATACTTCTCCCAGCCCTGAATCATATGCTTCCTGTATTGTTGCATCATTGAGGATTGGTTCACTCCTGACGCCATATGTAACAGGTATATCTGGAAGGCTTTCTATCAATATTTTATCGAATACCGTTTCTCCTGTATTATCTCCTAAAATTAGTATATTAGACGCTACCTTTAATTTATCTTTAAAAAGCGTTAGATCACATACGGAAAATTCTTTGTCCAGCTCCTGCTCCACGCATCGTTTTACATCAATATCCTGATAAATTGCAGCATCTATATTATTTCCTGTTGCTGCAGTTTTCAATGCCCAATAGAGCTCACCATCCTGTTTTTTTATGAATTCCTGCAAAAATGGATATAATTTGTTTGCCGCATCCAGATCTCTTCTTTTTATATCATAATAGGCATCTTCCGTCCCAGTTATGTCCTTAATGATCCGCTGAATCCCTCTTGCAAGATCCGGAGCATTTCTATATGCCTTAAAGGCTAACAGTATCGATAACGCTTCTTCCACTATCTTTTCTTGCTGTTCTATATCGTTTGTGACCATCCGCGAAGCTTCCAGTGCCTGTTTTAACATGCATGGAATACAATCAAGTGTTATTTCCATAATACCTCCTCAAAAACTCTAATCCTATTCTTAAATATAGATCAATCTTATGTTCATTATGAAATAAATTTATTTTCTTTCAAATGATACTTATGATGCATAAACAACTTGTGTTTTATAATCCACCAGCCCGGTGCCCAGATTCTCTGTTTCATAGCCGGCGACGCACTCCCTATCATCCAACAATTTTTTTGACATTGTTTAACCTGTTCTCTTACTTTTTTTGCCTGTTCTGAATACCATATTTCCTGCCAT